>NZ_JBHXPI010000028.1:0-87140 GCF_042718575.1 Streptomyces sp. NPDC058579
GGGGCTGTTGAGACAGCCCGGCCCGACCTATGTGAAGGCCCCGGTAATGGCCCCCGTACCGGCTACGGCGCCTGGTCCGACGCCGACTGGGCGGGAATGCGACCGCCGTCGCCGCCCTTCCCCTTCGTCCTCGCCTTGATCCACATGTCCCGCAGGCTTTCGAGCATCGACGCGAGGAAGATGACCGCGCCGCCGAAGATCTGCGACAGGTTCAGCGACTCGCGGTTGACGAGCCCGAAGAGGCTGGCGAACACGAGGTCGAGGTTGAAGATGACCGACGTCCGCGCGCTGCCGACGCGCCGCTGGAAGCGGGTCTGGAGGTAGATCGCCAGGGCGGTCGACATGACGCCCATGAAGACGATCGCGATCCACACCCTGGTCTCGGTCAGCGGCGCGAGGTCCCGCGCGAACGGGAAGTACAGCAGGGCGAGCGTGCCGAACAGGACCTGGAAGAAGCCCAGGGCCAGCCGGTCGACCTGCCCCGACTCGGGCTCGGACGTCAGCTTCCCGATGATCGAGATGGTCATCGCGATGGCGAAGGCGGCGAGCCCGCCCCACAGGTAGCCGACGGAGATGTCGTCGAGGTCGGGCCCGAGCACGATGAAGGCGCCCACGACACCGACGACCACCGAGGCGAGGTCCACCTTCGAGGGCCACCCCTGGCCGAGCGCGGCCGAGACGAAGGGGATGAAGACGATGCACATCGTCACGCAGAACGCCGTGCTGGCCGACGACAGATAGTGCAGCGCGTAGCTCTGGCTGACGATGTTGAGCGCGCTGAACAGGCCGAGCACGAGCCCGCCGAGGAGCGCCTTGCGGCTGGCGCGCAGCGCGACCGGGAGGGCGAACGGCAGCAGCGCCAGCGTCGCGACGAGCGAGCGGGCGAACGCGTACAGACCGGGGTCGACCACCGCCACGGCGTTGTGCGTCAGCGGAAAGCCGATGCCCCAGATCAGCGGGATCGCGAAGATCGCCAGCAGAGCGACGCGGTCGCGCCCCTTCTCGGCCTTGCTGTCGTCCAGAGGAGCGGCACGCTCATCGGTAGTCGACGTATCCATAGAACTTCCCCGGCTCGTAGTTCCACGTCACGGTCCGCTGCGTGTCGCCGAGCAGCATCTCGGCACGGCGCAGGTCACGCGAGACCAACAGGCGCTGCAGCCAGCGGTCGGTCCCGTCGTAGCGTGCCTTGAACGCCGTTCTGCCGTGGACGGTTTTGAGATTGTCGAGCAGCAGGGTCTCCCCTGGCCCTAGGTCGACCGCGTACATGTTCTCGTGCAGGATCACGCGCAGCCGGTCGAGGGCCGCCTGGGCGCGGGGGTTCGTACCGGCGATGTACTCGTCGTCGTACGCGATCATCGGCGAGGCCGGGTCGCCGAACAGGACGCGGATCGCGGGGCCGTTGCCGCGCTCGGCGTCGCTGTTGCCGAAGTTGTAGTCGACGCTCGTACGGAACTGGAACTCGGAGAGCGTGGCGATGTCCTCGGCGCTCAGCAGGGGCAGGATCTCGTCCGCCCCGATCACGAGCGTCTTGGCGACCCCGGACGGGTCGCGGCGGAGCCCGCTGAGCATCAGGTAGTCGGGCTGGACCGGGTGGTAGATGTTCTCGTTGTGCAGGTCGAGGATGACGGCCGAGCTGTCCGAGGAGATGTTGGACTCGTTGAGCTTGGCCGGGCGCACGTTGTGGATGATCGCGCCGTTCCGCTCCTGGCTGTAGCTGAAGGGCTCGCCGAGCAGCTTGCCGAGCATGATCAGCGTGAACTCGCTGTAGTACGTGCCCTTCCCGTTCTCGATGTCCTCCGTGGACTCCGTGGTGGGCATCAGGTCGGGGTCGATCGCGCCGTCGCGTATGAGCAGGCGTCCGCCGGGGCCGCCCTTGCGCTTGAAGTCGAGCAGGGCGCGGACGTCGTCGTGCTCCAGGGTGGCGAGCGCCTCCTCGGCGTGCGCGGCCGTGCGCTCGAACTCCCGGTAGGGGTTGGCGCGGACGGCGAACCGCCGGATCGCCTCCGACCAGGAGGAGATGTCGACCGTCGGCATGGGAACGTGGGTGGTGGTACGGGTCACAGGGCTGCCCTCGCAGTCTCGCCGCCGTCGACGATGTAGTGCTGACCGGTCATGAAACGTGCCTCGTCGGAGGCGAGGTAGACGAGGAAGCCCCCGATCTCGGAGGGGTCGGCGTGCCGGCCGAGCGGGATGTTGGCGTTGACCTCGTCGAGCATCTCGTCGGTGTACTCGGCCCGCTGCATGGGCGTGAGCACGGCGCCGGGAGCGAGAGCCAACACCCGGATCTTGGGCGCGAGTTCGACGGCCATGGTGCGCGAGAGGGCGAGGATGCCGGCCTTGGAGGCGTTGTAGTCCGCGTAGTGCGGGAACGCGGCGAGGCCGTTGATCGAGGACATGTTGACGATCACGCCCTCGTCCATGCGCCGGACGGCTTCGCTCGCGACGTAGAAGACCCCGTTGAGGTTGGTGTCGATCACGGCGCGCCACTGCGCGGGCGTGATCGAACGGAAGCTCTCGTGGCGGACGCTGACTCCGGCGTTGTTGATCAGCACGTCGAGGCGCGGGAAGGTCTTCTCCAGCTCCTGGAACGCCTGCGCCACGGCGACGTCGTCCGAGACGTCCACGGTGATCGCCACGGCGATCTCCGGAATGGCCGCCAGCGTTTCGTCGATGGCGCGCTTGTCACGGTCGAAGATCGCGACGCGTGCGCCCTCTTCGACGAACCGCCTGACGGTGGCCTGGCCGATTCCGCTCGCCCCGCCGGTGACCAGCACTCTTTTCCCGCTGATGCCCTGCATGAAGAAACTCCCCTGAGTGCCGGTCACAGCTGCTCGAAGACGTTGCGGTCCGGAATCTCGAAATCCACGGGCCATTTTCCGGAGTCGACGCGCTCCTTGATGTACGGGAAGTCGCGGTAGAGCTGGCCGAGGAGGTGGTGTCCCACGACGATCCGCTCGTCGCTCTCCCCGAATTTCGGCAGGACGCTCAGTTCGGTCTCGAAGTCGAGATTCATGAAGAAGGGGAAGCTGTAGCGCTCTTCGCCGGTCGTGACGACCCGGTGCAGGAGCGACTTCACTTCTCCGCCGGTGATGAACTGGAGCATGTCGCCGCCCATGACGAGCAGCATGTTCTTGAAGACGGGCATGCTGCGCCAGGTCTCGGTGGCGCGGTCGTAGGCGAGCAGGCCGGGCGAGGTCTGGTGGATGAGCGTGAAGAGCTCGTAGTCGGTGTGCGCGCCCATGGACGTGTCGCCGCTCTTCACGAGCACGTCGTTGGGGACGTAGTGGATCAGGCGCAGCTGCGAGGCGGGCCGGGTGATCCAGGGGTCGAAGTGGTCCTCGCCCTGCCCGACTCCCTGCGCGATGAGCCGCAGGATCTGGCGGGAGATCTCGAAGTTGGCCGCGTAGTACGCCTCGGCGGTGCCGGCCATGCCGTCGATGTGCGAGGGGTACCGGTTCGGTCCGACGAGTTCGAAGCCGAGGCTGCTGCTCGGCGGCAGCGGCTCGGCGTCGTAGCCGATGTCGAAGGCCTCGTAGGTCCGGATGGATTCGTCGCCGTAGGCGCCCTGTTCGGTGACGGGGACATAGCCGCGGTGATTGTCGGAATCGCCGATGTAGAACTCCAGCTTCGACTCCGTCGGGGAGTCGAAGAAGCTCTTCGAGACGTCTTGCAACGACTTGAAGAGAAGCGGAGATATGACCTGGTCAAGGTCGGAGAGATAGAAGTAGCCGGTGTCAGCGAGGGCTTCCAGGATGTGCGCGGGTGTCACGTCACCGGAAAGGATTTCGTCATAGCTGATGACCGGAATGGAGTGAATCGCCATGTATGGGCTCCCCCGAGCTCCATGCTTTCGGACAGATCTTGCCGTCGGAGAGTTTGGTGAGCCCGGAATGGAACGTCAATCTTCCACTTGTGGTCGTACACGACGAAATTATTGAGCACCGAACAATGAGGCCCGCTTTGTTGGCCTTTTGACCGCTGTCAGCATTGAGGAATTGGCCATCCTGGCCGTAACCAGCCCCTCAAAGTGTGACTGCGATCACAGGCCGAAGTCCGTTTGGTTACTGCGGGGTTACACCCCCGGACACGCCGAGCCGGAGTGACCAAGGACACCCGACATTTGCTTGTGGGAATCCTGTGCGGCGGCTGTACGGTCCCTGAGGCACATGCACCCGAGGGAAGGCTCCGTCATGCCGGGCTTCAGCCGAGCCAGCAGCGGAAAGGAACCGGGCGCGCGTCTCTTCGCGCTGGACGGCATACGGATCACGGCGGCGCTGGTGGTGGTGCTGTACCACTACATAGGGCTCAATTCGGCGTGGGACAGAAGCACCGCCGAGCTGTTCCCCGCGCTCCGGCCCGTCGCGCTGTTCGGCTGGCTCGGCGTCGAGATCTTCTTCGTCGTGAGCGGCTTCGTCATCTGCATGAGCGTGTGGGGACGCACGGTCGGCGACTTCGCCGTCTCCCGGGTGTCCCGCCTGTTCCCCGCGTACTGGGCCGGCATCGCGCTCACCGCGCTCGTCCTGTGGTTCCTGCCCGAGGTGCAGGAGCTACGGCACACGGAGCAGTGGAGCGACGTCCTGATCAACCTGACCATGATGCAGGGCGGCCTCGGCGTCGGACACGTGGACCACTCGTACTGGACGCTGTTCGTGGAGCTCAAGTTCTACGCGCTCTTCGCGATCGTGGTGCTCTGCGGTGTCACCTATCGCAATTGCATACTCTTCTGCGGAGTCTGGACCCTGGCCGCGATCGCCGCGCCGACCACCGACTTCCGGCTCCTGCACTTCTTCGCGATGCCGCAGTACGCGCCGTACTTCATCGCCGGCATCGCCTTCTACCTGATGCACCGGTACCGGCCGACCATGCTGCTGTGGGCCATCGTCGGCGTCCAGTTCCTCATCGCCCAGCACTACGTCCGCGGCCGGATGCGGATGAACCTCGGCCTCCACCTCTCCGAGCAGCTGCCGACCTGGCCCGCGCGTCTGGTCATCGCGGTCGGCTTCCTCGCGATCGCGGCCGTCGCGCTCGGGTACCTGGACCGGATCCAGTGGCGCTGGCTGAAGACCGCGGGAGCGATCACGTACCCGCTCTACATCATCCACATGGCCATCGGCATCACCCTGATCCACCACTTCCGCGACCGCGTCCCGCCGCTGCCCCTCGTCGCGACCGTGACGGCCGCGATGCTGGTCCTGGCCTGGCTGATCCACGTCTGCGTGGAACGCCCCCTGTCGAAGCGCCTGCGGGTGGGGATGCGGCGGGGGGTCGAGGAGATCCGCCGGAACACACCGGCGCCGGTGTCAGGCTCCGACTCCGGTTCCGGTTCCGGCTCCGGTTCCGTCTCCGTGCCGAACGCCCGGGCGCCGCTGGGCGAGCTTCACGTGCGCGAGCCGGCCCTGTCCGCGTTCAAGCGGTGACGTGGTCCTGCAAGAGGTGACGGCGGAGGAGGACGTTCGCGTCCGTCTCCGCGCTGCCGTCGAAAAGGGCGCGCGCCTGTCGGCGCTGGACGGCCAGGGCGGCGCAGGTCTCGCAGTCGGGGACGGGTGTGGGCGGTCGGTCCGGGTCGACGGTACGGGTACGAGTACGCGCCCGGGCGTTGGCCGCGCTGACACCCGCGCTCAGCCGTTCCGCCGGGGTGGCCGGCCGCAGGGCCGCCGGATCGGCCTGCCACTCCCGCCCGCCACCGACGGGCCGGAGCATGGCGTACGGGCCGATGCTGCCGCGGAACTCCCCTACCACACAAGCCACTTTGTCGTACATGAAAGCGCCGCACTCCATGGATTCCCGCCGTCCTCGTGAATTACCCTCTGTGATCCGGGCACTACGAGAATGGACCCGGGACCGAGGAACGATGAGCGCTGCAGGGCCGTACTTCCCCACGTCGCGCGGGTAGTTCCACATCTTCCACAAGGGAGCGCGTGATGCCGGCGAGACGGGTGGTGACGGGCCGCAGCCAAGAACCGCGCAAGCGGTTCGCGGAGGAGCTGCGCAAGCTGCGGGCCGAGCGGGGCGAGAGCCTGCGGAGGCTGGGCGAGGTGGTGGGCTGGGACTGGTCCCTCTTCTCCAAGATGGAGAAGGGCGAGACCCTGGGCGGCCCGGAGGTCGTCCAGGCCCTGGACACGTACTACGGGACGTCGGGGATGCTGCTGGTGCTGTGGGAGCTGGCGTTGGCGGACCCGGCGCAGTTCAAGGAGCGGTACCGGACGTACATGGCGCTGGAGGCTGAAGCGATCAGCCTCTGGCACTACGCGCCCCACGTCATGCCAGGTCTGCTCCAGACGGGGGCGTACGCACGCACCCTGATGGGGTGGGGCGGCGGCTTTGAGGGCGACGCGCTGGCCCGGCAGGTCGAGGCTCGCGTAGGGCGAAGAGCACTACTCGAAGGAGACAGCGCTCCCACGTTCCGAACGATCCTGTCGGAGACGGTTCTACGCACGTCGCTGCCAGTTCGGGCGGAGTGGCAGGAGCAGTTGGAGCATCTGCTCGCAATGAGCGACCGCCGGAATGTCACCGTCCAGGTGGTTCTGCACTCAGCCGGCCTGTACGGCCTCGCGAACACGGACGTGACGTTCCTCAAGCCGACGGACGGCAGAACGGTGGCTTGGGTGGAGACCTCGTACTCTGGCGAAGTCGTCGAGGAAACCGGCGCTGTCGACCGACTCCAGCACCGATACGATCTCGTCCGGGACCTGGCCCTTTCCCCGGCCGACTCACGGAAGTTCATCACGCGGACGTTGGAGGAAGCATCGTGCGAGCCATCGATCTGAGCTCCGTTGCGTGGCGCAAGAGCTCCTACAGCAACGAGGACGGCGGTAACTGCCTCGAAGTCGCCGACGCCCTCCCCCTCGTCCCCGTCCGCGACAGCAAGAACCCCACCGGACCGGCCCTGCTCATCGCCGCGCCGGCGTGGGGAGCCTTCGTCGACGGCGTCAAGGGCGGCGGACTCAGCCGGTGAGCTGGTTCTCCGTCAGAGGTTGAGTACGGGTACTCAAGCGGGCGGTGATCCGCAGCCCGCAGGGTATGGGCATGCGATCAATTCACCTTTCGAAGTCCCTGCTGGCCTCCGCGCTCGGTGGCGTCGTCCTCCTGACCGGCATCGGCGCGCAGCAAGCCACCGCCGGTCAGACGCCCATGGTCAAGGCCGCCTCGGTGACCAATCCCTTCGAGTCGCGGTTCCTCGAGATGGCGGACCTCATCGCACAGTCCTGTGCCCCGGACGTCTCCGACAGCGCTGCCGCGGCGCCTGCGGCCGAGCCGTCCCCCGACACCACCCTGCCCATCCTCGTCGACCCCGTGCCGCTGTCCTCGGAAGAGAGCTGCGCCGCCCAGAGACACCAGGCGCGTATCAGCAGAGCGTTCTCGGGGACGGGCGCGGCCTCGTACACGGATCTGCGGAACAGGCTGATGAAGCTGAACTACCCGCCGGCGCGCATGTATCGCATGCCGGACTTCTCGGGTGAGCCGCGGGTCAGGCTCGACCTGCGTGTGGGAGCCGAGCGGCTGGCCCTGGAGGTGACCGACCTCGGCAACAGCGTGATGGTCGAGGCGTTCGGCGTTCCGAAGGACGTGAAGGTGACCGAGGTGCGGCTGGTGCCGCAGCTGGACGCGCCCACGCTCGGGCACTGACAAAAAGGTCATCCTCGGGGACGACCCCGACCTCGCCGCCCTCTACGAGATGGCCGTCGGCGGCACGCTGCTGCCCGCCGGCGACGAGGAGTTCGCCAGGGAGGCCGGTCTCGACGTGGCGTGGCACAAGCCGTTCCAGGAGCTCCTGGAGCGCGCGGTGGAGGCCGGGCACGGGGAGCACAGCGTCTCCGCGCTGGTCGAGGTCCTCAAGAAGCAGTGAGGGCCGGACCCCGCCGGGTCCGGCCCTCACATACGCCTAAGGACGCGTCCGTCACTTGACGGGGTTCAGGCAGAGCACGAACTTGTACGACTCCAGCTGCTGCGCGAGCGCGACCTCGCTCACGTCGCCGCACTTCTCGACGTCGAAGGTGTCGTCGATGACCTTCACGACCTTGTAGAGGTCGGGGACCTTCTCGCCGCAGGGCTTGGTGTCGACCTCGGGGTCGTTCTCCGGGCCGGTGACCGTCACGCACTCGCCGACCTTGGCGGAGACGGGCGCCTCGCCGGTGAGGTACGGGAGGCCGAGCTTCCAGAACAGGATGGCCGCGATGGCCACGACGATGCTGAGGATCGTCTTGCCTATGCTGCGCTTCTTCTTCGCCGGCTCGGCGGGAACGGGCGCGGGCACGGGCTCAGGCGCGAGGGGCTGCTCGGGGGAGGCGGGCGGCTGCGTCGTCATGAAGGATTCCTTGGGGACGTGAGCATGATCAGACGCGCAGATTACATCTCACGGAACGGGCAAATCGGGCCCGGAAGATCCAATTCCCCAACCAGTTGTGGACTCGTGATTCTGGCGCCCCGTCAGGCGAAGTGACGGGGCAGCCGAAGCCACGGGGCAGCCGAAGTGACCGGTCAGCCGAAGCGGCCCATCTGCTGCTGGCGGGCCAGCGAGCGCCGCAGGTCCGTCGGGAGCGCGTGGTACGGGCCGTACGCGCGCTCGGTGTCGTACAGCAGTGCCTGGAGCTGCTGGTGGGCCGCCGTGTGGTCGCCCATCGACAGGAGCAGGTTGCCGATCCGGCGGCGGATGTCGAAGAACCGGGCCTGGTCCGCGCCGTGCTCCACGAACGGGAGCAGGGCCCGGTACTCCGTCAGCGCGGAGGCCGTCTCCCCCAGCTGCTCCAGGCACTGCGCGGCCTCGTAGCGGAACTGCAGGGTCTGCGGGTCCGCCGGGCCCGCCTCCTTCGCGCGGTCCTCGGCGAGGCGGCGCAGCTCCGGCAGGGCGCGGCGGTACTGGCCGTCGTCCATGAGGGTCGTCGCGTACTGCTTGCGCAGGATGCGGACGACCGGCGAGTGCTCGCCGTGCTCGGCGGCGGCCGCGGGCAGGATCGAGCCGAGCAGGTCCACGGCACGGGTCAGCGAGCCCTCCCCCAGGAGCCGCTTGACCTCGTCCACCGTCGCGGCCACGTCCGGGCGCGAGACCGGCGGCGGGACCGGCGGGGCCACCGGCCGAGGGGGCGGGGCGGAGGCGCGGTCCGGCCAGGGGGCGTGCGGGCGCAGGAAGGGGCGGGTCGGGTCGAGCGGTCCTGCCGGGGCGCCGCGCGCGGGGAGCATCGGCAGCAGCGCCTCGTACACCTCGTGCGCCCCGGAGGGGCGGTGCTGCGGGTCCTTGGAGAGCAGCCGCAGCACGAGCGCCTCCAGCGCCTCCGGCACCTCGGGGCGCAGCTGGCGTACCGGCAGCGGCGGCTCGTACAGGTGCCGGTGCAGCACGCCGAGCGCGGTCGAGCCCGCGAACGGGACGTTCCCGCTGAGGAGTTCGTGGAGCAGGACCCCGAGCGCGTACAGGTCGGTGAACGGGCCGACCGCGCCGCCCATGGCCTGCTCGGGCGCCATGTACGCGGGGCTGCCGATCGGCGAACCGGTGTGCGTGAGGCGGGTGGTGTCGGTGTCCAGGACGGAGGCGACACCGAGGTCGAGCACGGTGAGGGAGCCGTCCGAGCGGACCATCACGTTCCGCGGCTTCAGGTCGCGGTGGACGATCGGGACCGCGTGCACGGCGGCGAGCACCGCGCACAGCTGCGCGGCGACGGAGACCGCCCACTCCCAGGGGTACGGGTCGTGCTCGGCGAGATGGTCGGCGAGGTCCGCGCCGTCGACGTACTGCATCACGAGGTACAGGTCGTCGCCGTCGCTGCCGGCGTCGTGGACGGTGACCAGGCCGGGGTGGTCGACCTGCGCCGTGACCCGGCACTCGCGCACGAAGCGGCGCCGCAGCTCCTCGGCGGCGGTCGCGGGGCCTGTCATGGTGGCGGGGCGGAGCAGCTTGACGGCGACCCGGCGGTCGAGCCGTCCGTCGTACGCCGTCCAGACCTGGCCCATGCCGCCCTGGCCGATGACGGTGGAGAGTTCGTACCGGCCGCCGATGACGCGTCCGTTCACTTACTTCCCCTCGTCCTTCCGGAGGAGGTCGCTGAGCTCGTCCAGCTCGGCCCGGACCTGGTCGATCCGGGGGTTGGAGGGCTGTGCGGGCGGCGCGGGCTGAACCGTCGGCTGCGGCGGGATCACGGGCTGGGGCTGGGGCTGAGGCTGCGGTTGGGGCTGCACCGGGGGGACGTAACCGGCCTGGTGGCGCGGGACCGTCGCCCCGTACGGGTTGAACGGGGCGGCGGGGTGGGCCGGCGGTACGGCACCGATGCGGACCTTGTCGTGCCGGATATCGACGACCAGGAAGTAGGCGGTGAACGCGGCCGCGTTGAGGAGGATGATGCCCATCGCGATGTCCGCCTGGGTCGTCTCCACGTCCTCCGGCAGGATGGCCAGGCCGGTGATCATCACGGCGGCGGAGACCCCGCAGAGCACCCAGTCGCGCGCGCGCCGGGTCACGGCGGCGAGCCGGATCATGGTCCCCCAGGTCAGGAACCCCAGGCTGAACAGCGGCAGCAGCGCGAAAAGCACGCGGAGCGCGATCACCGACGCCGGAATGACACGCGGTGGTGGCGGTGGCGCATAGCCGTGGCCGTACATTCCTGCTCCTGAGCACTCGGTTCGGTTGCGGAGTCGAGCGTATACACCGACGCGGACAACGTCCCCAGGGTTGTACCGAACCGTTGCCGGACCGATCAGGTCAGGGCCCGCGTCAGGGCGCCACCGTGCCGTCCGCGAGGCCGTCGAAGAGCCCCTGGACCAGTTGCTCGCCGATCCGGCCCGCGAGGCGCAGGGCGTCCTCGAACTCGGCGAGGGCGCGGAAGCGTTCGCCGTACCGCTGCTGTTCGGTGAGCGGCAGGCGCGGGAGCTGGAGGCGGCGGACGTCGAGGCGGGTGGCCGTGGAGGCGTAGCTGCTGGCCTGTCGGGTGTTGGTGGTGCCGCGCAGGAAGCCGGCCAGGAACCACGGGTCGAGGGCGGCCGGGTCGGGGCGCAGGAGCTGGAGGTTGCGGCCGAGCGCGGCCCCGGCGGTCGCGGTGTCGACGACCCGGGCGAGGGAGCCGCCGCCGAGGACGGGGACGACGACGTCGCCGGGGGCGAGGAGGACGGGCTCCTCGGGGGCGCCGTCGGGGAGGGCCCCGGAGGGCGGCTGGGCGGCGAAGACGTCGTTGTCCGTGAGGACCCGGGTCGGGGCGCCGGTGAAGGAGGTCGTGCCGGTGCCGCCCGCGCGCAGTTCGAGCGCGCCCGTACGGGCCAGTTCGCCGACCGTGACACCGGTGGGCCGGGCGGCCGCCGCCGCCGGGTCGCCGACGGCGCGCGTCGCGGCGTCGGCGGGCAGGGCGGGGGGCGGGGTGAGCGCGACCGTACGGCCGAGGGTCTCGGCCAACCGGTCCCGGACCGCGAGGAGTTCGGCCGCGCCGCCGCCCGCGGCGGGGGGCGGCAGATGGCGGGCGGGCGCCAGGTCGACGTCGTCGTCGAGGAGTTCGATGACGGGCACGGACCGGCTCGCGCCCGGGGTCTCGGTGACCGTGCCGTGCTTGTCGAAGGGCAGCCAGGCGTCGAGGACGGCGGTGTGGACGGCCTGCCAGTCGAGCTTGTCGCGGCCCGCGCCGGCCAGGTGGTCGGCGGTGGTGTCGACGAGCAGCAGCTCCGGGGAGGGGGTCACGCCGGCGGCCGGCTTGCGGAGCACCCAGAGGTGGAGCGGGATGCCGTAGGGCGGGGCGGCCCCGGCGGGCAGGGCGACGACGGCCCGCAGGGCGCCCCTGCGCAGGAGGTCGGCGCGGATGCGGCGGCCCGAGCGGCGGGAGGCGGCGGCGGGCGGCATGAGGAGGACGGCGGTGCCGCCGGGGCGGAGCCGGGCCAGGGCGTGCTGGACCCAGGCCAGTTCGGACTCCGTACGGGCCGGGAAGCCGTACTCCCAGCGCGGGTCGTAGGCCAGTTCGTCGTGGCCCCAGTTGCGCTCGTTGAACGGCGGGTGGCAGAGCACGGTGTCCGCCGTGAGGTGCGGGAAGGCGTCGGCGCGGAGGCTGTCGCCGGTCCGCACGCGGACGTCGGCGTCGGAGGCGAGGGCGAGGCGCAGGGCGGTGAGCGCGGCCAGGTCGGGGTCGGTGTCCTGACCGTGCAGGGCGCCGGGGTGCTCGACGGCGCGGAGCAGGGTGCCGGTGCCGGACGCCGGGTCGAGGACGGTGGGGCGGGGTCCCTCGGTGGGGGCGGCGAGGGCGGCCATGAGGGCGGCCGGTCCTGGCGGGGTCAGCGTGTACTGGCGCGGGTTGGCGTCGAGGTGCCGGCCGAGCAGGAACTCGAAGGCCTGGCGGGCGCCGATCTCGGCGGCAAGGTCGGCGGCCCCGCGCAACAGGGGTACGGAGGGGCCCAGTTCGGCCGGGCTCGGGGTGAGGACGGACCTCTCGACGCCGAGGCGTTCGGTGAGGACCTCCTCCAGGGCGACCGGCAGGGTCTCCGCGATCCGTTCGTCCGAGACGGCGGCGAGCTTCGGCCAGGCGCTGGACCGGTCCCGTACGAGCAGCAGGACGCAGCCCGCGTGGGCGAGCGCGGTGACGGCCTCCGCCGGGTGGCCGGCCACCTGCTGCCAGACGCGCTCGCGCAGCGGGACCTCGGCGAGCTTGCCCTGGGCGCGCAGCCAGCCCTCGACGTCGGCGAGCGCGAAGGAGGGGCTGGTCTCCGTGCCGCCCACGGGCCGGGGGAAGTCGGCGTGCCGGCGCCGCCAGTTGCTCACGGCGGCCCGCCCGACCCCGGCGAGCCGGGCGATCCCGGCGGCGGTCACCTCTGCTGCGTGCTCCGGCACCTGGCGCCTCCTGTGCGTTTCCCGCGCGTTGTCCCTGCGTACCCCGCGTACCCGGCTGTGAGCCCCGATAGTACCGACGGACGCAAGTCCCCTCCCTTCACAGTGTGAGTCGACGTGAATCCTTCGAACCGTGTTGACTCGGTTCACAGGCTCTGGTCTTATTGAGTCATCGCTCCACGGGAACTCGGTGGGGCATCGCTCACCACCGACACGTCATGTCACGTCACACGCCACGTCATGTCCTGGAGGACACCCATGTCGTACGACACCCAGATCCCGCAGGCGCCCCAGGTGGCCGTGCGCAACGGGCTCGGCACCGCGGCCCTGATCCTCGGCATCATCGGTACGGTCTCCGGCCTCATCCCGCTCCTCTTCTGGCTGGCCGGCATCCTCGGCGTCATCGCGCTGATCCTGGGTCTGGTGGGCAGGGGCCGGGTCAAGCGCCGCGAGGCGAACAACAAGGGCGTGACGACGACCGGCGCGATCCTGGGCCTCGCGGCCCTGATCCTCTCGGTGGTCGGCGCGGTGATCACGTTCACGGCCGTCAGCGACGCCGTCGACGAGATCAACAAGGCCGTCGAGGACTCCGCCCCGAAGGACCCGTCGAGCAGCCCGGGCAAGGGCGACGCGGGCAAGAAGGACATCGCCAAGGGCCTGGCGGCCGGTGACATGGCGGCCTACGACGACCTGAAGGTCACGGTGTCCGAGGCGAAGCCGTACAAGCCCAGCGAGTTCGCCGCCGGCCACACCGAGGGCAACAAGGCGTACCAGGTGACCGTCGTCATCGAGAACAGCGGCAAGCAGAAGTTCGACGCCACGCTGGTGACGCTGACCGCCCGCGCCGGCAAGGACGGCGTGACCGCCGAGCAGGTCTTCGACGAGAAGGTCGGCACCGGCTTCAGCGGCACCATCCTGCCCGGCAAGAAGTCCACGGTCGTCTACGCCTTCGACGCCCCGAAGGACGCGAAGAACCTCTCGGTCGAGGTCAGCCCCGGCCTGGACCACGAGGCCTCCCAGTGGGAGCTGAAGGTCGGCTGACCCCGGGCCCTCCCCGCCCGCTCCCCCACCGCTCCCCTTTCGTACGCCCGTAAGCCCGTAAGCCCGTAAGCCGGTACGCCCGTACGCCGGTACGCCGGTACGCCCGTACGCCGGTACGCCGGTACGCCCCCAACCCCCGCCCCTGAACACCCCGGAGAAGGACCCACCATGTCTGCCGCCCGCCACCCCCGCACCCGCCGCACCGCCGCCCTCGTCTCCGCGCTCTGTGCCGCCGTCGCGCTCGGCGCCACCGCCTGCGGGCCCTTCTCCGACGACGCGAAGGCCTCCGGGCCGTTCGGGGACCTGACCGGACCCCAGATCGCCAACAAGGCGATAGCCGCGACGAAGAAGGCCGACTCCCTGACCCTCGACCTCGCCACGAAGACGACCGACGGGCCGATGAAGGCCTACCTGGCGATGGACACCACCGGAAAGTGCGCCGGCACCCTGACCGTCGGCACCACGGGCACGGCCGAGCTGGTCAAGGCCGACGACAAGGACGTCTACCTCCGCTTCGACGAGGCCTTCCTGCGGGCGCAGGCGGAGGGTGAGCCGGCCGAGGTCCAGGAGGCGGTCCTCAAGGAGCTCAAGGGCCGCTGGGTGAAGACCCCGGTGACGGACCCGGAGGCCAAGGACAACCTCGAACTCTGCGACCTGAAGGCGCTCCTCGGTGACTTCGAGGAGGGGATCAACTTCGCGGCCAAGGGCAAGGAGACCACCGTCGGCGGCAAGAAGGCGCTGACGCTCACCGAGAAGTCCGGCGGCGAGACGACGACCCTCTACGTGGCGACGGAGGGCGAGCCGGTCATCCTCAAGGTCGTCGCCGAGGGCGGCGAGGAGCCGGGGACGATGACGTTCACCGACTACGGCAAGCCCGTCCAGGCGAAGGTGCCGGCGGCCAAGGATGTCGTCGACGAGAAGAAGCTCGGCTGACGCCCGAGGGGCCGAGCACGCGGTACGCGGAAGAAGGGTGTGAGGGCCGCCGCAGGGGAGCGGCCCTCACACCCTTCTCGTACGAAAGCCGTGTTCACACGCGGTGGCGGACCCATATGTTCGGCTCGACGTAGACCGCGTAGCCGCGCGAGGCCTCGCAGTGCACCGGTACGAGCGCGCCCGCGACCTCCACCGGGCCGTCCGTGTCGAAGGGCAGCCCGGTCCAGGCGCGCCACTGCTCCACGGAGGCCGCGACGGTCATCGAGGCCGGGCAGACCGCCTCCACCGTGCCGCCCGCCCGGACGTGGACGCGCAGCCACGGGTCCTGGGGCAGGCCGTCGGACTCCCGGGTACGGAAGGCGTACTCGTGGATGGAGGACGCGGCCTCCAGGTGCTTGCCGTTCGGGCGGACCGGGGCGACGACCTCGGAGAAGCCGAGGCGGCGGGCGTTGTCCCGCATCGCGCCCAGCATCCGCCCCGAGAGCCCCTGCCCGAGCGCGCTCGTGTCGACCGTGACCTCGATCGCGCTCACGGTGTCGGGCACGCGCCCGTGCCGCAGGTCGGAGAACGCCCACATCAGGACCTGGTCCCAGCCGGTGGCCGGCAGCTCGCCGCGGCCCTCGGCCCGGAGCTGGAAGGGGACGCTGAGCGCGCGGGCGACGAACGTGCCCTCGGCGTCGGTGGCGACGAGGACGTACTCCGGGAGTTCGGCGACGATCCGGCCGTAGTGGGACCAGCTCACCGGGTCGTTGACCGTGAACACCGGCCAGAGGTCCTTCATCGCCCACATCGCGCCCTGGAGTTCGGGGCGCTCGGCGAGGGTCGTGATCGTCAGTTCCATGGGAGCGGAGGCTAACGGCCGTTAGCGCAGGTGAGGAAACGATTTACCGCGGCTACGGGACTACTGCGGCTACGGGACCACGGCGGCCACCGGACTACGGCAGCCACCGGACTACGGCAGCCGGCGGACTACGGCAGCCGGCGGACTACGGCAGCTTCTGGTCCGGGCAGCGGCCGAGGACCTTCTTCATCGCCTCCTGCTCGCCCCGGGTGACCCAGACCCCGTACTTCTTCTTCACCGCGACCTGCGCCGCGACGTACGTACAGCGGTACCCCTTGTACGGCGGCAGCCAGGTCGCCGCGTCGCCGTCGGACTTGCGGCGGTTGGCGGACGAGTCGACGGCGAGCAGGTTGAGCGGGTCGTTGGCGAAGCGGCGCCGCTTCTCCGCGTCCCACTTCTGCGCGCCCTTCTGCCAGGCGTCGGAGAGCGCGACGACATGGTCGATGTCGACCTTGCTGCGGCCCCGGACGAAGTCGATGCGGTCCCCGGTGTACGGGTCGTGGGCGAGGACCCCGGAGGCGACCTTGCAGCGGTCGTCCTTGAAGCGGACGTCCGCGAGGTCGCGCTTGAGGATGTCGTCGCGGGTCCCGCAGCCGTTGCCGTCGACGTCGGCCCAGGCGCGCCCGAACTTCTCCCGCTCGTAGCCGGTCTTCGGCGCCCGGCCCTTCACCGTGAGCGCGTCCACGGCGACGAGCGCGGAGCCACCCGCGCCTCGGGCACCTCCGGCCGGCGGGCCGTCGGGGCTCTCGGTGCAGCCGGAGGTTATGAGGACGGTGGCCGCGAGGGCGGCGGCGAGGGCGGAGGTCCTGCGGTAGCTGGGCACCCGGGGATCCTAGCCAGAGCCCTGCGTGGTCCAGACCATTGAGCCGCTCGACGCGCGGGATCGGCAGCGGGCACGTAGCGTCGAATGAGCCGTTTATCCCCTTCTGAAGGAGTCACACACCATGGGGATCATGGACAAGCTCAAGGGCATGATGGGCCAGCACTCGGACAAGGCCAAGGAAGGCGTCGAGAAGGGCGGCGACGCCGTCGACCAGCGGACGGGTGGCAAGCACGCGGCCAAGGTCGACCAGGCCCAGCAGAAGGCGCAGGAGTACATCGACAAGCAGCGCGGGCAGGACCAGCCGCCGCCGAGCTGACCCGACGGCTTCTCCGTCCTCCGACTTCCGGCCGCGAGGTGCGCGCGACGCGCACCCCGCGGCCGCGCGCGCTTCGTGACAGAAAAAGCCAAGCCGCGGAATAAGCGGAGCTCGACTCCACTTGATCACGTGCATGACGACGATCACGCCTGACACGACAACATCCATACGCCGCACCGCCGTTGCCACCCTGACCGCCGCCGCGCTGACCGCCGCCCTGACCGCGCTCCCCCTCACCGGCACCGCCGTGGCCACGGAGCACCGGCACGGCGGAAGCCAGTGGCGCGGCGCCTGGGCCACCTCGCCGCAGGCCCCGACCGCGCCCTTCGGCGCCAACTGGTCCCAGCAGGGCTTCTCGAACCACACCGTCCGCCAGGTCGTCCGGGTCACCACCGGCGGCACCAAGGCGCGCATCGAGCTGTCCAACCGCTACGGCACGACCCCGCTGCGGATCACCGGCGCGACCGTCGCCCGTACGGACAAGGGCGCCTCCGTGAAGGCCGGTTCGGTGCGGCAGCTGTCCTTCGGCAAGGGCCGCTCGCTGACGATCCCGGCGGGCGGAACGGCGTACAGCGACGGCGTGCCGTTCACGGTGAAGGCGCTGGAGTCGGTGACCGTCACGCTCTACCTGGCCGCGCCCACCGGGCCCGCCACCTTCCACCACGTCGCCTCCGCCACCAGCTACCGCGCGGACGGCGACCACCGCTCGGACCGGTCCGGTACGGCCTTCAAGGAGACCGGCTCGTCCTGGTACTACCTCTCCGGCGTCGAGGTGACCGGCGGGCAGGCCCCGCGCCGGGACGGCATCGTGACGTTCGGCGACTCGATCACCGACGGCGTCGGCTCCGGCCTCGACGCGTACAACCGCTACCCCGACGAGCTGGCCGAGCGCTTCGCCGCCGCCGGGAAGCCGCGCTCCGTCCTCAACCACGGCATCGCCGGCAACCAGGTCACCAACGACACGACCTGGGCGGGCGAGAAGGGCATCGCGCGGTTCAAGGAGGACGTCCTGACCGAGCCGAACGTCCGGACGGTCATCCTCCTCGAAGGCATCAACGACTTCGGCGGCAGCCTCCCGAGCGACTTCGCCGCCCCCACCCCCGAGGTCTCCGTGGAGCGCCTCATCGCGGGCCACCGCGAACTGATCCGGCAGGCCCACGCCAAGGGCATCAAGGTCGTCGGCGCGACCCTGACCCCGGTCGGGGGCTCCTTCTACGACACCCCGGCCGTCGAGGCCAAGCGCGACGCGTTCAACGACTGGGTCCGCACCTCGGGCGCGTACGACGCGGTGGTCGACTTCGACCGCGCCGTCGCCGACCCGGCCGACCCGGACCGCATCCTGCCCGCGTACGACTCGGGCGACCACCTGCACCCGGGCGACGCCGGGTACAAGGCGATGGCGGAGGCGCTGGACCTCGACGCGCTGTAGGAACCCGGGGCCGGCCGGCCGCAGACCCCGGCCGGCCCCGGACCCCGCTCCCTACGACCCCAGAATCGTCGTCAGGAACTCGCCCGTCCACGCGAGCAGTTCGCGTCCGACCACCGGCTTGCCGCCGATCTTCCCGCTCGTCGGGCGCGGCACCAGGATCTGGTGGACGGCCGGCTTGATGACCGTACGGGGGTAGAGGCGCTTGAGCCGCAGCTCCTGCGACTCCCGCAACTCCACCGGCGCGAAGCGGATGTTGGGCCCCTGCAGGACGATCTCGCCGACCCCGCACGCGCGGGACAGCATCCGCAAGCCCGCGACCAGGAGCAGGTTCTCGACCGGCTCGGGCAACTTGCCGTAGCGGTCGGTGAGTTCCTCCCGTACCGCCTTGATGTCCTCCTCCGTGTTGGCGGAGGCGATCGCGCGGTACGCCTGGAGGCGCAGCCGCTCGCCGGGCGCGTAGTCGTGCGGGACGTGCGCGTCGACCGGCAGCTCGATCTTGACCTCGAGCGTCGGCTCCTCCTCGACCCCGCCCTCCAGGGAGGCGCGGTAGTCGGCGACCGCCTCGCCCACCATCCGTACGTACAGGTCGAAGCCGACGCCCGCGATGTGGCCGGACTGCTCGCCGCCGAGCAGGTTGCCCGCGCCGCGGATCTCCAGGTCCTTCATGGCCACGTACATGCCCGCGCCCATCTCGGTGTGCTGGGCGATCGTCGCGAGCCGCTCGTGCGCGGTCTCGGTCAGCGGCTTCTCCGGCGGGTAGAGGAAGTAGGCGTAACCCCGCTCGCGGCCACGGCCGACGCGGCCGCGCAGCTGGTGCAGCTGCGACAGGCCGAAGTTGTCGCCGCGCTCCACGATCAGCGTGTTGGCGTTGGAGATGTCGATGCCGGACTCGACGATCGTCGTCGACACGAGCACGTCGAACTTCTTCTCCCAGAAGTCGACCACCACCTGCTCCAGGGCGTTCTCGCTCATCTGCCCGTGTGCCGTGGCGATCCGCGCCTCCGGGACGATCTCGCGCAGGCGAGCCGCCGCCCGGTCGATGGACTCGACGCGGTTGTGGATGTAGAAGACCTGGCCCTCGCGCAGCAGTTCGCGGCGGACGGCCGCGCCGATCTGCTTCTGCTCGTACGGTCCGACGAAGGTGAGGACCGGGTGCCGCTCCTCCGGCGGGGTGGTGATCGTCGACATCTCGCGGATGCCGGTCACGGCCATTTCGAGCGTACGGGGGATGGGGGTGGCGGACATGGTGAGGACGTCGACGTTGGCGCGGAGCTTCTTCAGCTGCTCCTTGTGCTCGACGCCGAAGCGCTGCTCCTCGTCGACGATGACCAGGCCCAGGTCCTTGAACTTGGTCTCGGAGGAGAAGAGGCGGTGGGTGCCGATGACGATGTCGACGGAGCCGTCCCGCAGCCCCTCCAGCGTCGCCTTCGACTCGGTCTCCGACTGGAAGCGGGAGAGCGCGCGGGTGACGACGGGGAACTGCGAGTACCGCTCCGAGAACGTGCCGAAGTGCTGCTGCACGAGCAGCGTGGTGGGGACGAGGACGGCGACCTGCTTGCCGTCCTGGACGGCCTTGAAGGCGGCGCGGACCGCGATCTCGGTCTTGCCGTAGCCGACGTCGCCGCAGATGAGGCGGTCCATCGGGACCGTCTTCTCCATGTCCTCCTTGACCTCGGCGATCGTCGACAGCTGGTCGGGCGTCTCCACGTACGGGAAGGCGTCCTCCAGCTCGCGCTGCCAGGGGGTGTCGGGGCCGAAGGCGTGGCCGGGGGCCGCCATCCGGGCCGAGTACAGCTTGATCAGGTCGGCGGCGATCTCCTTGACGGCCTTCTTGGCGCGCGCCTTGGTCTTCGTCCAGTCCGCGCCGCCGAGCCGGTGCAGGGTCGGCGCCTCACCGCCGACGTACTTCGTGACCTGCTCAAGCTGGTCGGTGGGGATGTAGAGCCGGTCGCCGGGCTGGCCGCGCTTGGCGGGGGCGTACTCGACGAGGAGGTACTCGCGGGTGGCGCCCTGGACGGTCCGCTGGACCATCTCGACGTACCGGCCGACGCCGTGCTGCTCGTGCACGATGTAGTCGCCGACCTCCAGGGTCAGCGGGTCGATGGTCTTGCGGCGCTTGGCCGGCATCCGCTGGCCGTCCTTGCCGGCCGCCTTCTGGCCGGACAGGTCGGTCTCGGTGAGGACGGCGAGCTTGAGCGCCGGGTCGACGAAGCCGAAGTCGATGGAGCCGGTCGCCACGTGCACGACGGACGGGGAGATGTCGGCGAGGTCCGCGTCGAGGCGGGCGGCGATGCCCTCGCCGCCGAGGACCTCGACAGTGCGGGTCGCCGGGCCGTGCGCCTCGGTGACGTAGACCGTGCGCCAGCCGTCGGCCAGCCAGCCCTTGGTGTCGGCGAGCGCGCGGGCGGTGTCACCGCGGTAGGTCTCGGGGGCGTGCATGCCGAGCTTGACGGTGTCCGTTTCCAGGGTCTCGTCGGCGGCGAACGGGGAGACCGACCACCACATCATGTCGAGCTCGCGGGCCCGGTCCCGTACGTCCGCGATCCCCCAGAGGGAGGCCGCGCCGACGTCGATGGGCGCCTCGCCGCCGCCCGCGGTCGCCGCCCAGGACGCCTGGAGGAACTCCTGGCTCGTGGCCACGAGGTCGGCGGCCCGGGTGCGGACCCGCTCGGGGTCGCAGACCACGGCCATCGAGCCCTTCGGCATGACGTCGAGGAGCAGCTCCATGTCGTCGACGAGGACGGGCGCGAGGGACTCCATGCCCTCGACGGCGATCCCCTCGGCGATCTTGCCGAGCAGCTCGCCCAGCTCGGGGTGCTCCTCGGCGAGGGCGGCGGCGCGGCGCCTCACCTCGTCGGTGAGGAGCAGCTCGCGGCAGGGCGGGGCCCACAGGCCGTGCTCGGCGACCTCCAGGGAGCGCTGGTCGGCGACCTTGAAGTAACGGATCTCCTCGACGTCGTCGCCCCAGAACTCGATGCGGAGCGGGTGCTCCTCGGTGGGCGGGAAGACGTCCAGGATGCCGCCGCGCACGGCGAACTCGCCGCGCTTCTCGACGAGCTCGACGCGGGAGTACGCGGCGGCCGCGAGGCCCTCGACGATCTCGTTCAGATCGACGCTCTGCCCGCTGCGCAGGGCCACCGGCTCCAGGTCGCCGAGGCCCTTGACCTGCGGCTGGAGCACGGAGCGTACGGGGGCGACGACGACGGAGACGGGGCCTGCGGCCGGGTCGTCGGCGGAGGGGTGGGTGAGGCGGCGGAGCACGGCGAGGCGGCGGCCGACGGTGTCGGAGCGGGGCGAGAGCCGCTCGTGCGGGAGGGTCTCCCAGGACGGGTACTCGGCGACCGTGTCGGGGTCGAGGAGGCTGCGCAGCGCGGCGGCCAGGTCCTCCGCCTCCCGCCCGGTCGCGGTGACGGCGAGCACGGTCCGCCCGGCGTCCCGCGCGAGCGCGGCCACGGCGAAGGGCCGGGCGGCGGGCGGGCCGACCAGGTCCACGTGCGTGCGGCGGCCGTCGGACGCGGCCTTGACCGCTTCGGCGAGGGCGCCGTCCTTGACGACGACATCGAGCAGACCGTGCAGGCTCATGGAGCTTTCCATCCCGGGTTCGACTGCGGCAGAGGGCAACGCGAACAGCCCGACACGTCGCACGGGCCGGGTGGTCCCGGCACGCGGAGCGGCCGGGGGCTCCCCCAGCGTACGACGTGGGCGGCTCGCGGGCGCGAGGGACTGACCGTCACTCGCCTGGGTGAGGGCAACCCGGTCACCAGGTGGAGGACGCCCTCCGGGACAGGCTTACGGCCCCGGTGGAAACCCACCGGGGCCGTCCGTACCCCCGTACCGCCGCCCGTCCGCGTACCGCGCTACTCGCTCGCGATCGCGTTCAGGACGTTCATCCGGCCCGCGCGGAACGCCGGGACCAGGGCCGCGAAGAGGCCCACGAAGGCCGAGGCGACGAAGACCGTCAGGATCGTCGGCCAGGGGATCTCCAGGACGCCCAGGCCCTCCAGGGCCAGGAGCTTCTGGGCCGAGGTACCCCAGCCCATGCCCAGGGCCAGGCCCAGCAGGGCGCCGAAGAGCGCGATGACCACCGACTCCAGGCGGATCATGCGGCGCAGCTGGCGGCGCGAGAGGCCGATCGCCCGCATCAGGCCGATCTCCCGGGTCCGCTCCACCACCGAAAGCGCCAGCGTGTTCACCACACCGAGCACCGCGACGATGATCGCGAGCGCCAGCAGGCCGTACACGATGTTGAGCAGCTGGCCGACCTGGTCCTTCAGGTCCTGCTTGTAGTCGGCCTGGTTCTGCACCTTGTACTGCGGATACGCCGCCAGCGCGTCCTTCAGCGCCGTGTACGCCTCCGTCTCCTTGCCGTCCTGCGCCGTCGCGAACATGATCATGCTCTGGGGTATCTTCTCGGCCGGCACGTACCGCGCCGCCGTCGTGATGTTGGTGTACATCACGCCCTTGTCGACGTTGTTCTCGTCCGAGGTGATCGCCGCGATCTTCAGCTTCGCGCGCTCGCCGCCCTTGAACGCGACGGTCAGCTCGTCGCCGACCTTCACGCCGTGCTCGGTCGCGTAGTCGCTGCCCACCGACATCGCGTTCGCGCCGTACGCGGCGGTCAGCTCACCGGCCGTCGTGTCGCGCCGCAGGTCCTTCGCGTACGACGGATCGGCGGCGACGACACCCTTCTCCACCGTCTTGCCCGCCGGGTCGGTGACCGTCGCCTCGACCCACTTGTACTCCGTCACGTGGTCCAGGCCCGGCGTCTTCTCAAGGGCCGCCTGCGCCTGCGGCACGATCGGCTGCCCGTTCGCGGACTGCACGATGAAGTCCGCGCCCACCGAGCGGTCCAGTTCGTCGGTGGCCGAGGCCACCATCGACGAGCCCACCACCGACAGGCACGCCACAAGCGCGAGCCCGATCATCAGGGCGGCGCCTGTCGCTCCCGTACGGCGCGGGTTGCGCAGCGCGTTCCGCTCGGCCATCCGCCCCACCGGGCCGAAGACCCGCAGGACGACGGCGCCCAGGACCCGCACGACCCCGCCGGCGAGCAGCGGCCCGACGACGATGAAGCCGACGAGGGAGAGCACGACACCGACACCGAGCCAGAGCGAGCCGGGACCGGCCTCCTCCGCGCGCGTCGCCGCCCACAGGGCGGCCGCGCCGCCCAGCGTGAGGAGCAGGCCGAGCCCGCCCCTGACCCGCCCGGCCCGGCCGTCGGCCGGGGTGCCCGCGTCGCGCAGGGCGGCCATCGGGGAGACCTTGCCGGCCCGGCGGGCCGGGATGTACGCGGCGAGGACGGTGACGACCACGCCGAGGACGAGACCGACGGCGGGGGTCGTCCACTTCACGGTCAGGTCCTCGGTGGACAGCTCCATGCCCATCGCGGACATCAGCTCCATCAGACCGACCGCGACCCCGACGCCCGCCGCGACGCCCGTGATCGAGCCGACCACACCGAGGAGCAGCGCCTCGACGAGCACGGAGCGGTTGATCTGGCTGCGGCTGGAACCGATGGCCCGCATCAGGCCGATCTCGCGGGTGCGCTGGGCGACCAGCATGGAGAAGGTGTTGACGATGAGGAAGATGCCGACGAGCAGGGCGATCCCGGCGAAGCCGAGCATCGCGTACTTCATCGGGGTGAGGAAGCCCTCGACGTCCTTGCGCCCCTCGTCGGCGGACTCCGCCTGCGTCAGCAGCTTGTACTCACCGCCCGCCGTGGCGGCGATGTTCTTCTTCAGCTGCTCGTGGCTGACGCCGGACGCGGCCGTCACCTCGATGTTCGTGAACGCGTCGCTCTTGCCGAGGAGGTGGCGCTGCGCGGTGGCGGTGTCGAAGTAGACGACGGTGGCACCGGGGTTGGTGACCTTGAAGTCCGCGATGCCGGAGATACGGGTGGTGAAGTCACCGGTCACCGCGATCGTGCGCAGCTCGTCGCCGATCTTCAGCTTGTGCTTCTCGGCCGTACCGGCGTCCAGGAGCGCCTCGGTCGGCCCGCGCGGGGCGTGACCGGAGGTGATCTCCATGGAACTCAGTTCCCTGGGGCTCCAGTTGACGGCGATGGTCGGGGCGCCGCTGGAGGAGCCGAGGTTGTTGTTCTTCGCGTCGGCGACGGTCACGCTCATCGAGATGACCTTGCCCTCGGCGGACTTGACGCCCTCCACCGCGGCGACCTTGCCGACGGCCGAGGCCGGCAGCGTCTCGGGGCGGCCGGACTGCGGGATCTCGTCGTCGGTCGCCGCGTTCTTCGGGCTGACGGTCACATCGGCGGCGGTCGCCGAGAAGAGCTTGTCGAACGTGGTGTTCATGGTGTCCGTGAAGACGAGCGTGCCGCTCACGAACGCCACGGAGAGCAGGACGGCGACTGCGGAGAGCGCCATGCGGCCCTTGTGCGCGAGGAAGTTGCGCAGGGAGGTCTTGAGGACGGTCATGACGTGCGCCCCCGGGCGTCGAAGTCCTTCATCCGGTCGAGGACGGCCTCGGCGGTGGGTCGGTGCATCTCGTCCACGATCCGGCCGTCCGCGAGGTAGAGGACCCGGTCGGCGTGGCTGGCGGCCACGGGGTCGTGGGTGACCATCACGATGGTCTGGCCCAGCTCGTCCACCGACTGCCGCAGGAAGCCGAGGACTTCGGCCCCGGCGCGGGAGTCGAGGTTGCCGGTCGGCTCGTCCCCGAAGATGATCTCGGGGCGCGCGGCGAGCGCGCGGGCGACGGCGACGCGCTGCTGCTGGCCGCCGGAGAGCTGCGTGGGCCGGTGCTTGAGCCGGTCGGCGAGCCCGACGGTGGAGACGACCCGGTCGAGCCAGGCCTGGTCCGCCTTCCGCCCGGCGATGTCCATGGGCAGGGTGATGTTCTCAAGGGCGTTGAGCGTCGGCAGCAGGTTGAACGCCTGGAAGATGAAGCCGATCCGGTCCCGGCGCAGCTGGGTGAGCCGCTTGTCCTTCAGGCCGGTGATCTCGGTCTCGTCCAGGTAGATCTGGCCGCTGGTGACGGTGTCGAGCCCGGCGAGGCAGTGCATCAGGGTCGACTTGCCGGAGCCCGAAGGGCCCATGATCGCGGTGAACCGCCCGCGGGCGATGTCCACGTCCACATGGTCGAGGGCGACGACTCGCGTCTCACCGGCACCGTACGCCTTGACGACCTGCCGCGCCCGCGCGGCGACGGCCGTACGCCCTGCGGTGTCCCCGAGTTGGGGGATGGTCACAGCCGAAGTCACGGTATGTCTCCTATGTCTGGACGGGTGCCTGGCGGTCGCCCGGGCTGAAGTGGTGAGGGTGGATCCGGCTCGCGTGTCCGAGTCCGTGTCCGAGTCTGTGAGAAGCGGGGCGATGAATCACTGGTGCCTGTCGCACTCTTCGCCCTGGGGTTATCCGTAAGACCAAGGTAAGGACGGGCGCGCCCGTCCTCCTCCTCCGCCGGAACGAACCGCCCCTGGCCTCTAGGGGGGAGAGACCCCTAGGGGTTCTCCACCCACGGTTCGAGTGGGAGGCTGGTGCGACGGATTTAGATGTACGACCCATCGGATGGAGGGCCGGGTGTCACGCACGACCACGCGGCAGACCGCGGCACCGACGACGACCCCGCGCGGGCGCGGCCCGGTCGTCGCGGCGCTGATGCTGGGGATGGCGCTGGCCGCGCTCGACGGCACCGTCGTCTCGACCGCCGTCCCGCAGATCGTCGGTGACCTCGGCGGCCTCTCCGTCTTCTCCTGGCTCTTCTCCGGCTACCTGCTCGCCGTCACGGTCACCCTGCCGGTGTACGGAAAGCTCTGCGACACCTTCGGCCGCAAGCCGGTCCTGATCGCCGGAACGATCCTCTTCCTCATCGGCTCCCTCCTGTGCGCGGCCGCCTGGAACATGGGCTCGCTGATCGCCTTCCGCGTCGTCCAGGGCCTCGGCGGCGGCGCGCTCCAGGGCACGATCCAGACCATCGCGGCGGACCTCTACCCGCTGAAGGAGCGCCCGAAGATCCAGGCGAAGCTCTCCTCGGTCTGGGCGACGGCCTCGATCGCGGGCCCGGCGGCGGGCGGCCTCCTCGCCGGGTACGCGGACTGGCGCTGGATCTTCCTGATCAACCTGCCGGTGGGCCTGGTGGCGCTGTGGCTGATCGCCCGGTACTTGGTGGAACCGGACCGGGCGGGCGCCGGGGCAGCGGACGGCGGGGCGGCAGACGGCGGGGCGGCAGACGGCGGGGCGGCAGACGGCGGGGCGGCGGGCGGCGGCGAGGGCTCGCCCCCGAAGCGCCGGAAGGTGTCCGTCGACTGGGCCGGCGCGCTCGCCATCTTCGCGACCGGAACCCTCCTGCTCACCGCCCTCGTCCAGGGCGGCGTCGCCTGGCCCTGGCTCTCCACGCCCTCCCTCGGCCTCTTCGCGGGCGCGCTCGCCCTCGCCGGAGTGACCGTCCTCGTGGAGCGCCGCGCCGCCGAACCGATCATCCCCGGCTGGATCTGGCGCCGCCGCACGATCTCCGCCGTCAACCTGGCCCTCGGCGCGCTCGGCCTGCTGATGGTCGCCCCGACCGTCTTCCTGCCCACCTACGCCCAGGCCGTCCTCGGCCTCGGCCCGATAGCCGCCGGCTTCGTCCTCTCCGCGATGACGCTCAGCTGGCCCATCTCGGCCGCCTTCTCCAACCGGGTCTACAACCGCATCGGCTTCCGCCTCACCGCGGTCATCGGCATCACCCTCGCCCTGCTCGTCCTGCTCGCCTTCCCCTTCCTGCCCTTCCCCGGGGAACCCTGGCAGCCGGCCCTGCTGATGTTCCTGCTCGGCGGCGCGCTCGGCCTCTTCCAACTCCCGCTCATCGTCGGGGTCCAGTCGACCGTCCCCTACGAGGAGCGCGGCACGACGACCGCGTCCGTCCTCTTCTGCCGCCAGGTCGGCCAGAGCGTGGGCGCCGCCCTCTTCGGCGCGATCGCCAACGGCGTCCTCGCCTCCCGCCTCGGCGCCGACGCCGACCTGGACAGCCTCGCCTACGCCCTCGACCACGCCGACGACGCCCTCCGCCGCGCGGTCGACGCGGCCGTCGACTACGTCTACCTGGGTGCGGCGGGGGCGGCGGCCCTGGCCCTCCTGGTCCTGCTCACCCTCGCGCCACGCCGGTTCCCGGTCCTGAAGGAGGAGGACTAGGGCCTGTCCGGCCTGAGTACGTGCCCGCCCGGAGATGAGCAGTCGCGCCCATGCCCGGACGGCGCCCCGGCCTCGACGATGAGGTCACCCCATCCGAAGGAAATGGAACCGGCCATGAACCCCGACACGTACGCGACGCTCTACGGCCCCGCCCGCCCGACGCCGTCCCCTCGCGGGACCGGCGTCGCCGTGGTGGCGGCCGCGCTGTGGGCGGTCGCCCTCTTGCTGCTCTCGGGTCTGGGGTTCCTGGCGCTGTGGGCGACGGCGGACACGGGGCCGACCGAGGGGATCCCGCTCCACTGGGCGCCGATATGCCTCGCCATCGCGGCCGTACCGGTCATCCTGCTCCGCACGCCCCCCGTCCGCCGCCTGTCCGTCCCGGCCCGCGCGCTCGTCACCGGTCTCGCGATGTGCTCGATCGCGGTCGGCCTCGTGATCTGGGTGGCCTAGCCGAAGAGCCCTGCCGTCCGGCTCGGACGGCAGGGCTCTCTCGCGTACAAGCGGCGGTTGTACTACTCCGCCGAGGCGAGCCCGACGAACCCCGCCCACGCGTCGCGCGAGACTCGGAGGGCCGGCCGGGCCACGTCCTTGGAGTCACGGACGTGCACGGCTCCCGCGCCCGCCGCGACCTCGACACACTGGCCGCCCTCAGCGCCGCTGTAGCTGCTCTTGAACCAGGCGAGGGATTCATTGCTGTTCATAGCTCTCCTAGCAACTTCTCGATGAACGCCAGCGACTCTCGCGGGGTGAGAGCCTGCGACCGGATGATCCCATAGAGAGCGGCGGCGAGAACGCCCTGTTTAGGGTCGGTCTCCAAGGCGCCGTTGCCCTGGACTTCGGCGTAGACGAACCGCTTGCCGTCCTCGCGGGTGACGACTGTGAACGGCCCGTCCACACCCGCGCTTTCTTCGCAGTCGAGCGGCATGACCTGGAGCTCGACGTTCCTCCGCTGGCCGATGAGGAGCAGCTGTTCCAGCTGCCCGCGCAGCACTTCCTTGCCACCGAACTTCCGTCGCAGCACCGATTCGCACATGACGAAGCTCAACAGAGGTGCGGGGCGCCTGTCGAGGATGTCCTGTCGGGCCAGTCGGGCGGTCACGCGTTGCTCGATGGTCTCCGCGTCGAGCGGCGGGCGCCGATTACTCAGCAGCGCCCGCGTGTACTCCTCGGTCTGGAGCAGGCCGTTGACCACCAGGGTGTCGTACGCCAGCAGCTCTATCGCTCGCTTCTCCAGCTGCGCCATCCCCTGGAAGAACGCCGGGTACTGCGCCTTCTCCAGCTGGTCCTTCCACACCCGCAACAGCCCGTCCGCATCCAGCACTTCATCCGACCGGTCGATCGCGCGCGGCGGCGGGATCCTCCGACCCTGTTCGAACGACGCGATGGTGGAGGCCGAGTAGCCCAGCCGTTTGCCGAACTCCTCCCGCTCCATCCCCGCCCGCGTCCTCAGCGTCTTCAGGCTCTGCCCGAACGCGGCCACCACCCCCCGCCCGGACTTGTCCGCCGCCTGGGCGCCCTCCGCCTCATCAGCCTCGGGCTCCGCCTGCTCCTCCGCCATCGCACCCCGCCTCTCGTACCTGCACCGACACGCCGCGTACAAGGCAGTCGCGTCGGTGCGTCACCCCTGGTCACGCTACGCGACCAGGAGGAGCTTGGGAGGCATGACGAGTAACAACCTCAGCCCCACCGGCACCACTCAACTCTCCGGTGACTCGCCTTACTTGGGTGGCAGGGTCTTCGCCCTGCGGTTCAGCTCGACCGCCCGTGGCGCCCGGCTCGCCCGGCGCCTTGTCGCCGTCCGGCTGGACGAGTGGGGTGTCCCGTACGGGAGCGGGGCGCACGACACCGTCGTTCTGGTCGCCGCCGAGCTGGCGACGAACGCCGTACGGCACGGGCACGTGCCGGGGCGGGACTTCCACCTCTCGCTCCGCGTCACGGAGAGGCCCCGGCCCGTCGCGCGGATCGAGGTGAGCGACACCCGCGCCGAGCGCGTACCGCCCCGGCCCGGACAGCTCCCCGGTCCCCGTCCGGAACTCATCAACGGGGGCCGGGGGTTGCTGCTCGTCGACGCGCTCGCCGACCGCTGGGGCTGGTGCCCGAGGGTCGGGGCGCCGGGAAAGACGGTGTGGGCGGAGTGCGCCCTCACCTGAGGGGCAGCGGCTAGAAGACGGTGCCGTAGGACGAGTCCTGGGTCAGGCTCACCCGGGCGCCCGGCTTGAAGGGGGCCCGCCAGTCGCCCGTACCCGCGTAGAAGGTCTCGTCACCGTTCCAGGCGACGAGGTCGGCGCGTCCGTCGCCGTTGGCGTCACCGACGGCGGTGAGCCCGGTGAAGCCACCCCAGCCGGAACCGATCCGGGTAGGGGCGGCGAAGGTGCCGTCGCCCTTGCCGAGGTACAGCCAGAGCACCCCGGCCTTGTCGCGGGCGAGGAGGTCTCCGGCAGGAGCGCCGGCGAGGTCGCCGACGGCAGTGACCTCGTTGTAGATCCCCCAGCCGCCGCCGATCTTCTTGCGGGCGGAGAAGGGGGCGTTGGCGTTCCCGGTACCCGGATAGAGCCACAGAGCACCGGACTTGTCGGAGGCGAGGACGTCGGACCGCCCGTCGCCGGTGACATCGCTGCCGCCGGTGATCCGGTCGTAGACCTGCCAACCGCCGCCGATCAACGTCCGGCCGGCGAGCGGCGCGTTCCGGTCGCCGGTGCCCCGGTACAGCCAGAGCGCGCCGGAGCGGTCGCGGGCGACGCTGTCGGGCTCGGAACCCCCCGCCACGTTCCCGACGGACGCGAGCCGGTCGTAGGTCCCCCAGCCGCCGCCGACCCGGTGGGCGCCGGTGTCCGTCAGCGATCCGCCCGGCGCGGTGGGCCGGGTACCGAAGCGCCACAGCACACCGTCGGCGTCCCGGACGAGGAGGTCGGCCGTACCGTCGTCGTTGTAGTCGTGCGGAGCGGCGGGCCGGGTCACGGTGAACCGGCCGGTGGAGACCAGCTCGGGGCCGATGCCCTCGTCCGGGCGGGCGGTGAGCTGCCACTCGTACGCGCCGTTGGCGGCGGGGCTCCCCCAGTCCCGGCCCTCCAGGTCCTTGCCGTCCCAGTGCCAGGTGATCCGGCTCGGTGTCCCGGCGGCGGCGCCGTTCGGGACGGACAACCGTTCGGACACCGTCGTCCCGCTGCGGACGTGGGTCAGGGTCAGCCACACCTTGCTGTCCGCCCGGGACAGGTCCCAGCCGAAGTCGACCCCGCGCGCGACCTGGTCGCCGGTGAGCGTGGTCGGGGTGGCGGATCCGGTGAGGGTGACGACGGTCGACTGCCCGGTGGACGCGACCCGTTCGACGTCCGGCTTTCCGCCGTCGGCGCGCGGCGAGATCCGGTAGAGGCCCTCGCCCTGCTCGGGGGTGCCGCCGCGCACCAGGACGGTGCCGTCGGGTCCGGCGACGGCGGAGGAGAACGCGGTGAGGAGGACGGCCTTCTCCCCGGTCTCGATCGACCGAACGGTGAACGGCCGCTTCGTCGGGTTCGCCGCGCCGTCGAGATAGGTGGACGCGTCGATGTGGGCCTTCTGGCCGGTCGCCACCCAGCCGCCGACCAGGTACAGCGGGTCCTGCACATCGGCTTCGGCGTCCGCGATCCACCGCTCGGCCCCGCCACGTCTGAAGGCGACGATCCCGTCGCCCCCCAGCCGCGCCTCGCGCCAGGCCACGTGTGTGGCGGAGACGGCGCCGTCCCAGGCCCACTGGTCCCTTCCCTGGACATGCCAGGAGTTCGCCCCCGTGGCGAGATCGACGTGGATCTTGGCGGACCCCCGGGTCTCGCCGATCCGGCAGTCGTAGAGCGCGGAGGCGGTATCGGTCCATGCCTCATCGGCCGCGTCGCAGTCGATGAGGGGCCCGCCGACCAGCTTGCGGAGCTTCGGCGTGCCGCCGGCGAGCACGGCCTCGTCGAGCGTGGCGGCGTACTGCACCTGGTAGCCGCCCTCGTACTTCCCGAGGAGCAGGGTGTCGCCGGCCAGACCCGAGTAGTCGTAGTCGCCGAGCGCGTCGAGGTCGATCTCCACCGACGTCACGGCGGGTTTCGACACGTCGTGGATCCGGATCACCGAACTGACGGACAGCAGAGCCCGGTTGCCGGTGACGACGAGGTCCGCCCCGCCACCGGCGGCGGCGGCGCCGGGCAGCACGGTCGACGAGCCGTCCGCGTACCGGGTCCAGCGGAACTCGGCCGCGTTGCCGCGGGTCTTCGACAGGAAGCCGCTCGGCCCCGCGCCGACGACGTCCGCGTTGAGCGGGAACGCCACAGTGGTCTGCTGCGGGTCCTCCTTGGTGGCGGCCGGCGCGGCCACGGCCGGGAGTGCGGTGAGCGTGCCGCCCGTGGCGGCGAGGACGACGGTGACAGCGACGGCCGCGAGACGGCGGCCGGGTATGCGTACGTGCTTCAAGTACTTCCCTCCCCTAAAGGAGGGAGGCTAACGTGCCCGCTCGCCTCGCCCCCCGGAGGCCCGGGACGGGGGATCGTCGGGCGGCCGGCCGCGGTGTCGTCCCAGGGGTCGGCGCAGGATCCGATTCCCTGTGGCGGTCCCTGGCCGCCCTGTTACCGGTCGCCCGTCTCCGTCTCCGGTCCCTGTTCCGGTACCTGCTCCGGTCCCTGCTCCGGTCCGGGCGCCGACTCCTCCTGTGCGGGGTTCCCGCCCACCCTCCCCGTCAGCCCCGCCAGCGAGGTGCGGATGTGTTCCATGTGGGAGTGGATCTCCTCCCGGCTCTCCTCGTGCTCCCGCAGCACGCGCTCCGTGGCCCTTTCGGTCCGTTCGCCGTGCGCCCGCGCCTCGGCGAGGAGTTCGGCCGCCCGGGCCTCCGCGTCCTCCTGCTCGTGCCTGGTCTGTTCCTCCGCCCGCGCGAGGGCGCGTTCGGTCTCCGCGAGCCGGGCGTGCGCGGCGGCCACGAGGTGCTCGTGGTGGGCGTCCAGGCCGGCCGCCCGGGACGACGCCGTGTGCTCGGCCTTCTCCCGTACGACCGCCTGCTGAGCCCGCTGGGACTCGAGCAGCGCCGACGCCCTGCGGACCGTGTCCTCGAACGCCTCCCGCGCCCGCGCCCGGCGCTCCCCCGCCTCCTCGCGGGCCGCCGCGCGCAGCGCGTCCGACTCCGCGCCCGCCGCCTCGAGGGCCGCGCCGGCGGTGTCCTCCGCCTCCGCCCGTACGGCATCCGCGTACGCCCGGGCCGCCTCCGTCGCCGCGCCCGCCGCCTCCTCGGCCGCCTCCGCGAGGGACTGCGCCTCGGCCTCCGCGTCCCGTACGAGACGCTCGTCCTCCGCCTCCGCGAGTTCCAGGATCTTCCGCGCCCCCTCGCCCAGCGACTCGTACCGCTGCGGCGCCAGCGCCTCGACCTCCGCCCGCAGCCGGGCCGCGTCCGCCCCCATCTCCTTCGCGAGGACCGTCAGCCTGGCCGCCCGCTCCCACGCCGCGTCGCGATCCCCGGAGAGCGCGGCGAGGTGACGGTCGACCTGCTCGGGGCGGTATCCGCGGCCCCGTCCGACGGCGAAGTCCATCCCTGACGCCCCTTCCGTAATGGCTGTAATGGGCCTACTGCCTCAAATGCCAAGGATGCGTCATCAGGCACGACAAAAGGCGCCCGACGTGTCATTCACACCGGGCGCCTTTCGTCACATATGGCCTACAAGTGGCCCTACAGGTGCCCTACAGCAGGCCGTCCCACATCTGCTCCAGGAGCACCGACCACCAGTTCTCCGGCGACGCGAGCGCCGCCGGGTCCAGCATCGCCAACTGCGCCTGGAAGTCGACCGTCCAGCGGCCCGCCTGCTCCGGGTTGAGCCCGAACCGCAGCCGCCACATCCGCCCGAGCAGCGCCATGGACCGGGCGAACTCCGGCAGCCCGCTGTTCACGAACTGCGGCGGCATCGGCCCACCACCCGGACCGGCCTCGACCGGTACGGCGACGATGTGCGCGGTCCCGTACTGGACGCAGATCGCCCGCCCGAAGTCCGAACCGATCACGAGGTACGAGCCCGCGTCCGACGCCGGCTGGATCTGCCGCTGCGCCGCGAGCTCCGCGAGCGTCGGCACCACCGGCTGGGCCGGCTGCGCCCAGAAGAACGGCCCGAAATCGGCCGGAAGCCCCGCCCATACGAGCGTCAGCGCCACGACCTCGGGGACGCCCTGGCGCGACACCGCCCGCTGGTCGAACCGGCAGATGCCGGGCCCGAAGGCACCCGCCATCTCCTGCGCGATCCCGTCCGGCGGGATCGGCGGCGCCGGCTGCACCTGCGGCAGCGGAGCCCGCACCGGCGCGGGCCGGGCCGGACCGTCCGCGACCTGGTGCAACTCGCCCTGATGGGTGATGAGTTGCCGCATGCCCTGCTGACGGCCCGCGTGATCCCTGCCGTACGGCGCGATGTTGGTGATCCGCGCCTGCGGCCAGGTCTCCCGGATCATCCGGGCGCAGTAACCACCCGGCAGCTCGCAGGACTCCAACTCCGTGTGCAGCTCAAGGACCTGCTGCGGCGGCACGTTCATCGCGCGCAGCTCGTGCAGGATCTGCCACTCGGGGTGCGGGGTGCCGGGAGCGGACCGCCGGATGATCTGCGCCTCGGAACCGTCGGGCGCGCGGTAGCGCAGCACGGCCTGGTAGCCGGGGCCGACGGTCGGCTGACCGGGCGGCTGCTGCGGGTACCCGTACGCGGGCGGCGCCGGCGGCGCGCCCTGCACGGACGGCGGCGGCCCCGGCGGAGCCGGCGGCCCACCCGGGCCCGGCTGCGCGAACATCGTCGCCGCGTGGTGCACCCCACCGGGCGGAGTCCCGGGGCCACCGGGCGCACCGGGCGCACCAGGAGCGCCGGGGGCGCCGGGGGGTCCGGGCGGGGCGATCCCGCCGGGACCGGGGTGCGCGAGCATCGTCGCCGCGTACGCGACCCCGGCACCGGCACCGTCGGACCCACCGGGCACGCCGGGGGCACCGGGCGCACCGGGCATGCCCGGCGGCGCGGGCGGGGGCAGCGGAGCACCGGGCCCGCCCTGACTGGGGTGCGCGAGCATGGTCGCGGCCTGGTGCACGGGCTGCGCGGGCGTGGGCGCTCCGGGGGGACCGGGGGGCGTGGGCGCTCCGGGCGGGCCGGGGGGCAGGGGGCCGTCGGGACCGAGCTGCGACACCAACTGCGTCCGTACGTAACCACCCGCGGGCGCACCGGGAACCCCCGGCGCCTGCGGCGGCGGAGGCGTGCTCCCCCCGCCCCCGCGCGCACCGCGCGGCGGAACCGCGGCCTTGCTGGTCGCGGCGTCCGCGATGTCCCCGGCGCCAGGCGCACCCGGCGCGGGCGGCGGCGTGGGAGCGGGCGCGACGGGACCCGGCGCGGGCGTCGGCGGACCGGGCGGAACCGGAACACCGGACCCGAGCGAGCCACCCGGCGCTCCCGGAGCACTCGGCACTCCCGGAACACCCGGCCGGAACGGCGCCTCGGCGCCCGCCGGCGGCGGGGCCTTCGGGTCGAGGGCCTGGGCGATCGCCGTCGGCGGGAGCGCGCTGCCGCCCGCCATCAGGGCCGTCGGGGCGTCCGCGCCCACGATCGGCAGCGGCGTGTCGTCGTCGTCCGCGCCCGAGAGCGGCGGCGCGAAGACGGTCGCCGGCAGCGGTACGGAGCCGTCCGCACCGCCCGAACTGGCGTTGGCGTCCGCCCACGGGCTGCTGGCCACCGGGGCCGCAGGCCTCTCGGAGGGCTTCTCGGCAGGTGTCTGAGCGGGCCTCTCGGCAGGCGCCTCCGCGGGCACCCCGTCGGAAGCCGTCGGCTCGTAGTCGACCGACCGCCCCTCCGACGCGTCAGTGACCGGCTCGGGCGACGGCGAACCGTCCCCCGTAGCCCCACCCGTGACCTCCGGGGTGGACGAACTCCCGCCCGCCTGGGACGCGTTCGGCCCCTTCGGCGGCAGGCCCAGCTTGTCCGCCGCGTCCTGCAGCCACTCGGGCGGGCTCAGCAGGAACGACGTCGCGTTCAGGTCGACCCGCTCCGGCGGCGCCGGCGGCGCACCCGTCTCGTCCTCGACCGCGCCGTACTCCTCCTCGTACCGCCGGATCACCTCACCCACCGGCAGCCCCGGCCACAGCGTCGCCTCGCCGCTGTCCCGGGCGATGACCAGCCGCTGGCGGCCGCCGTCCGAGATCGGACCGCCCTCGCGGTCCTCCGCCCACACGACGAAACCGAGCCCGAACTCCCGTACCCGCACCTCCCGGTGCTGGTACGCCGGCACGTCACCGTTGATCCATTCCTCGGCGCGCTCCTGCGCCTGCGCGAACGTCACCACTGCCAGTTCACTCCCCCACCGGGACCACGGGTACGGCGCGCGCGAAGCCGCCGTCCACCATCAGGTTCGCCACCGTCTCCAGCTCCGGCGGATTGCCCGCGAGACGCTGCAGGAACGCGTCGAAGTCCTCGCCGCACGGCAGCAGCAGGCGCTCCACGCGCTCGCCCACGCTCCACGCGGCGGCTACCTCGCCGGAGTCCCGCGCGTCGTCGTACGCGCAGAACCACACCGTCCCGATCCGGTCGCCCTTCACCTTCAGCGCCAGGATCCCGCCCTGGACGAAGCCGACGCCCAGGTAGTCCTTGGTCAGATGGTCACGCAGACACTTGTTGACGTAGACGAGGTCATTGACCCCCGCCTCCTCACGGACCGTGAAGAAGGGCTGGTCGATCAGGAGACCCAACTCCGCGTCCAGCGCCGCGCCCACCGGGGCGCACCCGCCCGCAGCCTTCAGGAAGGAGCGGTACGCGCCCGGCAGGCGGTATCCCAAGTCCTCCTCCACGCCGAGCAGTTGCTGCTCGGACACCGACACCAGGCCCTTCGGGAGGCCGAAGTGGGCCGGCCGGGTCTCCTGGAGCGGACGCGTACCGCGCTTGGCGTGGTCGACGGCGGCCGTCGCCACCCCGCCGTGGTGGCGCAGCAGCGCCTTCACCTCGACCGGGACCAGCTCCATCCGCCGACTGCCCGGCACGTGGTGCCAGGTCCAGCCGTGCGGGGTCGCCACCGGCGGAATCGTGTCCCACAGCTCATGGCCGGTCGCGGCGAGCGCCGCGTTCGCCGACACGAAGTCCGTCAGCCGCAACTCGTCGACGCCGAAGCCCTCGGGGGGATCGGCGATCTCCGCCGCGGCCCGGGCATACGGCGAGAAGTCCGGATAACCGTGTTCGTCCACCCGCACCCCTCTAGGATGCCGGGAGGCGCGGACCGGGTCCGGGAAGTGCACGACCTGCCCGGCGTAAGCCGCGTTCGGTGGCGCGGCGTGCTGCCCGAGCCGACCTGTCGTCATGGCGGTTGCCCCCTGCGCTGGCTGCTGGCTGATTCCGCACAGCCTATGCGGTGCCACAAGCCCACGACCCGGCCCGATGCCCCCACCCGCCCGACACTCGCCCCACACACGCCCCGCACCCGCCCCACACCCGTCCCACGCTCTCCCCATGAACACAGTCCGTGACCAACTGTCACGACCGGATGACGTACTGGCGATAGTTACGACACACCCACGACCGGTTCGAGTACCCCGCTTCCACATGAGGCGTCCCATTTGGCACTCTGTTCCAGCAACTCCGGGGGGATTGCAGGAGGGGAAGAACGCACTATGTACGCAACACCGACGCCCACGCAGGGTGACCCACGCCTCAACTGGAGCAGCACCGAATCCACCCGCGCCCCGTTACTGCGCTTCCGCCGCGACGGCATCCTCCCCACCGTCGGCGCCGCGCTCTCCGTACGCGGCGAAACCCTCACGTGCACCGCCGGCCGGGGCGACCGGCCACCCGCCCTGCACCCGCTCGTCCAGGACTTCCTGGACACCCTCACCAGCGGACAGCGCGAACGGTTCACCGGACGCTGCCCGGAAGCCATCCTGCTCTCCCGCCACCTGACCGCCACCGAGACCGGCCGCTCCAAGCGCGCCCAGCGCAAACCCCTCACCCACAGCGAAGCGCGCCGCTCCCTCAAGCAGGCCAAACTCACCGCGCGCCGCATCCGCGAGGACGGCGACCCGCTGCACGGCAGCTACGCCGCCCCCTGCCGCTCCTGTACGGCGATGCTCGCCCACTTCGGCGTGCGCACCGTCGACCCCACCTCGACTGTCGAGAACGGCTGACCGCACCTTCATGCCCGACCACCTGAGCACCACGCGCTTCCCGGTCAACGTCGACGCCGCCCTCCGCGAGGCGGGCTGGCAGCCGGGCCGCTGGGACATAAAGCTCGCCGAACAGTGGGCCGACGCCCTGCGCGCCCACGTCTCGCCGGGCGGTCACCGGCACAGCGTCTTCCCCGCGGCCGTCGAGGCATGGGCGGAGTTCGGCGGCCTCCAGGTCACCGCACCCGGCGCCGGCCGCCAGATCGCCCCGGCCACCCTCCACTTCGACCCCCTGGCCGGCCTGCACCTGGCCCGCACCCTCTCGGACCTCGGACGGGCCCTCGACACGGAGATCTCCCCCCTGGGAGCGGAGGGCGAGCACCAGGCGGTCCTCGCGATAGACCTGGAGGGCCGGGTGTACTGCCTGGACCACACCGGCGACTGGTTCCTGGGCCGGGACATCGACGCGGCCCTGTCGACCCTGGTCACGGGAACCCAGCCGACGCGCCTGGTGACGGGCTAGCGCGGGGCGGGATCGGATCCAATATCCAGGACACCGGATCCAATATCCAACGCATTGGATCCACGCATCGGATCCAATGTCCGATATCCAATATCCGATACCCAACGCCCGCCCTCCGGGCGGACCTACGCGGCCTGCTCGCCCACCGGCAGCACCGCCGACACCCTGAACCCGCCCCCGTCCGTCGGGCCCGACACGAACGCCCCGCCCAGCCGCATCACACGCTCCCGCATGCCGACCAGACCGTTGCCCCCGCTCGGCAGATGGGCGTCGGCCGCCTCCGCGTCCGAAGGGCCGTTCTCGACCTGCATCGCGACCTCCGCCTCGCGATGCGCCAGCCGGACCACGACCTTGGCGCCCGCCGCGTGCTTGTGCACGTTCGTCAGCGCCTCCTGGACCACGCGGTACGCCGTCCGCTCGACCTCCGCCGCGTACGCCCGCACCTCGCCCAGGACCGTCAGCTCCACGACCGCGCCCGCCTGCCGCGACTGCTCGACCAGCTCCTCCAGGGCGTCCAGACACGGCCCGTCCTCCGAAGCGGCCTCGGCGGCGGCAGCGGCCGCCCGCCCGACAGCCGCCAGCGGAACGGACGACGACACCCCCGCCACCGCGCCCTCCCGGAGCACCCCCAACATCTCGCGCAGCTCCGTCAGCGCCTGCCGCCCCATGTCACCGACCAGCGCCGCGTTCTTCACCGCCTTCTGCGGATCCTTCAACGCCACGGCCTGCAGCGCCGCCGCGTGCACCACCATCAACGACACCCGGTGCGCGACCACGTCATGCATCTCGCGCGCGATCCGCGTCCGCTCCTCCTGCCGCGCCCACTGCGCCCGCTGCTCCGCCCGGTCCGCGAGCAGCGACAGCTCCTGCTCCAGGCTGTCCGCCCGCTCCCGCAGACTCTCCATGAGCCGGCGCCGCGCCCCTATGTACAGGCCGAACAGCAGCGGGGGCGCGTTGAGCCCGAGGGTCAGGAAGACCGCGACGACCGGGACGTACCAGCCACTGGCGTCGAAGTCCGGCTGGCCGGCGGGGGCCTGCGCGACGTCCTGCCGCACCATCACCACCGTCACGACGAAGACCGCGACCGTCGACATGCCGGCGAGCGCGGCCGTGATCCGGCGCGGCACCTCGGAGGCGGCGAGCGTGTACAGCCCGACGATCCCCATCAGATAGGCCATCTCGGCGGGCGTCACCGCGATCGAGACCAGGACGACGACCATCGGCCACCGGCGCCGCACCAGCAGCACCGAGCCGACGATCAGCCCGAACAGCACCCCCACGGGCACCGGCAGCCCCGCCTTGTCGGCGAAGCCGACCCCCTCGATCGCGCACTCCAGCGCCGACACGGCGGCAAGCCCGATGTCGAGCACCGCGCTGCGCCGTCTCCCCCACCACCACAGTCCGCCGGGCGTCATGCCCGTCGCGTCCTGGTGTGCCCCCGTTGTGGTCATGCCCTCCAGCCTACGGGCGGTGGCGAGCCATTTTCCGAAGACCGCCGGACCCGGGAGCACCGCACGTCAACCGCGTGCGTGAACCGCGTACGCGGCCAAGAGCGCCGATCTCCACCGTCGCACGGAAGGTGCTTGGTACGGCATAGTGTTGGGTGCTGGTCCGGCGGCCTGACCAAATGTCCGGTTTAGTCGGTTACCATCCCCTGTGGTGTAATTGGCAGCACTGAGGCTTTTGGTGCCTTATGTCCGGGTTCGAGTCCTGGCGGGGGAGCTCCTGGATCCGGGTCCTGACTTTCAGCGTCAGGACCCGCACTCATATCCGGCCCTGTACCCCCCGGTATCCTGCGGGTGTCCACCACCCGAAGCCGAAGGGCATTCCCGTGAGCGCCAACCGCCCGGCCGCCGTCGTCGTCCTCGCAGCGGGTGAGGGCACCCGCATGAAGTCGAAGACTCCCAAGGTCCTGCACGAAATCGCCGGACGTTCCCTCGTCGGACACGTCGTGTCCGCCGCGCGTGAGCTGGAGCCCGAGCACCTCGTCGTGGTCGTCGGGCACGCCCGTGAGCAGGTCACCGCGCATCTCGACGCGCACTACGCCGGTACCCGCACCGCCGTCCAGTACGAGCAGAACGGCACCGGTCACGCCGTTCGCATGGGGCTCGAAGAGCTGGGGCAGGCTCCCGACGGGACCGTCGTCGTCGTGTGCGGCGACACCCCGCTGCTCTCCGGGGAGACCCTGACCGCCCTCGCCGGCACCCACGCCGCCGACGGCAACGCCGTCACCGTGCTGACCGCCGAGGTGCCGGACTCCACCGGCTACGGCCGCATCGTCCGGGACGCCTCGGGCGCCGTGACCGCGATCGTCGAGCACAAGGACGCCTCCGACGCGCAGCGGGCGATCCGGGAGATCAACTCCGGGGTGTTCGCGTTCGACGGGCGGCTGCTCGCCGACGCGCTGGGCAAGGTGCGGACGGACAACAGCCAGGGCGAGGAGTACCTCACCGACGTGCTGTCGATCCTCCGCGAGGCCGGTCACCGGGTGGGCGCGTCCGTCGCGGGCGATCACCGGGAGATCCTGGGGATCAACAACCGGGTGCAGCTGGCCGAGGCCCGCGCGCTGCTCAACCAGCGTCTCCTCGAGCGCGCCATGACCGCCGGTGTGACCGTGGTCGACCCGGCGTCGGTGTTCGTGGACGTCACGGTGACGTTCGAGCGGGACGCCGTGATCCACCCGGGTACGCAGCTGCTCGGTGCGACGCACATCGCCGAGGACGCCGAGGTCGGCCCGAACACGCGCCTGAAGGACACGACGGTCGGCAAGGGCGCCCGCGTGGACAACACGGTCGCCGACTCCGCCGTGATCGGCGAGAGCGCCTCCGTCGGGCCGTTCGCGTACCTGCGTCCGGGGACGAACCTGGGGGCCAAGGCCAAGGCCGGTACGTACGTGGAGATGAAGAACGCCACGATCGGCGAGGGCACCAAGGTCCCGCACCTCTCCTACGTGGGCGATGCGACGATCGGCGAGTACACGAACATCGGCGCGGCGAGCGTGTTCGTGAACTACGACGGTGAGGCGAAGCACCACACGACGGTGGGTTCGCACTGCAAGACGGGCTCGGACAACATGTTTGTGGCGCCTGTCACGATCGGGGACGGCGCGTACACCGCCGCCGGGTCCGTGATCACCAAGGATGTGCCGGCCGGTGCTCTGGCTGTCGCCCGTGGCCAGCAGCGGAATATCGAGGGCTGGGTCGCCCGGAAGCGGCCCGGCAGCGCTGCGGCGCAGGCCGCTCAGGTGGCCACCGAGGAGTCCGCCGGGGAAAGCTGACCGAAGCTGACCGGAAACAGGTGCGTCGAACTCGGCGTACCGTGATACGTGCACATAAATTCGGCTGGCTCGCACACGCGCACGGGAGCGCGGCGATCGCGACCAGAAGACACGTCTGAGGAGACAGTGCTGTGACCGGGATCAAGACGACCGGCGAGAAGAAGCTGATGCTCTTCTCCGGCCGCGCCCACCCCGAGCTGGCCGAGGAGGTCGCGCACCAGCTGGGTGTCGGCCTCGTGCCGACCAAGGCTTTCGACTTCGCGAACGGTGAGATCTACGTTCGCTTCCAGGAGTCGGCTCGTGGCGCGGACTGCTTCCTGATCCAGAGCCACACGGCTCCGATCAATAAGTGGATCATGGAGCAGCTGATCATGCTCGACGCTCTGAAGCGGGCTTCCGCGCGGAGCATCACCGTGATCATCCCGTCGTACGGCTACGCCCGTCAGGACAAGAAGCACCGCGGCCGTGAGCCGATCTCGGCCCGTCTGGTCGCCGACATGCTGAAGACGGCCGGTGCGGACCGGATCCTCACGGTCGACCTGCACACGGACCAGATCCAGGGCTTCTTCGACGGCCCGGTGGACCACCTGTCGGCCCTGCCGGTCCTCGCGGACTACGTGGGCAGCAAGGTGGACCGTTCGAAGCTGACGATCGTGTCCCCGGACGCGGGTCGTGTGCGGGTGGCGGACCGCTGGTGCGACCGCCTCGACGCGCCGCTGGCGATCGTGCACAAGCGCCGTGACAAGGACGTCGCCAACCAGGTGACCGTCCACGAGGTCGTCGGTGACGTCCGTGGCCGTGTCTGTGTCCTGGTGGACGACATGGTGGACACGGGTGGCACGATCTGCGCCGCCGCCGACGCGCTGTTCGCGCACGGCGCGGAGGACGTCATCGTGACGGCCACGCACGGCATCCTGTCGGGGCCGGCCGCCGATCGTCTGAAGAACTCGAAGGTGAGCGAGTTCGTCTTCACGGACACGCTGCCGGTGCCGAGCTCGCTCGAGCTGGACAAGATCACGGTCCTGTCGATCGCCCCGACGATCGCCGCCGCCGTGCGTGAGGTGTTCGAGGACGGTTCGGTGACGAGCCTCTTCGAGGAGCACTGACAGTTTTCGACGAAGGGCCCGCTTGCTGATCAGGCTTCCTGATCGGCAAGCGGGCCCTTCTCGTACGCCCCCGGTGATCCAATTGGGTGGCTCGGCCATGGCCGAGTAGACTGCCGTAGTTGCTCGGCGAGGGAGGCCGTACCCGTGGTGGTACGGCGGTCCGTTATCGACGCGCTCTTCGTAGCAGGCCACCGCCAGTCGTGGCCGGGTGACAGGTCATATTCGTCACCTTTACTACGAGGAGTGCACATGTCCGAGGTGAAGCTCGCCACCGAGACCCGTACCGAGTTCGGCAAGGGTGCGGCGCGCCGCGTCCGCCGCGAGGGCAGGGTCCCCGGCGTTCTCTACGGTCACGGCACCGACCCGGTCCACATCACGCTTCCGGGCCACGAGCTGCTGCTCGCCCTGCGTACCCCGAACGTCCTGCTCTCCCTCGAGCTCGAGGGCAAGAACGAGCTGGCGATCCCGAAGGCCGTGCAGCGCGACCCGCTGAAGGGCTCCCTGGAGCACGTCGACCTGATCCTCGTGAAGCGTGGCGAGAAGGTCACCGTCGAGGTCGTCATCGAGACCGAGGGTGAGCTGGCCCCGGGCACCTTCCTCGTCGAGAACGTGCTGAACACGCTCTCCGTCGAGACCGAGGCCACGCACATCCCCGAGTCCGTCACGGTCTCCATCGAGGGCCTGGAGGCCGGTGCCTCCATCCTCGCCAAGGACATCGCGCTGCCGAAGGGCACCACCCTGGTGACCGACGCCGACGCCGTCGCCATCCAGATCCTGGCCGCGCAGGCCGAGGAGCCGGCCGCCGAGGCCGCCGAGGGCGAGGCCACCGCGGGCGCCGAGGCCTGAGCCGTAGGCTCTGCTTGACGCGACGGGGTGACGGGCCGTTCGGGCCCGTCACCCCGTTTCTTCTGTTCCCACGCCGGTACGCACACGAGGAGACGAGACCCCCATGACGGACGACGCGAACGCCCCCTGGCTGATCGTCGGCCTCGGCAACCCGGGGCCGGAGTACGCGGCCAACCGCCACAACGTGGGCTTCATGGTGGTGGACCTGCTCGCGGACCGCATCGGCGGCAAGTTCAAGCGGGCGGGGAAGGCGCAGGTCGTGGAGGGCCGGATGGGCCCGCCCGGACCCGCCAACCGCCGGGTGATCCTGGCGAAGCCGATGTCGTACATGAACCTGTCGGGCGGTCCTGTGACGGCGCTGCGCGACTTCTACAAGGTGCCGACGGCGCACGTCGTGGCGATCCACGACGAGCTGGACGTCGACTACGGCGTGCTGCGGCTGAAGATCGGCGGCGGCGACAACGGCCACAACGGTCTGAAGTCGATGACGAAGGCGATGACCGCGGAGTACCACCGGGTGCGGTTCGGCATCGGGCGTCCGCCGGGCCGGATGCAGGTCGCGGACTTCGTCCTGAAGGACTTCTCCTCGACGGAGCGCAAGGAGCTCGACTACTTCGTGGACCGGGCGGCGGACTCCGTCGAGTGCCTGGTGGCGGAGGGTCTGGAGCGCGCGCAGTCGGCGTACAACTCCTGACGGCCGGGCCGTCACGGTACGACTGTACGATCGCGGGTCATGACGCACGCCCGTAACGCCGCCGTGGCCCTGATCACCCTGCTGCTCCTCGTCGCGGGAGCCTGGTCGTCGTGGGGAACGGCGCAGCACGTCCTGCTCTCCAAGGGCCGTGAGCACGGCACGCTGACGGTGACCGGCTGCAACGAGGAGACGTGCAGCGGCCGTTACGTGACGTCCGGTCCGCCGTCGACGCACACCACCCTGACGATCGACCACTCGGTGGCGGCCGCCAAGGGCCAGACGCTGCCGGTGGTCGTGAAGCCGGGCACGAGCGAGGCGGTCCGCACGGGCTGGGGCGGCGGCCTGCACGCCTGGCTCCCCCTGGGCGGAGCCCTGCTCCTCGCGGCCCCGCTGGTCGGCGGCGGCCTGCGACTGACGCGGACGGCGTGGTCGATGGCGGGGGTGGGCGCGGTGCTGCTTGTGGGGACTTTCTTCGCGCTCTAGCGCCGATAAACGGGCAGTGCCCCTGCCGGAATCCGTGGATTCCGGCAGGGGCACCGTCACGTACGGGCCAGGCGTCAGCCGGTGTTGCGCAGGCCTGCCGCGACGCCGTTGACCGTGAGGAGGAGGGCTCGGGCGAGTAGCGGGTCCGGGTCCTCGCCGCGTTCGGCGGCGGCTCGCTGGCGGGCGAGGAGGGCTACCTGGAGGTAGGAGATCGGGTCCAGGTAGGCGTCGCGGATGGCGAAGGTCTGCCGGAGCACCGGGTTGGAGTCGAGGAGCTTCTCGCCGCCCGTGATCTTCAGGACCTCGGCGACGGTGAGCGCGTGCTCCTCCTCGATGGTGGCGAAGACGTGCTTGAGCTCGTCGGGCACCAGGGTGTCGATGTAGTGGCGGGAGATCCGCAGGTCCGTCTTCGCGAGCGTCATCTCGACGTTGGCGAGGAAGTTGCGGAAGAAGTGCCAGCGCTCGTACATCTCGCCGAGGACCTCGTCGAGGCCGGCCTCGCGCAGCGCCTTGAGGCCGGATCCGACGCCGAACCAGCCGGGGACGATCTGGCGGGACTGTGTCCAGCCGAACACCCACGGGATGGCCCGCAGTCCGTCCAGGCCCGCGCCCGAGTCGGGGCGGCGCGACGGGCGAGAGCCCAGGTGGAGGTCGGCGAGCTGGTCGACCGGGGTCGCCGCGAAGAAGTACGCGGGCAGGTCGGGGTCCTCCACCAGCCTGCGGTACGCGGTGTGGGCGGCCTCGGAGACGGTGTCCATGGCCGCGTCCCAGCGGGCGAGGGACTCGTCCGACTGGCGCGGCGCGGTGTGCAGGGCCGAGGCCTGGAGGGTGGCCGCGACGGTCAGCTCCAGGTTCTCCCTCGCCAGGGACGGGATCAGGTACTTGTCGGAGATGACCTCGCCCTGCTCGGTCACCTTGATCTCGCCCTCCAGGGTGCCCCAGGGCTGGGCGAGGATCGCGTCGTGCGAGGGGCCGCCGCCTCGGCCGACCGTTCCGCCTCGGCCGTGGAACAGCCTCAACCGAACGCCGTAACGGTGAGCGACATCCCTCAGCCTCCGCTGAGCGCGGTGGATCTCCCACTGGCTCGTGGTGATGCCGCCGAACTTCGAGGAGTCGGAGTAGCCGAGCATGACCTCCTGGACATCACCGCGGAGCGAGACGAGGCGGCGGTAGGAGGGGTCGGCCAGCATGTCGTTGAGGATGACGTCGGCGGCCTTGAGCTCGTCGGTGGTCTCCAGGAGCGGCACGATGCCGATCTTGGCCCAGCCGGCGTGCAGGTCGACGAGGCCGGCCTCGCGGGCGAGGACGGTGGCGGCGAAGACGTCGTCGGCGCCCTGGCACATCGAGATGATGTACGACTCGATGACCTCGGGGCCGAAGCGCTCGAAGGCCTCCTTGACCGTGCCGAACACGCCGAGGGTCTTCTGTCCGGCGGCGTCCAGCGGCGCGGGCGTCGGGCCGAGCGGGCGGCGCGAGCGGAGCTCCTTGGCGAGCAGCTTCTGCCGGTAGTCGCGGGGCATGTCCGCGTACCGCCAGGACTCCTCACCGAGCCGGTCGAAGAGCTGGCCCAGCGCGTGGTGGTGGGCGTCGGCGTGCTCGCGGACGTCCATGGTGGCGAGCTGGAGGCCGAACGCGGACAGGGTGCGGATGGTGCGGTCCATCCGGCCGTCGGCGAAGAGGCCGCCGCGGTGCTCGCGCAGCGAGGTCTGGATCAGGGTGAGGTCGTGGACGAGCTCGGCGGTGCCGAGGTAGTCGCGGCCCTCCTGGTGCGGGGTGCCCTTGGCGAGGCGCTCGCGGGTGTTGACGAGCTTCTGCCGGATACAGGTCGCCTTGAGGCGGTACGGCTCCTCGGCGTTGAGGCGCTTGTAGCGGGGGCTGATCTCCGGCAGGCGCTCCAGGTCGCGCTGGAGGGAGGTGAGGAGCTCCTCGGTGGCGCCGGTGTAGCGGATCGAGTTGGAGAGCAGTCCGCGCAGGTAGTCGACGAGTTCGAGGGCGTCGGTGATGCCGTGCTCGTGCTGGAGGATCAGCACGTCCCAGGTGACCTGCGGGGTCACGTTGGGGTTGCCGTCGCGGTCGCCGCCGATCCAGGTGCCGAAGGTGAGCGGGCGGGTGCCGGCGGGCAGCTCGATGCCGACGCGCTCCAGCTCGGCGGCGAGGTCCTCCAGGACGTCGCCGACGGCGCCGGCGTGCAGCTCGTCGAGGTAGTAGATGGCGTTGCGGGCCTCGTCGGCGGGCTCGGGGCGGACGACCCGGAGCTCGTCGGTCTGCCAGATGAGGTCGATGTTCTCGGCGAGCCGCAGGTCGACGCGGCGCCGGTCGGCCTCGATGACCGGGGTCTCCAGGAGGGCGGCGATCCGGCGGAGCTTGTTGAGGACCGAGCGGCGGGCGGCCTCGGTGGGGTGCGCGGTGAAGACGGGCCGGACGTTGAGGTTCCGTACCGTCTCCTGGACGTGCTGCGGGTCGCCGTCCTTGAGCATGTCGGCGGTGCGCGCGAGCAGGCCGCCCTCGGCGGCGCGCTTCTCGCGCATCTCGCGGCCTCGGTGCACCTGCTCGGTGACGTTGGCCAGGTGGAAGTAGGTGGAGAAGGCGCGCACCAGCTTGGTGGCGGTCTCCAGGTCGGTCTCGCCCAGCAGCTCGGCGGCCGCCTCGCCGTCCTCGCGGGTGAGCCGGCGGACCTTCTCGACGAGGTCGAGAAGTTCGCGGCCCTCCTGCCGGACGAGGGTCTCGCCGAGCAGGTCGCCCAGTCGGCGGATGTCGGAACGCAGCTCGGCGCTGGCGGTGGGGGTCTGGTCGGCACTGCTCACAGGTGCGGCTCCTTGCAGTGTTCGGGCACATCTGGAGGGGTACTGGAGGCTTGCGGACCGCGCTGTCCGACGGACACAGGATAGGTGTCCATCCCTTGGACACCATCTAGCCCCTCGTGTGCCCTCTTGCCGCGCGCCCCGGCGCTGCCATACTTACGTCGCCGTAGGTTACGGTCCCGTAGGCACGGCTTCATTCCCTCACCCTCACCCCCCAGGGGACACCCATGACCTCCAGTCCCGAGGTGCTCGAAACCACCGGCCAGGACCCCTCCGAGACCGATCTGCCCTCCGCCACGCTCGGCGGCGACAGCAAGCGGTCGATCGAGCAGATCGCTCTGCTGCTGTTCATCACGGTGCCGTTCGTGGCTCTGCTCGCGGCGGTCCCGCTGGTCTGGGGCTGGGGCGTGAGCTGGCTCGACCTGGGCCTCCTTGTGGCGATGTACTACATCGGCTGCCACGGCATCACGATCGGTTTCCACCGGTACTTCACGCACGGTTCGTTCAAGGCGAAGCGGCCGCTGCGGATCGCCCTGGCGGTCATGGGCTCGCTCGCGGTGGAGGGCCCGCTGGTGCGGTGGGTGGCGGACCACCGCAAGCACCACAAGTTCTCCGACGCGGAGGGTGACCCGCACTCGCCGTGGCGGTTCGGCGAGACGGTGCCGGCGCTGATGAAGGGCCTGTGGTGGGCGCACATCGGCTGGATGTTCGACGAGGAGCGCACGCCGCAGGCGAAGTACGCGCCGGATCTGATCAAGGACCCGGCGATCCGCCGGATCTCCCGCGACTTCATCTACTGGACGATGCTGTCCCTGGCGATCCCGCCGCTGGTGGGCGGTCTGGTGACGATGTCCTGGTGGGGCGCGTTCACGGCGTTCTTCTGGGGCTCGCTGGTACGGGTCGCGCTGCTGCACCACGTGACGTGGTCGATCAACTCGATCTGCCACGCGGTCGGCAAGCGCCCCTTCAAGTCCCGTGACCGTTCGGGCAACGTGTGGTGGCTGGCCGTCCTGTCGTGCGGCGAGTCCTGGCACAACCTGCACCACGCGGACCCGACGTCGGCGCGCCACGGCGTGCTGCGCGGGCAGGTCGACTCCAGCGCGCGGCTGATCCGCTGGTTCGAGCAGCTCGGCTGGGCCTCCGACGTGCGGTGGCCGAACGCCTCCCGGATCGAAGCCCGGCGCCGGGGCGAGCCCGTCGACGCGGCATGATGGAGAACGTGGCGATCGACGGCAGTACCAGCGGCACCAGCGGCACCGGAAGCAGCGAGAACAAGCCCCGGCGTGGCCGCCGGGTGCGGATGACGGGTGCGGAGCGCCGGGAGCAGCTGCTGGACATCGGCCGGACGCTCTTCGCCGAGAAGGGCTTCGAGGGCACGTCGGTGGAGGAGATCGCGGCGAAGGCCGGGGTGTCCAAGCCGGTCGTGTACGAGCACTTCGGCGGCAAGGAGGGGCTGTACGCGGTCGTGGTCGACCGGGAGATGCGGCAGCTCCTCGAGATGGTGAACGGGGCGCTGACGGCCGGGCACCCGCGTGAGCTCCTGGAGCAGGCGGCGTTCGCGCTCCTCGACTACATCGAGCGGTACACGGACGGTTTCCGGATCCTGGTCCGCGATTCGCCGGTGGCGCAGTCGACGGGCACGTTCGCGTCGCTGATCAGCGACATCGCGACGCAGGTGGAGGACATCCTGGGCCTGGAGTTCAAGGCCCGCGGCTTCGACCCGAAGCTGGCACCGCTGTACGCGCAGGCGCTGGTGGGGAGCGTGGCGCTGACGGGCCAGTGGTGGCTGGACGTCCGCAAGCCGAAGAAGGCGGAGGTCGCGGCACACCTGGTGAACCTGGCGTGGCACGGCCTGGACGGCCTGGAGCAGAAGCCCCGGCTGATAGGGCACCGCAAGAACTGACGGGCGGGGTGCGGGGCACCGCGGGAGCCGCGGGGCGGGGCGGCAGGGGCTGAGTGAACTAGTGGAAAACTCAACGGTCTCTTGTCGGTGAACGGATGTATGCTCCCTCCACATCCGGGGGGGTGTTCGCCCTTCGTACGCGCTTTCTACCGTGCGTACGAAGGCGTCGCGGACCCCTGTGCCGGGCCCAATGATCATTCTGATTCCCTGGGGGGGATCTCTTGCGTTCTGCGCGTTCCACGCATTCCCGCCGTGCGCGCCGCGTCGCGGCCTGCACCGCTCTCGCTCTCTCCGCCGGCATGCTGCTGGCGGCTCCGGCCTCGGCCGACGACGTGTCGCCGCGTCCCGTCGCCGAGCGGCCCGAGCCCACCTTCACCATGCCGCCGGCCCTCGGGCTGAAGAAGGACACCGCCCGCGCCGGGACCGCCGAGTCCACCGCCGGTACGCAGCGGCTGCGCTCCGACATCGACCTCGACGGCACGAGCGATCTGGTCTTCCGCGCCGGCAACGGCAAGGTCTTCACCTACTCGCCCGTGGCCGGCACCGGCGAGGAGTTCTACCGCAACGACGGCGCCACGTCCTTCGTGAAGGACATCGTCCCGATCGGCGACCAGGACGGGGACGGCTCGGGCCGCCCCGAGCTGCTCATGCTGTCGCAGACCGGCACGCTCTCCCTGTACGGGGACGCCGAGCTCACCTACGGCAACTTCCGCTGGTCCGGCGGCGGCTGGAACATCTACAACAAGGTGATCTCGCCCGGCGACATCGACGGCGACGGCCGCGCCGACCTGCTGGCCCGCCAGCCCAACGGCGAGCTGTACGCGTACCAGGCCACCGGCAACCCGACCGCCCCGTTCAAGGCGCGCGTCAAGGTCGGCGCGGGCTGGGGCGTCTACGACCAGCTGGTGGGCGTCGGCGACAACGACGGTGACGGCCTTGCCGACATCATCGCCCGCGCACCCTCCGGTCTGCTGTTCTTCTACGGCAGCACGGGCAAGGTGGCCGCCCCGTTCAAGACCCGTACCGAGATCGGTACCGGCTGGAACACGTACAACCAGATCATCGCCATCGACGACTTCACCGGTGACGGTTTCGGTGACGTGCTGGGGCGTGGCCAGGACGGCTCGCTGTGGGAGTACAAGGGCATCGGCAACGGCCGCTTCACCGCGCGCATGCAGACCAGCCCGGCCGGTTACTGGTCCCACATCGCCCAGTTCGGCGGCGCGGGCAACACGCCGGGGTCCGGCAAGGACGGCTTCGTCGCCCGGGACAAGCAGGGCACGCTCTTCTGGTACTCCTCGACGTTCAGCGACAAGCTCGAGCCCCGTGAGCAGATGAGCGACACGGGCGGCTGGGCCGGGACGACCGTGGTGCACGCCTCGGACCTGAACGCGGACGGCAACTCGGAGATCATCCAGATCCACGGCGGCCGCCTGTGGGTCAACGGCCAGTACATCGGCGCCGGCTGGGACATCTACAACCACGTCTTCGGTCCCGGCGACCTGACCGGTGACGGCCGGGGCGACCTGCTGGCCCGTGACAAGGCCGGCAACCTGTACCTGTACCGCTCCACCGCCTCGGGCACGGGCTTCCAGACCCGGGTCAAGGTCGGTGCCGGCTGGGGCTCGTACGACCGCATCGTCGGCACGGGCGACCTCACCAACGACGGTCTGACCGACATCGTGGCCCGCACCAAGGGCGGCCAGCTGTTCCTCTACCCGGGCACGGGTCAGGCCGGCTACCCGTTCAAGGGCCGGGTGCAGATCGGCACCGGCTGGAACGCGTACACCAAGCTGGTCGCCCCGGGTGACCTCAACGGCGACGGGCAGGGCGAACTGCTCGGCGTGACCGCCGGCGGCGACCTCTACCGGTACACCGGTGGCGCCTCGCAGGGCACGCTCAGCCCCCGGGTCAAGCTCGGCCACGGCTACGCGATCTACAACTTCATGTCCTGACGCCCCGCGTCCCACGGGCATACGCGCCCCGCACCGGTCTTCCGGTGCGGGGCGCGTGTCTGTCTGTCCGTCTGCCTGTCCGTCTGCCTGTCCGTCCGTCTGTCGCGCAAGGGCTTCATCCAGCCGCCGCCGGACGCTCACGCGCCCGTCGTGCCGCGTTGCCCGCGCGCCATCGAACAAGGGTATTCTCCCTCCACATCCGGAGGGTGTTCGCCCTTCGTACGCGCTTTCTATCGTGCGTACGAAGGCGTCGCGGACCCCGCACCCGGTCCGTTGTTTTCTAGATCCCTGGGGGGGATCTCTTGCGTACCGCTTTCTCCAAGCGCGCGCGCCGCGTCGCGACGTGCACCGCGCTCGCCCTCTCCGCCGGCATGCTGCTGGCGGCTCCCGCCTCCGCCGACGAGCGGCCCGGGTCCACCGTGAAGGCGCCCGAGCGCTCCTTCACCCAGCCCGCCAAGCCCGACCTGTCGAAGCTCGGCGCGGACAAGGCCCGCGCCGGCCGCCAGGCGACGACCGCGGGCGTCTCGCCGATCCGCTTCGACGCGGACGCCGACGGCAAGAACGACCTGATCTACCGCGCCTGGGACGGCGGCACCTACGTGACGCCGTCGACCGCCGAAAACAGCGAGTTCTTCGGTGACGACGGCAACGCCGCGCCCGCGAACGACATCGTCCCGATCGGCGACCAGGACGCCAACGGCAAGCCCGAGGTCCTCGTCCTCTCCCCGTACGGCACGCTGCACCTGTACGCGGACGCGTCGACGACCTTCGGCACGAAGCGCTGGCAGGGCGCCGGCTGGACCATCTACAACAAGGTCTTCTCGCCCGGTGACGTCAACGGCGACGGCCGCGCCGACGTGATCGGCCGCCAGCACAACGGCGAGCTGTACCTCTACCTCGCCACCGGCAACCTCGACGCGCCGTTCGGCAGCCGCGCGAAGATCGGCAACGGCTGGAACGTCTACGACCAGGTCGTGGGTGTCGGCGACAACGACGGTGACGGCAAGGGCGACGTCCTCGGCCGCTCCTACGACGGCAAGGTCTGGTTCTACGGCTCCACCGGCTCCACCACCACCCCCTTCAAGGGGCGCGTCGAGGTCGGTCAGGGCTGGAACATCTACAACCAGCTGATCGCGATGGACGACCTGAACGGCGACGGCGCGGCCGAGCTGTTCGCGCGCGATCTGAACGGCGCGCTGTGGGGCTACACGGGCCTCGGCAACGGTCGCATGGCCGCCCGCGTGCAGGTCGCCGCCAACGGCCTGTTCCAGAACGTCGACCAGTTCGGCGGCGGCGGCGCCATGCCGGCCTTCGGCAAGCGGGCGCTCATCGGCAAGGACAAGGCGGGCACGATCTTCTGGTACGGGGGGATGAACAACGGTCTCCTCAGCCCGCGCGACCAGGTCGGGGACCCCGGTCTCTGGGGCCCCGCGAACCTCACCTTCGCCTCCTCCCTCAACAACTCCGGGGCGGCCACGCTGCTGGAGATCTTCGACAACCACCTGTACGACAACTTCGACGGGCACGACTTCGGCTCCGGCTGGAGCGTGTACAACCTCCTGGTCGGCCCCGGTGACCTGAGCGGTGACGGCAAGGGCGACCTGCTGGCCCGTGACAAGTCCGGCAACCTGTACCTGTACAAGGGCAGCGGCACCGGTGACCACCTGGCCACCCGGATCAAGATCGGTGCGGGCTGGGGCGCGTTCAACCAGATCGTCGGCGCGGGTGACTACTCGGGCGACGGCCGGGCGGACATCGTGACCCGTGACGGCGCCGGCGGCCTGTTCCTGTACCGGGGCACCGGCTCCGCCACCGCGCCGTTCATGGCGAAGGTGAAGATCGGCTCCGGCTGGAACACGTACACCAAGCTCGTGGCCCCCGGTGACCTCAACGGTGACGGCAAGGCCGAGCTGCTGGGCGTCAACGCGGCGGGTGAGCTGTGGCGCTACTCGCCGACCGGCGCCGCCGCCTTCGGCCCGCGGGTCAAGATCGGCACCGGCTGGCAGATCTACACCGGCGTGTACTAGGCCGAGTACTAGGCCGTGCACTAGGCCGTGTACCAGCGAAAACGCCCCGCACCGGGTCTCCGGTGCGGGGCGTCTTCGTGTGTCCGGCCGTGCTAACCGTGGTAACCGTCCCCCTGTCACGCCGGCTTCGTCGCCAGGGCGAAGATCCGGCGGAACGGGAAGACCGTCCCTCGGGGCCCCGGCGGGTAGGCGGCGCGCAGGAGGTCGCGGTACTGGGTGAGGAAGGCGTCCGTCGCCTCCTTGTCGCCCTCCAGAGCGGTCAGGACGGGGCGCAGGGCCGTGCCCTTGACCCAGTCGAGGACGGGGTCCTCGCCGGTGAGGAGCTGGGAGTAGGTGGTCTCCCAGACCTCGGTCGCGCAGCCGAGTTCGGTGAGGCGCAGGAGGTAGTCGGCCGGTTCGAGGATGTGGACGAAGCGGCGGCCCTCTCCGTCGAGCCGGGCGCGCCACTGGGGCATGTCGCAGAGTTCACCGAGCAGGGCGTGGCTGGGCGCGGTGAAGTTGCCGGGGACCTGGAAGGCGAACGTTCCGCCGGGCTTGAGGGCGTCGACCCACGGAGCGAAGGACTCCGGGTGGTTGGGGACCCATTGCAGCGCGGCGTTGGAGACGATCAGGTCGTAGGGCTCGTCGGGCGTCCAGTGCGCGGCGTCCGCGGGGCGGAAGTCGAGCCAGCCACCCCCGGCCGTGGTGCCCGCCCAGTCCTTCTCCGCCCGTTCCAGCATGTCCGGGGAGAGGTCGAAACCGGTGATGTGGGCGTCGGGCCAGCGGTCGGCGAGCAGAACGGTCACATTGCCGGGGCCGCAGCCGAGGTCGGCGATCCGGGCGGGTGTGGCGACAGTGGGAAGTCGCGGTATTCGGGAGAGCAGGTCGAGAAACGGACGTGTGCGGTGGCCGGAATGCCGCAGGTACTGCTGGGGATCCCAGGTTGGCGCGGTGGACGCGGAGGATGGTGCGGAATACATGTTCGAGCCCCCTTGCTGGAACGAGCTGCCGAAGCGGAACTAGGTCCCGGCCCCGTCCTTCCCCATAGTCCAGCCGAATATATCTTGACGTCAAGAGACTTTATGTCAACAGACCCTCTACACTGATCGTCATGGAGGACGAGGTCGACCGGTTGGTCGCTGCATGGCGCCGCGAGCGCCCGGACCTCGACGTGGAACCGCTCGAGGTGCTCAGCCGCGTCTCGCGGCTCGCCCGGCACCTCGACCGCGCCCGTCGGCTCGCCTTCTCCGAGCACCAGCTGGAGCCCTGGGAGTTCGACGTCCTCACCTCGCTGCGGCGCGCCGGGGCCCCGTACCAGCTCTCTCCCGGCCAGCTCCTCACGCAGACGCTGGTCACCTCGGGCACCATGACCAACCGCATCGACCGGCTCACCAAGAAGGGCCTCGTCGAGCGGCTCCCCGACCCCAGCGACCGGCGTGGCGTCCTCGTCCGGCTGACGCCCGAGGGCCGCGACCGGGCCGACCAGGCGCTCGCCGGACTGCTCGCCCAGGAGCGGGCCATCCTGGCCCAGCTCTCCCGGGCCGACCGCGGCGAACTGGCGGCGCTGCTACGCCAGCTGACCGCCCCGTTCGACAACATCCCCGGCTAGGTCCCCGGACAGGTCGGCCGGCCCGACCCCGGCCCGGCGGGCCAGCGCCACGGCGGCGAGCGTCGAGTGCACGCCCAGTTTCCCGAGCACGTTCTGCATGTGCGTACGGACGGTGTGCGGGGAGAGGAACAGCCGCTCGGCGACCGCCTTGCGGCCAAGACCCGCCACCATGCAGCGCAGCACCTCGCGCTCGCGCGGGGTCAGCGACTCCACCAGCTGCTCGCTCTCGGTGCGGTGCTTGCGGGCCGCCGTGAGCTCCCGCAGGACGCCGGTGAGCAGGGCGGGCGGCAGATGCGTCTCGTCGCGCAGGACCCCGCGGATCACGGCGAGCAGCCGCTGGAGCGAGCAGTCCTTGGCCACCCAGCCCGACGCCCCGGCCTGCAGCGCGAGCGCCGCCCGGTGCGGGTCGTCCTTCTCGGCGAGCACGACCGTACGGACGGCGGGCTGGACCGAACGGACCCCGGCGACCAGGGAGATGCCGTCGACGACCCCCTCGCCGTTCTCCGATACGGCCTGGGCGACCGCCAGCGTGCCGGCCGGGTTCGCGACCGCGCCCAGGTCGGCGTCGACCAGCATCACGTCGTACCGGCGCGACTCCGCGACCGAGCGGTCCAGACAGCGCAGCGCGGCAGGGCCGCTGCCCGCTGCGGAGACGTCGACGTCGGGCTCCGCCGCGAGGGCGGCTGCCAGCGACTCGGCGAAGATGCGGTGATCGTCCACCACCAGGACCCGGATACGAGCCACGGACACCCCCAAGTGTCGAGGAGCGGAACCGGCGCGGGTACGGCGCCGGGGACAGGGGTCCGTCGATCGCACGGCCGCCGCCGTGCAGTGACTGCTACCCCGTCCCGGGCGCCGTACCCGACTGGCTCTTGCCCCCTGATGCGCGCCGGCCCCCACCGGCGCTGTGCTCAGAGTACGGGTGGGGGGCGGCAGGGGAAGGCAATTGGGAGAACTGACCGAACACGGTCGGTACGGATGCGTCACCTGGGCACGGACGCGACAGAAGGCGACAGTGTCCGGCAGGCGGGCCGGGAGGGCGGGCCGGGAGGCAGCCCGGCAGACGAGCCGGGGGCAGCCCGGGAGGTAGTCCCGCAGGCCGTCTCACTCCCGGCGCGCGCCCGCCGACGGGACCGCCGGGAAGATCCCCGGCGCGGCGAACCCCGCCCCGGCGAAGGCCTTCTCGACCGCCGCGACCACGGACTCCGCGCGCTCCTCGGGCACGAGCACGATCGCCGAGCCGCCGAAGCCACCGCCCGTCATCCGCGCCCCCAGCGCGCCGGCCGCGTTCGCCGTCTCGACGACGAGGTCCAACTCGGGGCAGGAGACCCGCAGATCGTCCCGGAGCGAGGCGTGGCCCTGGTTGAGGACCGGGCCGACGGCCGCCGCGTCCCCGGCGTCGAGGAGGGCGATCGTCCGCTCGACCCGATGGTTGTCCGAAACGACGTGCCGGACATAGCGACGAACCGATTCCTCGCTCAAACGCGCGAGGGAATCGGTCAGTTGCACGTACGGGACTTCGCGCAGCGCGCGCACACCGAGCGCCCGCGCACCCGCTTCACACCCAGCGCGCCGCTCCGCGTACGCGCCGTCCCCGAGGGCGTGCTTCACCCGGGTGTCCACGACGAGCAGCCGCAGCCCCTGCGCGGCCAGGTCGAAGGGCACCTGGCGGTAGGAGAGATCGCGGGTGTCGAGGAAGAGCGCGTGGCCCTCGATGGCGCACGCGGACGCCATCTGGTCCATCACCCCGCACGGGACGCCGACGAAGGCGTTCTCCGCGCGCTGGGCGAGGACGGCGAGTTCGGGGCGGGAGAGCCCGAGGCCGAAGAGGTCGTTCAGGGCGAGTGCGGTGACGACCTCCAGGGCGGCCGAGGACGACAAGCCCGCCCCGGTCGGCACGGTGGAGGCGAGGTGGACGTCCGCCCCGGTGACCGGGTGGCCGGCCTCGCGCAGCGCCCAGACGACACCGGCGGGGTAGGCGGCCCAGCCGGCGTCGGCGGCGGTACGCGGGTCGAGCGCGGCCACGTCGAGCCGGACGACACCACCCTCGGCACCGCCCTCGACACCGCCCTCGACGTCGGCCGAGTGGACCCGCAGCACCCCGTCGTCGCGCCGGGAGACCGCGGCGACGGCCGTGTGCGGCAGGGCCAGCGGCATCACGAAGCCGTCGTTGAAGTCGGTGTACTCGCCGATCAGGTTGACCCGCCCGGGGGCGGCCCAGACGCCCTCCGGCGCCGCCCCGTACAGCGCCTCGAACTCGCCCGCCACGCTCATCCGCGCTCCAACTCCCGCTCTCTCGCGAACGCCCAGGCGTCCCGCACGATGTCCGCCAGGTCCGGGCGGGACGGAATCCAGCCGAGCCGCTCGCGCGCGGCCTCCGCGGAGGCGACGAGCACCGCCGGGTCGCCGGCGCGGCGCGCGGCCATGACCTCGGGGACCGGGTGACCGGTGACCTTGCGGACGGTCTCGACGACCTCGCGCACGGAGAAGCCGTTGCCGTTGCCGAGGTTGCAGATCAGGTGCTCGCCCTCGGTCATGGCGGCCAGGGCCAGGAGGTGGGCCTCGGCGAGGTCGGCGACGTGGATGTAGTCGCGGACGCAGGTGCCGTCCGGGGTCGGGTAGTCGTCGCCGTACACGTTGATCGCCTCGCGGCGGCCCAGGGCGACGTCGAGGACGAGCGGGATGAGGTGCGACTCGGGGTCGTGGCGCTCGCCGCAGGCCCCGTACGCGCCCGCCACGTTGAAGTAGCGCAGCGAGACCGCGGCGAGGCCGTGCGCGGCGCACTCGCCGCCGATCATGTGGTCGACGGCCAGCTTGGACGCCCCGTAGGGGCTGGTCGGGGCGGTCGGCGCGGCCTCGGTGATGGGGACGGTCTCGGGCTCCCCGTAGGTGGCGGCCGTGGAGGAGAAGACGAGCTTGCGGACGCCGGCCGCGCGCATCGCGGCGAGCAGCGCCATCGTGCCGCCGACGTTGTTCTCCCAGTACTTCTCGGGCTTGGCGACGGACTCGCCGACCTGGGAGAAGGCGGCGAAGTGCAGGACGCCGTCGTAGGAGCCGTCGAGCCACTTGGCGGCGTCCTGGATGCGGCCCTCGATGAACTCCGCCCCGGCCGGGACGCCTTCGGCGAAGCCGGTGGAGAGGTCGTCGAGGACGGTCACCTCGTGGCCCGCCTCGACGAGGTGGCGCGCGACCGTGCTCCCCACGTAACCCGCGCCGCCGGTCACCAGGTACTTGGATGTCGCAGCCTTCACTTGGTTGCCACCTCTCGGAGTCGTGCGGCCGCCGTCTCCGGCGGTACGTCGTTCATGAACGCGCCCATGCCGGACTCGGTGCCCGCGAGGTACTTCAGTCTGCCGGGTGCCCGCCGGACGGTGAAAAGCTCCAGGTGCAGCCCGAACTCCGCGCGGTCCGCGTCGTTGACCGGCGCCTGGTGCCAGGCGGCGATGTACGGCGTGGGCGGCTCGCCGGGCCCGAAGATCCGGTCGAAGCGCCTCAAGAGTTCCAGATACGTCTGTGGGAAGGCTGTGCGGGCCGCCTCGTCGAGCGCCGTCAGGTCGGGCACCCGGCGGGTGGGGTGCAGGTGCACCTCGTACGGCCAGTGCGCGGCGTACGGGACGAAGGCGATCCAGTCCTCGTTCTCCAGCACCACGCGCGCCCCGTCGGCCCGCTCGCGGGCGACGACGTCGTCGAAGAGGTTCCGTCCCGTACGGGTCCGGTGCTCGGCGGCCCGGCGCCGCATCAGGTCCGTACGGGGGGTCACGTACGGGAAGGCGTAGATCTGGCCGTGCGGGTGGCCGAGGGTGACGCCGATCTCGGCGCCCCGGTTCTCGAAGCAGTAGACCTGCTCCACGCCGGGAAGCGCGGCGAGTTCGGCGGTCCGGTCGGTCCAGGCCTCCAGCACGAGCGCGGCCCGCTCGGGGGTGAGGTCGGCGAAGGAGGCCTCGTGGTCGGAGGTGAAACAGACGACCTCGCACCGGCCGTTCTCCCCGGAGAGCGAGGGAAACCGGTTCTCGAAGACGGCGACCTCGTACTCCGGCGCCGGAATCTCGGTGGGCCGCCCCTCGCGCGAGGGGCAGAGCGGGCAGGCGTCGACCGGCGGGTGGTAGGTCCGCCCCTGCCGGTGCGAGGCGACGGCGACGGAGTCCCCGAGGAGCGCGTCGTACCGGATCTCGGAGGCGGAGGAGACGGGATCGAGCGGCCGGACGTCGACGGCGTCGCGAACGGCGTCGTCCCGCGCGTCGTAGTAGATGAGCTCGCGGCCGTCGGCGAGGGTGGTGACGGTCTTCTTCACGGCGGTGTCCTCAACGCGGTGTCCACAACGGGGAACCAAACAGAACCACGCACAAGGAACCACAATCGAACATCCACAGTCAACGCTGAGCGGCCCCCGATCGAGGGGCTGTTCCGGGCCGCACACGACCCTTACGGGTGTTCGTCCCTTACGGGTGTTCGGTTCGCGCCCCCGGCACAGGCGCCCGGTCGAGCAGCCCCGTCCGTGCTGCCAGGGCCGCCGCCTCGAGACGCGACCCCACGCCCAGTTTCATCAGCACCCGCTGGACGTGTGTGCGCGCCGTGCTCGGGGCGATGCGCATGCCTGCCGCGATCAGGCGGGTGTCCTCGCCCTCCGCGACCCGGACCAGGACCTCCACCTCGCGCGGTGTCAGCATCCGCAGCAGCCGCTGGCCCTCGTCGTCGGGCTGCGCAGACGGGTTGAGGAGCTCCGTGAAGGCCCCCTGGAGGAGTTGCGGCGCCACCGCCGCCTCCCCCGCCCGCGCCTTGATCAGCGCCCGCTCCACGCCCTCGATGCGCTCGTCGTGGCGTACGTATCCCGACGCGCCGGCCGCGAAGGCCGCCGCGATGCCGCGCGGCGACGGCACCGGGCCGAGCACGACCACGGCCACCTGCGGCCGTTCGCGCTTGATCCGGACGATCGGGTCGAAGGCCCCCGGCTCGGCCGGGGCCGAAGTGCCGAGCAGGCACACCTCGGGAGCCCGGCTCACCACGAGATCCGCCGCGCCCGCCACCGGGGCGGCCGCCGCGAGCACCCGGTGCCCACGCAGTTTCAGTGCCGAGGCGAGCGCCTCGGCGAGCAGTCGGTGATCGTCGACCACCATGAGCCGCACGCCCATCGAGCAACCCCTTAGTTCCCCCCTGAGGCCGTCCCCCGACCCCAGTCACTCCGATGACCCGGCAAACTACACGTTCGTCCCCCCGGACTTCGAATACTTCGCCCGTCGGAGCCCCACGCAAACAGCCCGGCGCGCCGAGTGAATCGACGCGCCGGGCTGTGCCGTTGTGAGCCGGGGGTCAGTCCGTGGCTCAGTCGGTGGATCAGTTGGTGGGTCAGTTGGTGGGTCAGTCGGTGGATCGGTCAGTGGATCAGTTGGTGGAGAAACCCAGCGCCAGGTACTCCTTGTACGTGCTCGTGCCGCTCGGCTTGCTGATCATGACGTCCGAGATGAACATCCGGCCGTTGGCGTAGAGAATCTCCGCGTAGTCGCCCGAGAAGGTGCCCTCCGCGTCGCGGACCGTCTTGTCGGACGGGTTCTCCATGAGCACGGTCGGCTTCATCGTGCCGCCGTCGATGGAGACGATCTGCCCGCCCTTGTCGTACGGCGGCATCTTGTACGCGAGGAGGTTGCCGCCGTCCATGCGCAGCGGGACCATCGTCCACTTGTCGCCGGCGTCCGCCTTCTGGACGATCTGCTTGCCCGTCGCCAGGTCGAAGGCGAGGATCTCGTTGGTCTCGTCGCCGTACTCCCCGGTGGAGCCCTCGCGCTCCTCGGTCGGCAGGTAGAGCCGGCCGTTGCCGACGACGACCTTGCTGCAGGTCTCGACCTCGGTGGAACGGCACTTGGCCGCGAACCGGTCGGCGTCCGCCGCGATCTTGACCTTCAGCTTGCCGGTCTTCTCGTCGATCGAGAAGAAGTCCGAGATGCCGCTGCCGTCGCCGGCGGTGTCACCGACGTCGGCGGCGACCACGAGCGGCTTGGTGGAGACGATCGCCGCGTACTCGACACCCGTGGGCATCTTGTACTGGGAGATCACCGCGCCCGTCATCGGGTTCAGGTTCTGGATGACGACGTACTGGGCGTTGTAACCGCCGCACTTGCGCGCCGCGACGAGACCCTCGCCGCCGCCGTAGCCCATGTCGTAGCAGCTCTCGGCGTTCGCCTTGGGCTTCCAGCGCGGGTTGCCGTTGGCCAGGTCGAAGGCGGCGCCGCCGTCGGTGCCGCCGGCCGCGACGGTCGTCCCGCTGAGCGTGACCTCGCTGAACCTGGCCTTGTCGTCGCCCGCGTTGCCGCCGGTGACGGACGTGGACCACACCAGCTTCCCCGCGTTCAGGTCGACGACGCCGACCTCGCTGCACGGCTGGTAGAACTTCGGCGCGACCCGCTTGGTCGCCTCGAAGAGGATCGCGGTCTTGTTGTCGGCGGTGGTGTGCCGCGACGTGGCGCAGACCTGACCCGGCAGGGCCAGGGTCCAGAGCGGGGTGCCCTTGTCGAGGTCGCGGCCGACGATCGAGTTGACGTCCGTCTTCACGTACGCCTTGTCCGTGATCCAGGAGCCGCTGACGTCCGTGGTGTCGTCGACCTTGGGCTGCGGCAGCTGGAACGTGAGCGAGGACTTGATGTCGGCCGGCACCTTCTCCTTGCCGTTGCCGCCGAGGCCTCCGTCGCCGCCGCCCTTGTTCTGGCCGGTGGTCGCGCCGGTGGTGCCGCCCGCGTTGTCGTTCTCCTCGCCGCCACCGGAGTTGGCGTACCAGACGCCGCCGCCGACGATGAGGACGACGGCGACCACGGCGGCGATGACGATCTGCATCTGCGTGGACAGCTTCTTGCCGCCGCCCCCGCCGGACGCCACCATCGTGGACGGCTGCGGCTGCTGCGGGTAGCCGTAGGGCTGCTGCGGCTGCTGCGGATACCCGTACGGCTGCTGCTGCGGGTACCCGTACTGCGGCTGGCCCTGCGGCTGAGTCGGCGGCTGCTGCGGATAGCCGTACTGCGGCTGCGCCGGCGGCTGGGCGGGCGGCTGCGTCGGCGGCTGCTGGGGGTAGCCGTACGGGGCCTGGTTCGGGGGCTGGTTCGGCGGCGGCGTGGGCGCGCCGAAACCGCCGGGCGGAGGGTCCTGCGGTGCGCCGAAGCCGCCGGGCGGCGGGCCCGGGGGCTGGTTGGGCGGGGGCGGAGGTGGCTGCGTCATGGTGTGGGTACCTCGGAAGTCGTTCGGGCGGCCGGCGGGGCGTCGGCCGTGCCGACGGCGAGAAGCGCCGCCACGACCGCCGTCTGCACGGCGGTCGTGGGGCGCTTGCCCGGCTGCTGCGGTGGGGTCATCGGTGACGGACCGGCGTCACTTGCTGAAGGACATCATCGTCTTGGTCTCCTTCTCCTCCGCGTCGTTCTGGGCGCTGACGCGCCCCGCCGCCACGACGAAGTGGCCGCCGGAGTAGAGGTAGGCCGGGCTGTAGTAGTCGTCCTCGATCTCGGCCGTCGACAGCGGGTGCTGCTGCAGGATCTTCGGCGAGCCGCCGGTCGGCGCGATCGTCGCGACAGCGCCGCCCTTGTCGTACAGCGCCTTCATGTAGACCACGACCTCCGAACCCTCCATGCGCAGCGGGGTGATCGTGCGCTCGGCGGGGGCGGCGGCGCGCCACTTCTGCTTGCCGGTGTTCAGGTCGAAGGCGACGACGGCGTTGGCCTGGCGGTACTCGGAGTCCGTCGCCATGTAGAAGGTGTTGGCGTCGGCGGTCACGCCGTTGCAGCCCTGGAGGTTACGGCCGAAGACGACGAACGTGCCGCCGCCGCAGTCGGGGGCGTACTTGTCGGTGCCGCCCTCGATCTGCGAACGGAGCTTGCCGTCGGCGGTGACGGCGAAGACCGTCCACTTCTTCTCGTCGCGCTGCTGGGCGGAGACGACCAGCGGGTCCACCGAGTAGACCTTGTCGACCTCCCAGGTGGGCTTGAGCTTGAAGGTCCACTTCGGCTTGCCGGTCTGCGGGTCGACCTCGCTGACCTGCTCCTGCGGCTTGTTGACGTCGCCGGTGCGGCAGGCCGCGGCGGCGATCAGCTTGGAGCCGCCCGCGAAGGCGTACGGCTGGCACTGACCCTCCGCCGGCTTGCCGAAGAGCTGCTTGCCGTCGGCGAGCGCGAAGCCCCACGAGTGGTTCATGCCGGCCGCCGTCACCGTGGTGCCGCTGATGGCGAGGGTGATGTCGGAGAACGAGCTGAAGCCGGTGCCCTTGTCGAGCGACTTCTTCCAGCCCGCCTTGCCCGTCTTCAGGTTGATCTGCTGAAGGACGTTGCAGTCGGCGCGGTCGCCCGCCTTGTCGTTGATGGCGATGACGAGAGTGCCGTCGGCGGCGGGCTCGGGGGCCGCGGCGCAGACCTCGAAGGGCACGTCCAGGTTCCACTTCGGGGCGCCGTCGGCGAGACCGAAGCCGCTGATGCCCTTGTACATCGCCTTGGCGACGACATCGCCCGAGACCCACGGGCCGAAGACGTCGGCGCCGTTGCGGGGCAGGTCGACGTTGTTCTTCAGCAGCCAGTCGATCTTCGCCTCGCCCTGCTGGCGACCGGCGTTGAGGTCGTCCTCGCCGTTGCGGCCGCCACCGTCGCCGGTGCCGTCGCCCTGGTCGACGGACTCGCTCGGCTTCGGGGTTCCGCTGGTGGCCGTCGGCTTGGCGATCGGCTTCTCCTCCCCGTCCCCGCTGAGCGCGAACCAGGTGCCGCCGCCGATGACGAGCGCGGCGGCCACGGCCGCGCCGATGACGACACCAGGCTTGCCCTTGAACGGGTTCTTGCCGCCGGGCGCGGGCGCCGGGGGCTGCGTCGGGTAGCCGCCGCCGTACGGGTTCGGCTGCTGACCGTACGGATCGGGCTGCTGGCCGTACGCGTTGGGCTGACCGTACGGACCCGGCTGCTGGCCGTACGGGCCGGGCTGCTGCGGGTACCCGTAACCGGGCTGCGTGGGCGGCTGCTGCTGCGGGTAGCCGTAACCGGGCTGCGGGGCCTGGTCGTACGGGCCGGGCGCGGCGGGCGGCGGCGTCTGCGGGGCCTGGGGAGCCTGGGGAGCCTGCGGCGGGACCGGCGGCGCCTGGGGCGGCATCGGCGGTGCCTGCGGAGGCATCGGCGGCGGGCCCTGAGGCGCGTTCGGCGCCGGGTTCTGCGGCGCGTTCTGAGCCGGGTCCGGGTTCGGTGCGCCGAAGCCCGGCGGCTGGTTGCTGGGCGGCTGGGTCATCAGCGCGTTCCCCCTTGGTGTGAGCGGGTTTTCTTTCTACCACTCACCCGATGACGCAAAAGCGACCGGTCCACCCCTTGTTCCCAAGGGAGGACCGGCCCGTGATGCCCTCGTTACGCGTTTCGCACGGCTTCTCTACGCGTCCTCACGCGTCCTCCGCCAACTCCAGCCACCGCATCTCCAACTCGTCGCGCTCCCCCAAGAGTTCCCGGAGCTCCGCGTCGAGCTTCGCGACCAGCTCGAAATCGGTCGCGTTCTCGGCGATCCGGGCGTGCAGCTTCGCCACCTTCTCGGAGACCTTGTCCATCTGCCGCTCGACCTTCTGCAGCTCCTTCTTCGCGGCGCGCGCGTCGGCCGCCGAGACGCCCGGCTTCGCCTGCGCGGCCGCGGAGGCCGGGGCTGCGGCGGACGGGACCGACGCCTCGATCATCTTCTGGCGCCGCTCCAGGTACTCGTCGATGCCGCGCGGCAGCATCCGCAGCGCCTGGTCGCCGAGGAGCGCGAACGTGCGGTCGGTGGTGCGCTCGAGGAAGAACCGGTCGTGGGAGATGACGACCATGGAGCCCGGCCAGCCGTCGAGGAGGTCCTCCAGCTGGGTCAGGGTCTCGATGTCCAGGTCGTTGGTGGGCTCGTCGAGGAAGAGGACGTTCGGCTCGTCCATCAGCAGGCGCAGCAGCTGCAGCCGGCGGCGCTCGCCACCGGAGAGGTCGCCGACCGGTGTCCACTGCTTCTCCTTCGAGAAGCCGAACTGCTCGCAGAGCTGGCCGGCGGTCATCTCCCGGCCCTTGCCGAGGTCGACCCGGTCGCGGATCTGCTGGACGGCCTCCAGAACCCGCAGCGTGGCGGGGAGTTCGGTGACGTCCTGGGAGAGGTACGCGAGCCGTACGGTCTTGCCGACGACGACCTTGCCGTCGGCGGGCTGCTGCTCGCCCTGGCTGGTGGCGGCGTCCGCGAGCGCCCGCAGCAGGGAGGTCTTGCCGGCGCCGTTGACGCCGACCAGGCCGATGCGGTCGCCGGGGCCGAGCTGCCAGGTGAGGTGCGTGAGCAGCGTCTTGGGGCCGGCGGTGACGGTGACGTTCTCCATGTCGAAGACCGTCTTGCCGAGCCGGGCGTTGGCGAACTTCATCAGCTCGGAGGTGTCGCGCGGCGGCGGCACGTCGGCGATCAGCTCGTTGGCGGCCTCGATGCGGTAGCGGGGCTTGGACGTACGGGCGGGGGCGCCGCGCCGCAGCCAGGCCAGCTCCTTGCGCATCAGGTTCTGCCGCTTGGTCTCCTCCGTCGCCGCGATGCGCTCGCGCTCGGCGCGGGCGAAGACGTAGTCGGAGTAGCCGCCCTCGTACTCGTGGACGTCACCGCGCTGCACGTCCCACATGCGGGTGCAGACCTGGTCGAGGAACCAGCGGTCGTGGGTGACGCAGACGAGCGCGGAACGGCGCGTCTGGAGGTGCTTGGCGAGCCAGGCGATGCCCTCGACGTCGAGGTGGTTGGTGGGCTCGTCCAGGACGAGCAGGTCCTGGTCCTCGATGAGGAGCTTGGCGAGCGCGATCCGGCGGCGCTCGCCACCGGAGAGCGGGCCGATGACGGTGTCGAGGCCCTTCTCGAAGCCGGGCAGGCCGAGCCCGCCGAAGAGCCCGGTGAGCACGTCGCGGATCTTCGCGCTGCCGGCCCACTCGTGGTCGGCCATGACGCCGATGACCTCGTGCCGGATGGTGGCGGCCGGGTCGAGCGAGTCGTGCTGGGTGAGCACCCCGAGCCGCAGCCCGCCGCTGTGCGTGACGCGGCCGGTGTCGGCCTCCTCCAGCTTGGCGAGCATCCGGATGAGGGTGGTCTTGCCGTCGCCGTTGCGGCCCACGACCCCGATCCGTTCGCCCTCGGACACGCCGAGCGAGACACCGTCGAGCAGGGCACGTGTGCCGTACACCTTGCTGACAGCCTCGACATTGACCAGGTTGACGGCCACTTTGACTCCTGAAGCGGGGAATGGATCGAGGTCCAAGGGTAGACGCCGGGCCGAGGAGACGGCGTCCGGCATTCCTCCCACCCCCCACGGGCCAGGCGGGCCTAGCAGCGGTTGAGGTTGCCGCTTCCGCCGGTGGTCTTGTCGGCGAAGATCCAGCCCTCGGTCTCCGTGCCCTGGATACGGGCGTAGATCCACTTGTTGCCGTGGGCGTTGGTGACGTAGCAGTGGTAGTAGACCTTCACTCCGTCCTTGACCGGGGCCACCCAGCCGCAGTCCGCGTACGGCCCGGTGTAGAGGTGGGAGTTCTGGGACAGGTTTCCGTAGCCGTCGCTGCGGTTGGCGTGGGTCCAGCCGGTGCACGCCGTGGAGACCGGGGTGGGCTCCTTCGCGGTGGCGGTGGGCGTCGGCTTCGTGGACGTGGACGGCTTCGCGGACGGGCTCGCGGACGGCTTGTCGTCGCCGTCTCCGGGCGTCTTCTGCGTGGGATTCGGCGCCGTGGGGGTGGCGGACCGGGTCACGCCGGGGTCCATGGACGTCAGGTCCCCCGGGGAGGTCGCCTCGTCGTCGCCCGCGCCGCCGCCGGTACCGGACAGGTCGCCGTCGGCCGGCGCGTTCGCCGCGGGCGGCGCCGCCTGCGAGCCGCCGCCGCCCGGTTCGTCGCCGTTGTTCATGAGCGCGTAGGCGACGCCGCCGCCCACGAGGACGGTGGCGACCGCAGCCGCGAGGACGGTACGGGTACGGCGGCGGCGGGCGCGCACGACCTCGGTGCGGCTCTCGGGCGGGGTGGCCGGTATGGGGGCCGGGTGCGGGTACTGCTGCTGAAACGGTTCGGCTGCGGGGCCGAAGGCTCCGGGCGGGGGCTGTACGGGTACGGGTACGGGAGCGGGGGCCGGGGTCTGTACGGGTACGGAAACGGGTACGGGCGCGGGCGCGAGGTTCGTCGTCGCGTCCGGCGTCAGGTCCGGCGTCGCGCCCGCGGCGACCGCCTCCAGCAGCTCGCGGGCCCGCGCGGCGTCGGGCCGCTGCCGCGGGTCCTTGGCCATGAGCGCCCGCAGCACGGGGGCGAGCGGCCCGGCGCGCAGGGGCTCCGGCAGGGGCTCGCCGACGATCGCCGCGAGCGTGGACCAGACCGAGGTGCGGCGGAAGGCGGAGGCGCCCTCCACGGCCGCGTACAGCGTCATGCCGAGCGCCCAGATGTCCGAGGCGGCCCCCGGCTCCTGACCCTGCGCGCGCTCGGGCGGCAGGTAGTCGAGGGAGCCGACGATCTGACCGCTCTGGGTCAGCTTGGCGAGGGCCTCGTCACCTGAGGTGTCCATGCTGGCGATGCCGAAGTCGGTGAGCACGACACGGCCGCCGTGCTCCAGGAGCACGTTCCCGGGCTTCACGTCCCGGTGCAGGACCCCGGCCCGGTGCGCCGCGTCGAGCGCGTCCATCAGCCGGGCGCCGATCGCGGCGGCCTCGCGCGGGTCCAGCGGGCCGCGCTGGGTGAGGACGTCGTCGAGGGAGGGCCCGTCGACCAGCTCCATGACGATGACGGGCAGCCCCCGCTCCTCGATCACGTCGTGGACGGTGACCACACCGCTGTGCCGGATCCGGGCGGCGGCCTGCGCCTCCCGCTGCATCCGGACCCGAAGGTCGGCCAGTTCGGCGGGCGAGGCGTCGGTGAAGGCCCGCAGGACCTTGACCGCGACCTCGCGGTTCAGCACCTGGTCCACCGCCTTGGCGACCACGCCCATGCCACCGCGCCCGATCGTCGCGGTCACGCGGTACCGCCCGCCGAGTATCTCGCCGACCAGCTCCCCGCCGTTCGCCCCCGTCACCCGTACCGCTCCGATCCGTCGTACCGCGCCGTTCACCACGCCAGGGCCACCAGGGTAGGCGTAGCCCACCGGGCCCCTGTCAACGGCTCCGGCGACTCCCTCACCTGACTCTCACTCAGGCGGTACGCCCCACCCGTTCCACGAGCAGCCAGCCGACGAGGGCCATCGCGACCGCCGCCGGGGCGGTGATCCGGAGGGCGATCAGGGTGGCCGAGCGGCCCTCCAGGAGCCCGCCGAAGCCGACCATCGACAGACCGAGGATGCCGAGGAGGGCCAGGGTGATGCCGAGGGCGGCGACGGGGCCGCCCGCGGCGGTTGCGCTCGTGGACGCGGCGCGCCGGGCGGGCGGGCGCTCGAAGCGGCGGAAGGCGGCGACGAGCAGTCCCGTGAGGACGGCCGCGGCGGCGATCCGGAGCGGCACCTGCGCCCACCAGGCGCCGGTCGCGGGGGCGGGCAGCGTGACGTCGAGGGCGAGGAGGGCGCCGTACACGCCGAGCATCGCGGTCAGGTGCCACAGGAAGGCGGTCATGGCGATCCCGTTGGCGACGACGACCTTGTGCCAGACCCCGGCGCGGGCGACGAACCGGGCGCCCGGGCCCTTCAGCAGCTCGACGGCGCCGACCAGCCAGAGGCCGTGGGCCAGGAGGGCCAGGGTCGGCGGGGCCATGTTGGAGACCTTCTCGCCGGGCATCCCGACCATGGAGAGCGGGTAAGGCCCGAGGGCGACGAGCCCGGCGGCGGCGAGCAGCCCGGCGCCGGCGAGGACGCCGGGGAGCCGGATCATGCCGTCGGCGCGCAGGAAGCCGAGCTGGTGGATCGCGAGCCAGACGAAGGCGAAGTTCAGGAACTCGACGAAGGGCACGTCGAACGCGAAGCGGAGCACGTCCACGGCGACCGCCCCGCCCACGAGCGCGCCGAAGGCGCCCCATCCCCACCGCTCGTGCAGCTTCACGAGCGGCGGTGTGAACGCCACCATCGCGAGGTAGATCCCGATGAACCACAGCGGCTGCGTGACGAGCCGCAGCGCGACCCCGGCCAGCCCTCCGTCGGCCCCGAGGAGCTGTATCGCCAGCGCGGCGGCGCCCCACACGCCGACGAACACCATGGTGGGCCGCAGCAGCCGCTGGAGCCGGGCGCGCAGGAAGGCGGCGTACGCGGGGCGGGAGCGGTGGGCCAGGGCGTGCGAGAAGCCGCCGACGAAGAAGAAGACCGGCATGACCTGGAGCGCCCAGGTGACGATCTGGAGTTCGGGCACGACGGCGAGCAGATTGCCGACCGACCCGTCGGAGGTCACCGCCGCCATCAGCCAGTGCCCGAGGACGACGACCCCGAGCGAGGCGACCCGCAGCAGATCGACGTACCGGTCACGCGTCGCGGGCGTGGCGGCGGCGAGCTCCCGAGCGCTGACGCCCCCTGCTCCCGTGACTGCGTTGTTTCCCATACGGGTACGGTCGCGCGCCCGCCCCACGGCCCGTCAGGGCGCGGATACTCAACCGGCCTCTGAGTACGTGCCGTTCCGCCGGTCCCGCCGGGCGTCAGAAGACGGCGCCGAGGACCATCCGCAGGAGCAGGAGGGAGTGGATGATCACCCCGGTCATGAGGGCCGCGCTGGTGAATTTGCGGAGCAGCTGGACCGCCAGGACGACTGAGGTCACCAGGCCGCCCGCCATGACGAGGAGCAGCAGTACGTAGAGCACGCCGGCGATGCCCCCCATGCTGCCGTCGGCCAACGCGACCAGGACGCTCAGGACCACGTACGTGACGATCGCCTGCGGCAGGCCGAGCAGCAGGATGACCCAGGTCTGGCGCCGGTAACTGTCGGGCAGCGGAGGCCGGGAGCCCGGGGCCGACGTCACGGCGGGGTGCGACAAGGGCGGCTTCGGGGGCGCCGGCGGGACGCCGGGCGGTACGGAGCCGGGCGGCGGTACGGCACCAGGCTGTACGGGGCCCGCGCCCGCACCGACCACGTCCGTCAGGAGTGCGGCGAAGGCGGTGTCCCGGGCGATCTCGTCCGCCAGGACCTCCGCGACGATCGAGGCGGCCGCGTCGCCGGGCTCGTGCCTCAGCCGTTCCAGGGCGGCCGCGCCCAGCGTGCCGCGGCTGAGCCGGTCCTCGACGAGCACGCGGACCTTCGCCTGCCGCTCGGCCCCCTCCTGGGTGGTGGGCCCGCGCTCCGTCAGTAACCGGATCGCCGCACGCGCCAGTTCCCTACCGTGCACCCCAGCCTCCCCCAGCCGATCATCACGGAGGCCGAGCTTATCCGGATCAACTCCCGGAACCCATAGGTCCGTTGGAAGCCGAGGGACGGAGTCGTCGCCCTAGACGGCGTTCGGCTTCGGCTTCCACTCCTCGGCGAGGAGGCCGAGGAGCACCTCGTCGAGGAACTCGCCCATCACCCACGCCGAGGAGCGCAGGACGCCCTCGCGGACGAAGCCGTTGCGCTCGGCGGAGCGGAGCATCGCCGCGTTGTCCGCGAGCGTCTCGATCCCCAGCCGTTGCAGGCCGCGCACCACGAAGCCGTAGTGGCAGAGCACCGCGACCACGTCGGTGCCGTAACCCTTCCCCCGGGCGGCCGGCAGCAGGCCGAGGCCGATGTGCGCGGAGCGGTTGTGGGTGTCGATGCCCCACAGCGTCGCGGTGCCGACGAGCGTGCCGCCCTCCAACTCCACGACGGAGAACGGGACGTGCCCCTGCTCCTTGTCGTCCACCACGAGCCGCGGATCCTTCGAACCGGGCGTGATCGGCCGCCACGGGCCGCTCTCGGCCCGAGAGCCGTTGACGACATCGTCGTAGAGCTCGGTCCGCAGGATCGGAATGTCTTCCTCGTGCCGGGCCCTGAGCCCGACCTTGGTTCCCCTCAGCATGCGAGCTTCCTATCCGACCGGGTTCGCCGACGGCAATCGAATAAGGGCTGGCTAGAGAACCAGGGCCCCCGGGGCCGGGGACGTCGCCACGCGCGCGGTGCGGCAGGTGCCGGACGCGATCAGGGCGTCGGCGACCGCGCGGGCCGCGTCCTCGTCCTTCACCAGGAACGCGGTCGTCGGACCGGAGCCCGAGACCAGGGCGGCCAGGGCGCCGGCCGCCGTACCGGCCTCCAGGGTGGCCGTCAGGGACGGGCGCAGGGAGACGGCCGCCGGCTGGAGGTCGTTCGCCAGGGCGCCTGCCAGGGCGGTCGCGTCGCCGGTCGCCAGGGCGTCCAGGAGGGCGGGCGAGGCGGCCGGTTCGGGGACGGTGACGCCCTCGTTGAGGCGGTCGAACTCCCCGTACACCGCCGGTGTCGACAGGCCCCCGTCGGCGACGGCGAAGACCCAGTGGAAGCCGCCGCCCACCGGGAGCTCGGTCAGTCGCTCACCGCGGCCGACGCCGAGCGCCGCCCCGCCGACGAGGCTGAACGGCACGTCGCTGCCGAGCTCCGCGCAGATCTCCAGGAGTTCGGCGCGGGAGCTGTTCAGGCCCCAGAGCGCGTCGCACGCGAGCAGCGCGCCCGCGCCGTCCGCGCTGCCGCCCGCCATGCCGCCGGCGACCGGGATGTCCTTGGCGATGTGGAGGTGGACGTCCGGGGAGATCCCGTGCCGGGCGGCGAGCAGCTCGGCGGCGCGCGCGGCCAGGTTGGTGCGGTCCAGGGGGACCTTGTCCGCGTCCGGGCCCTCGCAGGTGATCGTCAGCTCGGCGGCGGGCGTCGCCGTCACCTCGTCGTGGAGGGAGACGGCGAGGAAGACGTTGGCCAGGTCGTGGAAGCCGTCGGGACGCGCCCCACCGACGGCAAGCTGCACGTTGACCTTGGCGGGCACGCGCACGGTGACACTCGGCGCGCCAGACCCCGTACCAACACCAGTACCCGCGCCGGACGCCGTACCCGCGCCCAGCCCCGTACCCGTACTCGTACCGGACGCCGAACCCGCACCGGAGCCCGCGCCCGACGCCGTACCCGTACCGGACGCCGTACCCGCGCTCACGCCTTCGCCTCCGCGATCCTCGCGAACTCCTCCACCGTCAGCGCCTCGCCGCGCGCCTGCGGCGAGATGCCGGCCTTCACCAGGGCCTCCTCCGCCGCCGCGGGCGAGCCCGCCCAGCCGGCGAGGGCGGCGCGGAGGGTCTTGCGGCGCTGGGCGAAGGCCGCGTCGACGACCGCGAAGACCTCGCGCTTGGAGGCGGTCGTCGCGACCGGCTCCGTACGGCGGACCAGCGAGACGAGACCCGAGTCGACGTTCGGCGCCGGCCAGAAGACGTTGCGGCCGATCGAGCCGGCCCGCTTCACGTCGGCGTACCAGTTCGCCTTCACCGACGGCACGCCGTACACCTTGTTGCCGGGCTTGGCCGCCAGCCGGTCCGCGACCTCCGCCTGGACCATGACGAGCGTGCGCTCGATCGTCGGGAAGCGGTCGAGCATGTGCAGCAGCACCGGCACGGCCACGTTGTACGGGAGGTTCGCGACCAGCGCCGTGGGCGGCGGGCCCGGCAGCTCCTGGACGTCCATGGCGTCGGAGTGGACCAGCGCGAACCGGTCCTTCTTCCCCGGCAGCCGCGCCTCGATCGTCGACGGCAGCGCGCCCGCCAGGATGTCGTCGATCTCGACGGCCGTCACCCGGTCCGCCGTATCGAGCAGCGCCAGGGTCAGCGAGCCGAGCCCGGGGCCCACCTCCACGACCACGTCGTCGGGGCGCACCTCGGCCGTGCGGACGATCCGCCGGACCGTGTTGGCGTCGATGACGAAGTTCTGCCCCTTCTGCTTCGTGGGGCGCACGCCGAGGGCTGCTGCCAGTTCACGGATGTCGGCGGGGCCGAGGAGGGCGTCGGGGCCTTCGGGGCCGGTGGTGGTGCTCACCGGTACAGCCTACGGCTACGGCCACGGCTCACCGGTACAGCCTTCGGCCGCAGTGCGGCCAGGGACTCGCGCCCCGCTGCACGTACAGCTTCTTCGCCCGGAACGTCTGCTCCGACGCGGTCGCGTTCTGGGCGACACCGCTGCCGCCGAGCGAGCGCCAGGTGCCGGGATCGAACTGGTAGAGCCCGCCGTACGTCCCCGAGGGGTCGACCGCGCCCGGCCGGCCGCCGGACTCGCAGGCGGCGAGCGCGCCCCAGTCGAGCCCGTCCGCGCCCGCGACGGAGGTGGGCAGCGGCCGGGTGCCGACCTTCACCTTCTGGGTGACGGGCTCCCGGACGATCTCCTCGCCGGTCTTCCTCGGCTTCTGCCGGACGCCGTTGACGGTCCGGAGGCTGTACGTGACCCGGCGCACGCCCTGCACGCCCTGCCGTTCGACGACCTCCGTGCCCGCGAAGAGCCCGGGGTCGCGGGTCCGCTCGACGGCGTACGGGATCGACTCCTCGCGGATCTCCTGGGTGCCGGTGATCCGCATGACGGTGATCGTCTGGCCGTCGCGCGGGAAGGAGCCGGGCGGCACGGAGGTGGTGTCCTGGCCGGAGAGGGTGATCCCGGCCTCCTCGACGGCCTCGCCGACGGTGGCGGCGTTGGTGCGCAGGGTCCGCTCGCGGCCGTCGGCGAGGAGGGTGACGGTCCGTTCCGTCCGGACGTCGAGGGCGAGGCCCCGGCGGGAGATGGGCGCGGAGCGGGAGACGGAGAGGTACGCGCCCTCGGCCCGTACCCCGAGCTGCCGCAGGGCGCCGTCGACGGTCCTGGCCGTCGTCCACACCTGGCGGCGCTGGCCGTCGAGGGTGAGGGCGACGGGGCGGCCGTAACGGACCACGACCTCGTCGCCGCTGGCCAGGTCGGCGCCGGGGGCCGGGGCGACGATGTCGTGGGAGCCGACGGCGAGGCCCTCGTCGGCGAGCAGCTCGTCGACGCCGTCGGCGAAGGTGTGCAGGGTCCGCGGGACGCCGTCGACGGAGAGCCGGATCGCCTTGTCGTTGGCGACGAAGGCGCTGGTGCCGCCGGCCAGGAAGGCGACGACCAGGGCCTGCGGGACGATGCGCCGCAGGCTCTCGGCAGGCCCCGGCCTGGCCTTGCGGCGGCGGGCCGCGCGCCGGGCCTCGGCGCGGGAGCCCGGGGCCTGGGGCGGTACGAGGACCGCTTCCTGGGTCAGCTGGTCGTGGACGGGCACGGGCACGGGTGTCGGCGCCTGCGCCTGCGCCGAACGCCGCGGGGAGCGGTGACTGCCCTGGGAAGTGCTCACGAGGCCGGGACACTAGCCCCGGCGGTGATCACTCTCCAAAACGACCCGGCTACTACACGTAACTGTTATTCATCGGTGATCTCCGCGGATCTCCGTAGCGGATCGGTAGCGGATCTCAGTGGCGGAGCTCAGTAGTCGAAGGCGCGGGCCGTGTTCACCCCGATCGCCTCGCACAGCTCCTCCTCCGTGATCCCGCGCACGGCGGCCATCGCGCGGACGGTCACCGGGATGAGGTACGGCGCGTTCGGCCGCCCCCGGTACGGCGCCGGGGTCAGGAACGGGGCGTCCGTCTCGACCAGGACGAGGTCGAGCGGGGCGACGGCGAGGGCGTCGCGCAGGGGCTGGGCGTTCTTGAAGGTCATGTTGCCGGCGAAGGACATGTAGTAGCCCTTGGCGGCGCAGATCTCGGCCATCTCGGCGTCGCCCGAGTAGCAGTGGAAGACGGTCCGCTCCGGCGCGCCCTCCTCGTCCAGGACGCGCAGGACGTCGGCGTGCGCATCGCGGTCGTGGATGACGAGCGCCTTGCCGTGCCGCTTGGCGATCTCGATGTGGGCGCGGAAGGAGCGCTCCTGGGCGGCCATGCCCTCGGGGCCCGTACGGAAGTAGTCGAGGCCGGTCTCGCCGACGGCGCGGACGTACGGCAGGGCGGCGAGGCGGTCGATCTCGGCGAGCGCGTCGTCCAGGGCCGCGTCCCCTCCCCCCTCGCGGGCGCCCTGCCGGGACCAGCCGTCGGGGTCGCCGAGGACGATCCGGGGCGCCTCGTTGGGGTGCAGGGCGACGGCGGCGTGCACGTGCTCGTGGGCGGCGGCGGTCTCGGCGGCCCACTGGGAGCCCTTGATGTCGCAGCCGACCTGGACGACGGTGGTGACGCCGACGGCGGCGGCCTTGGTGAGGGCCTCCGCGACGGTGCCGGACTGCATGTCCAGGTGCGTGTGGGAATCCGCCACCGGGAGGGGGAGCGGCTCGGGCAGCGGCGGCGGGGCGTCCTTCGAACTCATGGCCCCGATCGTACGAGGGCCATGAGTTCACCCGCGCGAAGGATCGGTGCTCAGTGCTTGCGCTGGAACGGACGCAGCAGGTCCGACAGGTGCCAGCCCCGGGACTCCTCCGTCACGTGCACCGGCCCGGGGACGTCCCCCGTCGGGGCGGCCGGGCTCTCCTCGCGCTCCAGGTCCTGCCCGATCGGCCCCGCCATGCCGATCGGTCCGGCCGGGGTGACGGGCCTGCGCGGCGTTCCGGAGACGTTCCGGTGATGGGCCTGTTCCCACGAGTTCAGCACCGAGGAAACCTGCCCCGCGCGCATGATGCGGACGACGTGTCCGCTGCAGTTCATGCAGGTCGGACTGGACAGCGGTGAGGGAACCCGCTCACCACCGGCCTTGTAGACGATGAATTCCTGGCCGGCGGCGTCGACGTGGTGCTCGATGTCGTACGCCTGCTCCCAGCCGTACCCGCAGCGCATGCAGGCGAAGGCGTACGCCTCGTGGGCGACGGGTATGCCGGTGCCGGTGATCTCACTCATGCCAGCTCCTCTCCACTGATCAGTGGACGCCTTTTCGGGCCGGAGCGCATCAGCGCCGGTCGAACAATGGGAGGGTCTTTGGCCTTCCCTTGCTCTCAGGCCTTCAAGGAGCCTGCCGCGCGGGTTTCGCTTTGCTTTTCACGATAGCTCTTTACCGATTCGAGGGCTTCTCGCGGCTTTACGGAACCCTTTTTACGGAGCCCTGCGCTTTCGCGTCCGCGTTCTTCGCCGCGACGACGGCGTCGAAGACCTCGCGCTTGGGCAGCCCCGCGTCGGCGGCGACCGCCGCGATGGCCTCCTTGCGACGCTCACCCGCCTCCTCGCGCACCCGCACCCTGCGCACCAGCTCCTCGGCGTCGAGCTCGGCGGGGCCGGCCTCCGGGGCGCCCTCGACGACGACGGTGATCTCGCCCCGTACGCCGTCCTTGGCCCACTCCGCGAGCTCGCCGAGGCCGCCGCGCTTGACCTCCTCGTACGTCTTGGTCAGCTCGCGGCAGACGGCGGCGCGGCGCTCGGCGCCGAAGACCTCGGCCATCGCGGCGAGGGTGTCGTCGAGCCGGTGCGGGGCCTCGAAGTAGACGAGGGTGCGGCGCTCGTCGGCGACCTCGCGGAGGCGGCCGAGGCGCTCGCCCGCCTTGCGGGGCAGGAAGCCCTCGAAGCAGAAGCGGTCCACGGGCAGCCCGGAGAGGGCGAGCGCGGTCAGCACGGCGGAGGGGCCGGGGACGGCGGTGACCTTGATGTCCTGCTCGACGGCGGCGGCGACGAGCCGGTAGCCGGGGTCGGAGACGGAGGGCATGCCGGCGTCGGTGACCAGGAGCACGCGGGCGCCGCCGACGAGGGCTTCGACCAGTTCGGGCGTACGGGCGGACTCGTTGCCCTCGAAGTAGGAGACGACCCGGCCGGAGGTGTGCACGCCGAGGGCCCTGGTCAGGCCGCGCAGCCGCCGGGTGTCCTCGGCCGCGACGATGTCTGCGCCCTCCAGCTCGGTCGCGAGCCGCGGCGGCGCGTCCCCGATGTCCCCGATGGGCGTTCCTGCGAGTACCAGCGTTCCTGTCACAAGGGTCATCCTCGCAGCCCGGACGGAGGACTCGCACAGAAGCGTTCCCTACGATGGCGCGGTGACCAGTACCGCACCGGAGACCCTGCAGGGTCAGCGCGCCGTGGAAGAGCCCCCGTCGTGGCAGCAGCGTCTGCGGCGCTTCGGCTACACGCCCCCGCCGAAGAGCGTCGCGGGCCCGGGCCTTCGGGAGCGTCTCGTACCGCCGTACACGCGCCCCTCGCCGCGGATGTGGTCGTTGCTCGGTCTTTCGGCGGGCGCCGGGGAGCGGGTGTGGCGGCTGGCCGGCTGGGGCGGTCCGCTGCTTGTGGCGCTGCTCGCGGGCGTGCTGCGGTTCTGGAACCTGGGCAAGCCGCACGCGGTGATATTCGACGAGACGTATTACGCGAAGGACTCCTGGGCGCTGATCAACCAGGGGTACGAGGGTGCGTGGCCGAAGGACATCGACAAGTCGATCCTGAACGACCCGGACTCGGTCCTGATCCCGACGGACCCGGGCTATGTCGTCCATCCGCCGATGGGCAAGTGGGTCATCGGTCTGGGCGAGAAGATCATCGGCTTCGAGCCGTTCGGCTGGCGTTTCATGGTGGCGCTGCTAGGCACGCTGTCGGTCCTCATGCTCTGCCGGATCGGCAGGCGCCTGTTCCGTTCGACGTTCCTGGGCTGCCTGGCGGGCCTGCTGCTCGCGGTGGACGGCCTGCACTTCGTGATGAGCCGTACGGCGCTGCTCGACCAGGTCCTGATGTTCTTCGTGCTCGCGTCGTTCGCGTGCCTGGTCCTGGACCGGGACTGGGCGAGGCGGCGGCTCGCGGCGGCCCTCCCGGTGGACGAGGAGGGGGTGCTGCGGCCGGACGCGGACGTCGCGGAGAGGCTGCGGCTCGGCTGGCGGCCGTGGCGGATCGCGGCGGGGGTGTCGCTGGGGCTCGCGGCGGCGACGAAGTGGAACGGCCTGTACGTGATGGTCGCCTTCGGGCTCCTGACGGTCCTTTGGGACGTGGGCGGCCGGCGCACGGCGGGCGCGGTGCGCCCGTACCTCGCGGTGATCAAGCGCGACCTGCTGCCCGCGTTCGTGTCGGTGGTGCCGGTCGCGATCGTCACGTACCTGGTGACGTGGACGGGCTGGATCGTCACGGACAAGGGCTACTTCCGCAACTGGGCGGCGGAGCAGGACAAGCTGAACGGCGGCGGTGGCTTCTGGTCGTCCGTCCTCCCGGACTGGCTGCGCAGCCTGTGGCACTACGAGAGCGAGGTCTACACGTTTCACGTGGGCCTGAACTCGCCGCACACGTACGAGTCGAACCCGTGGAGCTGGATCGTCCTGGGCCGCCCGGTCTCGTACTTCTACGAGTCCCCGGCCCCGGGCACGGCGGGCTGCCCGTCGACCGCGACGGAGAAGTGCGCCCAGGAGGTCCTGGCCCTCGGCACGCCCCTGCTGTGGTGGGCGGCCTGCTTCGCGATCCTGTACGTCCTGTGGCGCTGGTTCTTCCGCCGCGACTGGCGCGCGGGCGCGATCGCCTGCGGCATCGCGGCGGGCTGGCTGCCGTGGTTCCTCTACCAGGAACGCACGATCTTCCTCTTCTACGCGGTGGTCTTCGTCCCGTTCCTGTGCCTGGCGGTGACCATGATGCTCGGCGCGATGATCGGCCCAGCAGGCTCCTCGGAACGCCGCCGCACATTCGGGGCGGTGGGCGCGGGAGTCCTGGTCCTGCTCATCGTCTGGAACTTCATCTACTTCTGGCCGATCTACACGGGCACGTCGATCCCGATGGACCAGTGGCGAAACAGGATGTGGCTGGACACGTGGGTTTAGCGGGGCGGGAGTGAGCGGCCGGCCGGCCCGGGGTGGCCCCGCTCGCCCCGGCGGGCGGACGACATCAGGGGACGCGATCGGGCGTCGCCGTGGTCGTGCCCCGACTGCGGATCAGCTTCCGCGTCCGGACCCAGCACTCCGCGAATCCGCCGACGCCCATGAGGATGAACAGCACACGCGAGAACAGCAACTGCGCGCCGGCGACTTGCGAGAAGGCGAGCACACCTAGCAGTAGCGGTCCCCCGGCTTTCCGGAGCCAGCGTTCGATCCCGTCCCACATGTCCGCCCCCTCGGCCGCGCCGCCCGGGCAGCGGGAGCAAGAGCATACGAGGTGTGCGGAACGGTCGCTCGCGACGCCCAGGGCGGCTCGCAGAGCGCACCCTCAGGGAGGCCACTTACGATCTCCCCAAGATCGCTACAGGACAAAGCGGGGGAACATGATCGAGTACGGGTTCACGGATCGCGAGGGTCGGGCGATACGGCTGGCCGAGGTGACGGACGACAACTGGCGGGCCGTTGCCGACGTCGCGCCGCAGGATGACCAGCGGCGGTTCGTCGCGGCGCTGGCGGCGCGCTATCTGCTGCTCTCCATGCGGGGCGGGGAGTGGAACTCGCTGGCCGTGACGGCAGATGACGTGGTGGTCGGCCATGTGATGTGGGCGTACGACGACGGCGACGGCAGTCACTGGATCGGCGGCATGGTCACCGACGCCTCCGAGCAGGGCAAGGGCGTGGGCCGTGCGGCGGTGCGCGCCTTGGCGCGGTGGCTGTCGGAGCGGCCCGACTTCCGGGAGGTCCGCCTCTCCTACCACCCGGACAACACGCCGGCCGCGCGCCTGTACGAGTCGATCGGCTTCGCCCTCACCGGGGAGAACGAGGACGACGAGGTCGTCGCCGCGCTGAGCGCGGGCCGGGCGGCCTGAGGACGTGAGGACCTGAGGAAGGGTGCGGCCAGTAGGCCGCGCCCCGTCGTTCACTCGGGCTGTGCCCATTGGACGGCGGTGCCGTAGGCGATGTACCGGCTCACGAACTGCGTCTCCGCGATGATCGACACGCCGAGCACACCGTCGGCCCCGAGCCTGCGCGCCTCGTCCTGCATGCTCTGCACCGCCTCCGTCGGGGAAGACCGCGGATATCCGGCGACGACGCCGAGAGCGGTGTTCGGATGAGGCGGTGCGGGCAGGGTCACGCTGTAGAAGCCGAGGGTGGCCTCGCGGGCTGCCCACTCCCGTTCGTTGCGTTCCTGCTGTTCCTTCTTCTGCTTGCGGTCCATCGCGCCATCCTCTCCCGTCCCTTCCGCCCCTCCCGTTCCGAACGCACGGTCGACGGCTGTCCGTGACAACGCTTCCCACGGATGCTTGACTGGGGAAATTCTGAGACTGCTGGGGCTTCTGGGGAGGGGACCGCAGAGATGCGCAGTGGGGCGAAGGTTGCGATCGTCGGCGGAGTGTTCGTCGTCGTGGCGGGCGGGGTCGCCTACGGGGGGTACAACCTCTGGCAGGGCGTCAACGGGGGCTCCGGCGGGGGCGTTTCCACCGACGCGGAGAAGAAGCGGACCGGGCCCGTCAGCGAGGACGAGGTCACCAACGCCGCCAAGGAGTTCCTCGCCGCGTGGGCGGCGGGCGAGCCCGAGAAGGCCGGGCAGCTGACCAACAACCCCGTCGCAGCCGGGCCCGTCGTGGCCGACTTCAGCGTGGGCGCGAAGGTCTCCGAGGCCGAGATCGTCCCCGGCACGCCCGTCGGCCCGAAGGTGCCGTTCACGGTGAAGGCGACCGTCACGTACGAGGGCCAGTCAAAGCCCTGGACGTACGCCTCCGAACTGACCGTCGTACGCGGGACCTCCACCGGCCGGGCGCTCGTCGACTGGAAGCCCGCCGTCATCCACCCGAAGCTGACCGCGAACGCGACCCTGCGCACCGGCCCGGCCAAGACCGGCGAGATCCAGGCGGTCGACCGCAAGGGCGTCGAGCTGACGGCGGAGAAGTACCCCTCCCTCGGCCCGGTCCTGGCCCAGCTCCGCGAGAAGTACGGCGCGAAGGTCGGCGGTCAGCCGGGCGTGGAGACCTGGATCGAGTCCGGTACGGAGGGCGGCCCGACCACGACCCTCGTCACCCATGTGAAGGGCAAGCCCGGCCGCCTGGAGACGACGATCGACGCGCAGGCGCAGGCGGCCGCCGAGACGGCCGTGAAGCAGTACGGGGAGGCCTCGGTGGTGGCGGTCAAGCCGTCCACCGGCGAGATCCGCGCCGTCGCCAACGCCCCGTCGGCCGGCTTCAACGCGGCCTTCGAGGGCAAGCAGGCCCCCGGCTCGACGTGGAAGATCGTCACGGCCGCGCTGCTCCTGGAGAAGGGGCTCGTGACCGCCAACGGCGCCACGGAGTGTCCGCCAACCGCCCGCTACTACACCCGTACCTTCCACAACCTCGACAACTTCGCGCTCGGCACCGTCCCCTTCAAGCGGAGCTTCGCCAAGTCCTGCAACACCGCCTTCATCAAGCTGATCGACGACGTCGACGACGACTCCGCGCTCGGCAAGGAGGCCCGGGACGTCTTCGGGATCGGCCTCGACTGGAAGACCGGCATCGTCTCCTCCGACGGGTCCGTCCCCGAAGAGACGCAGGGCGCGGCTGCGGAGCAGTACATCGGGCAGGGCACGGTCCAGATGAACGCCCTCAACATCGCCTCGGTCACCGCCACCGCGAAGTACGGCACCTTCAAGCAGCCGTTCCTCGTGTCGAAGGACCTCGACGGGCGGACCTTCGCCGAGGCCTCGCGCTCCCTGTCGCCCTCGGTGTCGAGCCAGCTGCGCGTCATGATGCGCGCCGCGGCGACCGGCAAGGGTACGGCCGCGGGGGCGATGGCCTCGGTCGGCGGTTCCGAGAAGGGCGCGAAGACGGGCTCGGCGGAGGTCGACGGCCAGGCCGCCTCCAACAGCTGGTTCACCGGCTACTCCGACGACCTCTCGGCGGCGGCCGTCGTCCAGTCGGGCGGGCACGGCGGGGACGCGGCGGGGAAGGTCGTGGCGAGCGTGCTTCGGGCGGGGTGAGTGTTCCCACTCCCCTCCCGCGCGGGGCGAATGCAGTCGCGTGGTCCGTACACCGAACGCTAGCGTGCGGGCCATGAGCTCACCCGAATCCAGCGCGCAATCCCCCGCGCACCCCCAGTTCGCCGCTGCCCTGGCCGCCCTCGGCCTCGACCCCGAGATCCGCCGCTTCCCCGACGAGACCCGTACCGCCGTCCAGGCCGCCGAGGCCATCGGCTGCGAGCCGGCCGAGATCGTCAAGTCGCTGGTCTTCGCGGCGGACGGGGTTCCGGTGCTCGTGCTGATGGACGGTTCGTCGCGGGTGGACGTGGAGCGGGTGCGCACGGAGCTCGGCGCCGAGGCCGTGACGCGGGTCGACGCGAAGGTCGTCCGGGAGACGACCGGGTACGCGATCGGGGGCGTCCCGCCGTTCGGGCACCGCACCCGGACCCGGGTCCTGGCCGACCGGGGGCTGCTCGACCACGCCGTGGTGTGGGCGGCCGCAGGCAACCCGCACACCGTGTTCGCCCTCGACCCGAAGTCGCTGATCGCCCACGCGGGCGGCGCGCTGGTGGACGTCCGCGAGCGGACCGCGTGACCCCCCTGGTCGTCGCGGCGGTGCTCCTTGCCGCCGTGACCCACGCCGCCTGGAACGCGATGGCCCACACCATCCGCGACCAGTTGCTCTCCTTCACCCTGATATCCGGCGGCGGCGCGCTGATCGGCGCCGTCGCCGCCGTCTTCGTACCGCTGCCGGCGGCCGGGGCGTGGCCGTACCTGATCGCCTCCGCCGTGCTGCACGTGGCGTACATGATGCTGCTGATGCGGTCGTTCACGCTGGGCGACTTCGGGCAGATGTATCCGATCGCGCGCGGTACGGCCCCGCTGGCGGTGACGTTCCTCGCGGCGGTCTTCGTCGACGAGATCCCGAGCGGCCCGCAGCTCACCGGTGTCGCCGTCGCCTGCGCGGGCCTGACCGGCCTCGCCCTGTGGGGCATCCGGGGGTCGGGCCGGCGCCCCGACTGGGCGGCGCTGCTCGCGGCCGGGGCGACGGGCCTGGCGATCGCGGGCTACACGGTCGTCGACGGCGTCGGCGTCCGCGCGTCCGGCACGCCGCTCGGGTACATCGCCTGGCTGATGATCCTGGAGGGCGTGGCCATCCCGGCGTACGCCCTGTGGACCCGGCGCGGCACGCTGCTGACCCAGCTCCGCCCGTACGCCGTTCGGGGCCTGTTCGGGGCGGCCCTGTCGGTCGCCGCGTACGGACTCGTGCTCTGGGCGCAGACCCGGGCGCCGCTGGCGCCGATCGCGGCGCTGCGGGAGTCGTCGATCATCGTGGGGGCGGCGATCGGGGCGCTGTTCTTCAAGGAGCGGTTCGGGGGGCCGAGGATCGCGGCGGCTGGGCTGATGGTGGTCGGGATCGGCCTGATGCTGACGACTGCCTGAGCCGGGCGGCTCCAGCGCCCAGCTCTCGGCGCGGCTCTCGGCGCGGCTCTCGGCGCGGCTCTCGGCGCGGCTACCGGCGCGGCTACCGGCGCCGCTACCGGCGCGGCTACCGGCGCCGCTCTCAGCGCAGGTCGAGCCGCATCAGGACGCGGGGGTGGCCGGCAAGCACGGAGGTGGTGTCGGCGGCGTGGACGAAGCCGGCCCGTTCGAAGTTCTTCCGCAGCCCGGCGTACGCCATGGTCAGGTCGACCTTCGCGTCCCCGTTGTCGAGCGGGTACGCCTCGATCGCCGGGGCGCCGCCCGCGCGGGCGAACTCGACGGCGCCGGTGATGAGGGCGTGCGAGATGCCCTGCTTCCGGTGGCCGGGGCGGACCCGGACGCACCACAGCGACCAGACCGGCAGGTCGTCGACGTACGGGATCTTCCGGCTGCGCGCGAAGGAGGTGTCCGCGCGGGGCGCGACGGCGGCCCAGCCGACGGGCTCGTCGCCGTCGTAGGCGATGACGCCCGGCGCGTGAGCGCCCTTGCACAGCTCGGCGACGTACGCGCCGCGCTCGGGCCCGCGCAGCTCGTTGTTGAGCTTGGACGGGATGCGGTAGCTCAGGCACCAGCAGACATTGGCGTCCGGCGACTTCGGGCCGAGCACGGCACGGACGTCCTCGAAGACGGAGGCGGGACGCACGTCGATGGTCATGACTCCACGATGGCACGACGTGCGGACGCACGACAGTCGCGCAGGAACCGGCCGAGGGGCTGCAGATTCTCGGCCCACTCGACCCGTCAGAACTCCCCGAGCACCTCACCGAAATGCGTGTTGACGGCCAGCAGCCCACCGTCCACCCGAAGGGTGGTACCGGTGACCCAGGCGGCGTCGGCAGAGGCGAGGAAGGCGACGGCGGCCGCGACGTCCTCCGGAGTCCCGACCCGGCCGAGCGGATAGACGCGCTCGGCGAGCGCGGCCAGTTGCTCCTGCCGGGACTCCCACCCGCGTGTGGCGATGGTGCCGGGGGTGACCTGGTTGACCCGGACGCCGAGCGGGGCGGCTTCGCCGGCGAGGGTACGGGTGAAGGAGGCGAGACCGGCCTTGGCGGCGCTGTAGGCGTGGTTGCCGAAGTACACCTCGGCGTTGACGGACCCGATGTTGACGACCGCCCCTCGCCCGCCGGCGGCGGCGAGCAACGGCATGGCGGCCCGCGCGCACCGGACGGCCCCCATGAGGGTCACGTCGAACTGCTCCCGCCACTCCTCATCGTCGTCCTCCGCCAGATCGGGCGCGAAGGCGTTGTTGACGAGTACGTCGAGCCGCCCGAACTCCTCACCGGCGTACGCGACGGCCGCCGCCACCGAGTCGGCGTCCCCCACATCACACCGCACGACCCGCACCCCCCTCACCCCACCGAAGGCCTTGTGCGCGGCTCCTTCATCCACATCGGCGACAACAACCCGCGCCCCTTCACCCCGCAGCCGCCGCACCACAGCAGCCCCAATCCCCTGAGCCCCACCGGTGACGAACGCCGAGTACCCCTGAAACCTGTCCATCCCCCGATCACACACCCGAACAGCCGGAACGCACCAGGTGTACGACGGGGCACACCTCAGGCCCCGACGCCCCCGCAGTCTCCGGTCTCCAACTCGGCCCACACGACCTTGCCGGGCCCCAGCCGATCGGAGACACCCCACTTCGCCGCCAGCACGTCCACCAGGGGAAGCCCCCACCCTCCCGTGCCGCAGTCACTCCGCAGCGCCATCATCGGCCGCTTCTCGGAGGCATCGTGCACCTCGATCCGTAAGACACCCGGCAGCCGGGCGAACCGAGTCTCGATCTCCCGCCCCGGGACCCTCCCATGCCGCACGGCATTGGTGAGCAACTCGGACAGGACGAGCGAGGCGCTGTCCGAGACGCAACTCAACCCCCAGCCCTCCAGAGTGCCGAGCAGGTGACGCCTGGCCACCGGCACACTTCTGGGCCCCTGGGCCCAGCGCAGGATCACCGTTTCCGTGCTCATCAGCCACCTCACCCAAAGTTCACAGTCCTAGGACTGCGGGTCGAATGAGGATGAGAATGCCCGCACAGCCTCAGCGCTGTCAACAGTCCTGGGACTGTGGTTGACTTCCTCGATCGAGAGGAGCTGGTGTGGCACCCAAGTGGCGGGAACTCGCCGACAAGCTGGCCGAGCGCATTCGGGGTGGTGAGTACGCCGCCGGTCAGCGGCTCCCCCACATCCGGGACCTGGTGGAGGCGGGCGAGGGGTCGAAGTCCACGGTCCACGCGGCCTACAAGGCGCTGGAAGCCGAAGGCCTGGTGACTTCGTCCCGGGGACACGGCACCGTCGTGCGGCAGCAGCAGCCGCTCAAGCGGCTCGGTATCTCCCGATACGACAAGGCGAAGTGGCGGGACGGCGACGAAGTCGCGTTCATCGCCGACCGCGTCGCCTCGGGACGGGCGTACAAGCGGGGCGAGCAGACGCAGAGCGTCACCCGCGTGTCGGCAACCGTCGCCGTGGCCGCCGCACACGGGCTCCGCGAAGGCGACCCTGTGTACGCACGGGCCCGCCTCGTGAAGGAGGGGGACCAGCCGACCCACACCCTGACCAGCTACTACCGACCCGAACATGTCGAGGGGACACGTATCGTCGACCCGGCACCCGGCCCTGCCGGGCGCGGTGGCGGCTTCCGCGTGCTGTACGACGCGGGGTACGAGATCGACCACATGCGCGAAGAGTTGTTCGCCCGGGTCGCGACCCAAGAGGAGACGGCGCTCCTCCAGCTGGCACCCGGCGAGTGGGTGGTCGAGCTCCACCGCACCACGTACACGGCGGACGGGACCGTCGTGGAGTTCGCCGTCGGCGTCCACGCGGCGAGCCGCTTCTCCTGGACGTACGACTTCAAGGTGCCCGACTCGGCCCGGGAGGCGACGGAATGATCTCGGACAAGAAATGGTCCGACGCCCAACTGCTCTGGGACTTCCAGCAGATGGGTCACGCGCCGCGCCGCTGCTCGGTGGGCATCGGTCTGGGCAGCCACGACCTTGGCGTGGCCGACGTGACGGCGGACCTGTACAGGCGGGCGATGTTCCCGCTGATCGTCTTCACTGGCGCCACGAGCCCCACCACGCGGGAGCGTATGCCGCGGGGCGAGGCGGAGCACTACCGGGACCGCGCACGAGAGTTGGGCGTTCCGGACTCCGTCATCCTCGTCGAACCGCGTGCGCGGAACACGGGCGAGAACATCCGCTTCTCACGCGAACTCCTCGCGGAGCAAGGCGTGGACGTCTCCTCCGTTCTCCTCGTTAGCAAGCCGTACGAGGAACGCAGAGCCTTCGCGACGGCCCGCAAACTCTGGCCCGGGGTCGAGATCATCTGCGCCTCCACACCCATGACCCTGCCGGACTACGTGGACTCGATCGGCGACGCCCGTCTCGTCCTCGACATGCTCGTGGGAGCCCAGCAGCGCCTGCTGATCTACCCCGAGCAGGGATTCATGATTCCCCAGGATGTTCCTGGCTCCGTCACAGCGGCGTACAAACGACTTCGCACCGCCGGCTTTACGAGTCGACTCGCCCCCGGTCCGTCGTGATAAGTTGCCGCCGCCGTGCGTAACCATGCGACAAGAGGAGGTGAGACCCATCAACGCTTCGACAGGTCGGGCCTCCCTCCCTCGCATGGCCTAGGGAGTGCCCGCAGAAGGCATCCCGAAAGGCTGGAACGCTATGCGCTTCCTCTCTGAGACGTCGGCCGACGGCGTCCGCGAACAACTCTTCACGCTTGGCGAGATCCCCGGTGTCCTGTGGACACCCGACGTGGCCGTCGGTGGGCGGCCGTTGGTGGTCATGGGGCACGGCGGTGGGCAGCACAAGAAGGCGCCCGGGGTGGAGTTCCGGGCGCGGCGGTTCGTCGTGGAGTGCGGGTTCGCCGTAGTGGCGGTCGATGTGCCCGCTCATGGTGACCGGCCGAAGGTCGAGGAGTTCGACCGGATCGTGGCCGAGAACCAGGCGCGGGTGGAGGCGGGCGAGGAGTTGGCGCCGCTGATGGCCGGGTTCCAGGCGCTCGTGGCCCGGCAGACCGTGCCCGAGTGGCGGGCCGTGATCGACGCGGTGCAGGAGCTCGACCACGTGGGCGCCGGGCCCGTCGGGTACTGGGGCGTCTCCTTGGGCTGCGGGCTCGGCGTGCCGTTCGTCGCCGCCGAGCCCCGGGTCCGCGCGGCGGTCCTGGGCCTCGGCGGCGCACTGGCCACGGCCGAGGCCGCCGCCCGGATCACCGTGCCCGTCGAGTTCCTGGTCCAGTGGGACGACGAACGCGTGCCCAGGGACCAGAGCCTGGCCCTGTTCGACGCCCTGGGCTCCGCCGAGAAGACCCTGCACGCCAACCCGGGCAAGCACGGCGAGATCCCGGCGTTCGAACTCGACAGCACCGTACGGTTCTTCGCCCGGCACCTTCGCTAGCCGCTAGCTGTATTGATCACGAGCGTTGTTAACGCTGTCTGGTCTTGATCATGGCGAAGACCTCCGGTGTGGTGGAGGTGTCTAGGCTTCACCGCACACGGAG
>NZ_JBHXPI010000029.1:0-86538 GCF_042718575.1 Streptomyces sp. NPDC058579
CAGCCGCTGGAGTGATCCAGCGGCCCGCCCCTCCCGTATGTGCGTAAGGCTCGCGGTTTACGGCTCGAACTTGTAGCCCAGGCCGCGGACCGTCACCAGGTAGCGCGGGGCACCCGGGTCGGGTTCGAACCCATTCCCGCGTGCGCACCTCGCACTGCTCGGCCCCAGGGGGCCTCCCAGGCTTCGGCACGCTGTGCCGGCCTCCGTCCGGCCGTGCCGGGCTCGGGCCGGGTCCACGGCTCGCGGTTTACGGCTCGAACTTGTAGCCCAGGCCGCGGACCGTCACCAGGTAGCGCGGGGCACCCGGGTCCGGCTCGATCTTGGCGCGGAGGCGCTTCACGTGGACGTCGAGGGTCTTGGTGTCGCCCACGTAGTCCGCGCCCCAGACGCGGTCGATCAGCTGCATACGGGTCAGCACGCGGCCCGCGTTGCGCAGCAGCATCTCCAGGAGGTCGAACTCCTTGAGCGGGAGGTCGACCTTGCCGCCGGAGACCGTGACGACGTGGCGGTCCACGTCCATCCGGACCGGGCCGGCCTCCAGGGCGGCGGGGGTGACCTCTTCCGGCTCGCCGCGGCGGCGCAGGACCGCGCGGATGCGGGCGACCAGCTCCCGCGAGGAGAAGGGCTTCGTCACGTAGTCGTCGGCTCCTATTTCCAGCCCGACGACCTTGTCGATCTCGCTGTCCTTGGCGGTCACCATGATGACCGGGACGTTCGAGCGGCCGCGCAGCTGGCGGCACACCTCGGTGCCGGGCAGGCCCGGCAGCATCAGGTCGAGGAGGACGAGGTCCGCCCCGTTGCGCTCGAACTCGTCGAGGCCGTCGGGCCCGGTCGCGGCGACCGCGACCTCGAAGCCTTCCTTGCGGAGCATGTACGAAAGGGCGTCGCTGAAGGATTCCTCATCCTCGACGACAAGCACTCGGGTCACGGAAGGACCTCCGGGGCAGGGAGCGGTTCGGTCATGAGATCAGGGATGGGGGAGGTGGAGGCGGAAGAGCGGCGGTCCCGCACGGCGCCCGCCTCGGGCAGCCGCAGGGTGAAGGTGGAGCCCTGGCCTTCGGTGCTCCAGACCGTGACCTCTCCGCCGTGCGAGGCGGCCACGTGCTTGACGATGGCCAGGCCGAGCCCCGTACCTCCGGTGGCACGGGAGCGGGCCGGGTCGACGCGGTAGAAGCGCTCGAAGACCCGCTCGCGGTCCTTCTCGGAGATGCCGATGCCCTGGTCGGTCACCGCTATCTCGATCAGGTCGCCGCCGGGGGCGGCCACGCGGCGGGCCGCGATGCCCACCCTCGTACGGGCCGGGGAGTAGTTGACGGCGTTCTCGACGAGGTTGCCGAGGGCGGCGGCGAGCTGGCCGCGGCTGCCCCAGACGTGCAGGTCGGCGGTGCCGCCCTCCCGTCGCCCACCACCACCCTGTTCGAGCCCTTCGGGCGGCCATACATTCGAGGCCATGGTGATCTGCTTGGTGGAGGCCGTGTGCCGGGACCGGTCGATGGCCTCGGCGACCAGCTCGTCCACCCGTACCGGCTCGGAGTCCTCCAGCGGGTCGTCGTTCTGCACCCGGGAGAGGTCGATGAGTTCCTGTACGAGGTTGGTCAGGCGGGTCGCCTCTATCTGCATGCGGCCGGCGAAGCGGGTGACCGCCTCGGGGTCGTCCGAGGCGTCCATGACGGCCTCGGAGAGCAGGGAGAGCGCTCCTGTCGGAGTCTTGAGCTCATGACTCACGTTGGCGACGAAGTCGCGCCGTACCGCTTCGATACGGCGGGCCTCGGTCAGGTCCTCGACCAGGAGCAGCACCAGGCGGGAGCCGAGCGGGGCCACGCGGGCGGAGACCGCGAGGGCCTCGCCGCGTCCGGTGCCGCGCCGGGGCAGGTCGAGCTCGACCTGCCGTATCTCCCCGTCGCGGCGGGTGTCGCGGGCCATGTTGAGCATGGGCTCGACGGCCAGCTTTCCGCCCCGGACCAGACCGAGGGCGTACGCCGCCGAGCTGGCCTTGACCACCGAGTCGCTCTCGTCGAGGACGACCGCGGAGGAGCGCAGCACGGAGAGCACGGTGTCGACACCGGGCGGGAGCACGGCGTCGGTGTGCAGGGAGGTCCGGGTGGGTCGCGCCTGGTCGCGCTCGCTCCAGCGGAACGCCAGCATGGCGATCACGCCGGTGCACACCCCGGCGATCGCGGCCAATGCGGCAACCGCCGCGTTCACGTCCATGCCCTCAAGGTTATGCGGCACGACAGACTCTCTCCCAGCCGTCCGAGTGGCTGCTCGAACAGTCGTCGCCCAGAGTTCACCGTGGGGACCGTGCTGGTTCATTTGGACCGAACCGAGGGACGGCCTGCGTCGCCCAGAGTTCACCGGGGCGAAAGAGCTCATTCACTTCGGGTGGAGACTGCGGACGCGTAGGGGCCCGAACGTGGGAGCGTGGGGGTCCGAGCCCGACGGGGACCCCGGACATCAGTGAGAGAGGGACATCGATGCGGGACGCGTACCACGAGGAACTTGACTCGATCGGCGAAGGCCTGGTCGAGATGGCCCGCCTGGTCGGCTCCGCGGTCGGGCGCGCCACGACGGCGATGCTCGACGCGGATCTGAAGCTCGCGGAGAGCGTGATCGCCGCGGACCAGAAGGTCGACGACCTGCAGCACGACCTGGAGGCCCGGGCCATAGCCCTGCTGGCCCGCCAGCAGCCGGTGGCCACGGACCTGCGGATCGTCGTGACCTCGCTGCGCATGAGCGCCGACCTGGAGCGCTCCGGCGACCTGGCGCAGCACGTGGCGAAGCTGGCGCGGCTGCGCTTCCCGGACTCGGCGGTCCCGCGCGACCTGCACGCGACCATCCTGGAGATGGGTCAGCTGGCGCAGCGCCTGATGGCGAAGGCTGCCGAGGTCATCATCACGAAGGACGTCGACCTGGCGCTCCAGCTGGAGCAGGACGACGACGAGATGGACCTGCTGCACCGGACGCTCTTCCAGCACCTGATCGACGACCGCTGGAAGCACGGCATCGAGACGGCCGTCGACGTGACGCTGCTCGGCCGCTACTACGAGCGGTTCGCCGACCACGCGGTGTCGGTGGCGAAGCGCGTCGTGTACCTGGTGACGGGCGAGCACGCGGACGAGCTGCAGCAGTCGGACTCGCCGGTCGAGGGCGCGTAGCCCGCGGCGGGTGACGGGGCGGGTGGCGTTCGCACTCCTGTGCGCCGTTGATGCGCCCAGGGGGGTGGGCATGCAATGGGGAGAGGCGACATACGCCTCCGAGGAGGGACCCCATGGCTGATACCGCCACCACCGACACCCAGCAGGCGATCCCGCACGACGCGGTGCTCCTGCCCGTTCTCAGTCTCAGCGGCTGCGCCTGCGGCCCGGGCTGCGGCTGCGGCTGCCAGTCCGGCGGGTCGTGCCAGTGCGGGGGCTGCTCCTGAGGCCGTGAGGTCCTGACCGCCCATGGCTGTGAGGGCCTGAGGTCTGAGGCCTGAGGAACGCGCGTGGCCCCGCCCGCTTTTCTCCGGGCGGGGCCACGCGTGCGCCGACAGGCCCTAGACGTCGAGGACGCCGACGGTCTCCCCGCCGCTCGTCTCCCCGGTCGTACGGAAGCCGAGCCCGAGGTAGAACCCCTCGGGCCCGTCCTCGCCCGGCTCCCAGGTCACGTACATCGACGTCGACAACGGCCCGCCGTCGCCGCGCCGCCGTATCTCCTCGCGTACGGCCTCGACGGCGAAACGCCCGTACCCCTTGCCCTGCCGGCCGGCGGCGATGTTGAGCCGCCAGAGTCCGCTGCGCCGGTCGTCCGGGTCCCTCTCCGGGGCCCACTGGATGTCCAGGAAGGCCATCAGGAAGCCGACGACCTCGTCGCCGTCCAGGATGAGCCGGGGCCAGGCGGTCGCGCCGAAGGCGTACGCCTCCGCGAGCGAGTGCGCGACGGAGGAGACGTTCTTCTCCTGGTGGGGATGGACGCGCAGGGCGAGCGCGGCCTCGACGTTGGCGGGGGTGATCTTCTCCAGCCGGAGCGCCGGGAGTGCGGTGTCGTCGGTGTCGTGAGCCATGGCACGGAGGCTAGCTAGATCTCTGGGGATCTAGGTACTAGATATACGGGCTGGTGATCAGCTCGAAGAAGTGACCGGCGGGGTCCTTGAAGTACACCCCTCGGCCATCGTGCCCGTGGTTGATCTCGCCCGGGAGCCGCATCTGCGGATCGGCCCAGTGCTCGACGGAACCGTCGCAGAGCCGCTGGTACGCGCGGTCGAAGAGTTCGTCGTCGATCAGGAACGCGTAGTGCTGCATCTGGATCTCGGTCACGCCGGGCGGCGTGGCGAACTGGATCAGGACGCCGTCGGCGAGCTGGACGTTGACGAACGGCCCCCAGGACGGGGCCTCGGGGAGTTCGAGCAGCTCGCGGAAGAAGCGGGCGGACTCGGTGCTGTCCTTGGACGCGATGATGGTGTGGTTGAAGCTGACTGCCATGGGTGGAAGACCTCGCTGTGTGTTCGGCAGGGCGGGAACGAGTGGACTCGGGTGGGGCGGTGGGGTGCACTGCCCAGGGAGGTCCACGTGCCGAACGGTGGGGGTGTCGTACGCACCCCCGCTGCGGGATCAGCCTTCCACCGGCTGACCCATCCGTGTGTGGCGAAGAGTCGCCGATCCGGTGATCACGGACGCGACATTACGCGATGCTCCGTGCCGCAACAACGGGCTTTTCGAAGGGGAATGGCCCCCTCCGTGGGGAGGGGGCCATTCCGCGCGTTCCGTGTGTTCCGCGCGTTCACTTCGCCATGTACTAGGCGATGTTGTTGAACTTGGTGCCCTCGCCCGCGTACAGCGGCGTCGCCTGGCGGCTGAAGGGCGCGGTGGCGGAGCCCGTGGAGCGGTAGACGGACGTGCCGCCCGCTCCGTACGCGATCAGGTCCGGGCGCCCGTCGTTGTCGAGGTCACCCGCGCCGACGAGCTGGCTGAAGGCGCCCCAGCCGGCGCCGACCTTCACTCGGGGGGCGAAGGGGGCGGTGGCGGAGCCCGTCCCCTGGTACAGCCAGAGGATGCCGTCCTTGTCGCGGGCGACGAGGTCACCGGCTGCCGAACCGACGATGTTGCCGACGGCGGTGATCTGGTTGTAGGCGCCCCAGCCGGCGCCGACCTTCACTCGGGGGGCGAAGGGGGCGGTGGCGGAGCCCGTCCCCTTGTAGAACCACAGCACGCCGGTGGTGTCCGTGGCGACGAGGTCGGCGCGGCCGTCCCCGTTGAGGTCCGAGCCGCCGGTGAGCTGGTTGTACACACCCCAGCCGGCGCCGACGCGGGCGCGGGTCGTGAAGGTGCCGTCGCCCTTGCCGAGGTAGTGCCAGAGCACGCCGGCGCTGTCGAGTCCGAGGAGGTCGCCGACCTTGTCGCCGTTGAGGTCGCCGACGGCCTCGATCTGCTTGTACGTGTTCCAGCCCGCGCCGATCTTGGTGCGCTGGGCGGGCTTGACCTGGCCGCCCACGGGCCGGTCCCGCAGGTCGTCCCGCCACAGCACGCCGGCCGCGTCCCGGGCGAGGACGTCGGTGGAGCCGTTGCTGGTGTAGTCGTGCGGGTTGGGCGTGCGGGCGAGGAGCATGGCCGCGTCCTGGGTGACGGACGATCCGACACCGTCGAGCGGTGTCGCGTGGGCCGTCACGCTGTACCTGCCGTTCGGTGCGTCCACCCCGTCGATGGTGCCGTCCCAGGTGAAGTCGAACCGGGAACCGGAGGCCGGGGCGGCCACCCGCGTCCGGAACTCCTTGCCCGTGGCGTCGTGGATGAGAGCGACGTCCAGGCGGACGTTGGGACGGGACAGCGTCCAGCCCAGCGTCACGGTGCCGCCGGTCTGGTCGAGGTTCGCCACGTCGGGGAAGTGCACGTCCCGGAACTTCACACCGAGCGGCTCGCCCTCTTCGGCGACCTTGGTGACCGTCGGGGTGCCGTCCGCCGCGGCCGCGATACGGAACAGCCCCGCGCCGTCGGCGGCCCTCTTGCCTTGAACCACCGCGCTGCCGTCGGCAGCGGCCCACACTCTGGATCCGCTGTCGAGGAGGACGCGGGTCTCGCCGGTGGTCAGGGAAACGGCCTTGAGACGCTGCCAGGCGTTGCCGTACACCAGCCAGCCGCCCACGAGTTGGTGGTGCCACTCCTCGTCGTCGCCCAGGGCGGTCCGCTTCACCTCCCGGGTGGCGCGGTCGACGGAGGTGATGATGTATCCGAGGTCGATGTCGTGGCCGAACCAGGCCACGTGCGAATCGGAGAACGACAGGCCCCTGAAGCCGTACCCACCCTCGACGGCGGAGTACGTCTCGGACACCGTCCCGGCCGCCACGTCGATCACGGCACGGCCGCCGTTCCGGAAGTCCGCGGGGCCCTGCTCGTACCCGACGAAGGCGACGCCGCCCTTGACCGGTGCGCTGGTGTGGAAGTGGGTGGCGTCCGCGGGCAGCCCCGAGATCTTGCGGGTGGTCGTCGTGGTGCCGTCCTTGGTCACGACGTGCAGTTCCGCCGTGCCGTCGGCCTTCGTCACCTGCGCGAGGACGCTCGTCGGGCTCACCACGGCCACGAAGTTGGCGTCGAGCGCGCGGAGGTCGATGTCCACGCCGGGGGCGGACGGGTCGGCCATGTTCCGCAGCGTCAGGGAGCGCATCTCGGAGGTGAAGCCGTCGTCTCCGATGGCGACGACGTCAGTTCCCGACCGTGCCAACCCACCGCCCTCGGGCAGCTGCAGCTGCGTCGCCGCGCCACCCGCGTACGGCGTCCAGTGCACCTCCCGGGTCCTGTCGCCGGGGAAGGAGTACATGAAGAATCCCGTCGCGCCCGTACCGCCGAGCTCGGAGTCCTCGGGGAAGGAGGGAAGGGCGGCGGGCTGGTCGTCCGCGGCCCGGACGGCGCCCGGGGTGGCCGCGAACGCGGCCGGCGCGGTGGCCAGCGTGCCGGCACCGAGGGCCGTGACGGCGAGAACGGCGGTGATGGCCGTGGCGAGACGGGTACCGGTGGAACGGAACTGCAAGGTGAACCCCCACAAGAAGATCGGACACGGCGATGCCGTGCCCGAATCAGACTCATGATCGGTTCGATTGGTTGTACGAGATCCCCGGCGAACCGTTGGACCACTTCGGCCGCTTCTTCTTCGCCTTGCGTGCTCCGGCCTACGCGATGGGGCAATTGCCGCGCGCCTATTACGCCGATACCCGTCACAGTGCGTTACTATTCGATCACTGTCAGTCATCTCGAAAGGGTGCTCCATGGCTATGTCGATCGATGAAGCCCGCGACCTCAAGAGGTCCCGCAGCAAAGAGAAGGACGCGGCCCCGGGCGCGGTGTGGATCGCGGTCACCGGCTTCGCCTACTGGTGGGATGCCGTTGACTTCGCCAACCTCGAACCGGCCCAGGCCGGGGGCGAGTTCATCGCCAGCCACAACGCGGATGGAACAGTCGACGGCTCGTACTTCTTCTGACGGGCCGTCGTAGGTGAGCGCCGCCGACCCTGGGGTCGGCGGCGCCAGGGCCCAGAGCACACGACAGCCCCTGACCTGCGCCATGTGCGCAGGTCAGGGGCTTGATCGCGTTACCTACTTCTTCTTGCCCTGGTTCTTGACCGCCTCGATCGCCGCGGCAGCCGCCTCCGGGTCGAGGTACGTGCCGCCCGGGTTCAGGGGCTTGAAGTTCTCGTCCAGCTCGTAGACCAGCGGGATGCCCGTCGGGATGTTCAGGCCCGCGATGGCCTCGTCCGAGACGCCGTCCAGGTGCTTGACCAGGGCGCGGAGGCTGTTGCCGTGGGCCGCGACCAGGACCGTGCGGCCGTCCAGGAGGTCCGGGACGATGCCGTCGTACCAGTACGGGAGCATCCGGTCGACGACGTCCTTCAGGCACTCCGTGCGGGGGCGGAGCTCCGGCGGGATCGTCGCGTAGCGCGCGTCCGCCGACTGGGAGAACTCCGTGCCGTCCTCGAGCGCCGGCGGCGGGGTGTCGTACGAGCGGCGCCAGAGCATGAACTGCTCCTCGCCGAACTCCGCGAGCGTCTGCGCCTTGTCCTTGCCCTGGAGCGCACCGTAGTGCCGCTCGTTCAGGCGCCAGGAGCGGTGGACCGGGATCCAGTGACGGTCCGCGGACTCCAGCGCCAGCTGCGCCGTGCGGATGGCGCGCTTCTGGAGGGAGGTGTGCAGTACGTCGGGCAGCAGGCCGGCGTCCTTGAGCAGCTCACCGCCGCGGACCGCCTCCTTCTCGCCCTTCTCGGTGAGGTTGACGTCCACCCAGCCGGTGAACAGGTTCTTCGCGTTCCACTCGCTCTCGCCGTGGCGGAGGAGGATCAGCTTGTACGGTGCGTCGGCCATGCGTCCGAGCCTAAACGACGGCAGGGGCCCCACGCGCACCGCGGACAGTCCGTGGACGGTTGACGGTCGCCGTCAATTCACTGGCGTCCGGGAAGGCCCGGCTCGTAAGTTACGTGTCTGCATAGCGACACTTACAGGCACGGGAGCTCGCCACACATGTCCTTCGACTCGCTCAGACGATCAGCCCGTGCCACCGTCTCCGGTCTCCCCCGTGGCTTCTGGTGGCTCTGGCTCTCCACCCTCGTCAACCGGACCGGCGCCTTCGTCCTGACGTTCCTGTCGCTGTACCTGACCCAGGAGCTCGGCCACTCCGCCTGGTTCGCCGGGCTCGTCGTCGCCCTGCACGGCCTCGGCGGCGTCGCAGGCTCCCCGCTCGGCGGCACCCTCACCGACAAGTGGGGCCGCCGGCCCACGATGGTCACCATGCACCTGGTGACGGCCACCTGCGCCGCCGCCCTCGCCCTGGTCACCACCGCCTGGGGCGTCGCCGCCGTCGTCCTGCTCATGGGCGTCTCCATGCAGGCCGTCCGGCCGTCCATCCAGGCGACCATCACCGACATGGTCCCCGAGCACGACCGCCGCCGCGCCTTCGCCCTCAACTACTGGGCCCTGAACCTCGGCTTCGCCGTCGCCGCCCTCGGCGGCGGCGCCGCGATCTTCCTCGGCTACCGCACCCTCTTCGTCGTCGAGGCCGTCGCGGTCACCCTCTGCGCCCTCATCGTCTTCCTGCGCCTCCCCGAGACCCGCCCCGAGGCCAAGCGGAACCAGGCAGGCGAGATCGTCGAGAAGGACCGCGTGAGCGTCCTCGACGTCCTGCGCGACGCCCCGTTCCGTACGCTCGTCCTCCTCAACCTCCTCATCTGCCTCGTCTTCACCGCCCCTTGGGTCGGCCTGCCGCTCTCCATGGCGGCCACGGGGCTCGAACCCTCGGCGTACGGCGCCGTCATCGCCGTCAACGGTGTCGTGATCGTCGCCTTCCAGCTGCTCGTCAACAAGGTGACCGACAAGCGCTCCCCCGCGATGCTGCTCACCGTCTCCTCGCTGCTCTTCGCCGTCGGTACGGGCGCCACCGCCCTGGCCGGCACCCCGCTCGTCTTCGCCGTCACCGTCGTCGTGTGGACCATCGGCGAGATGGTCCACGTCCCGACGAACGCCGCCGCCACCGCCAAGCTCGCCCCCGAACACGCCCGCGGCCGCTACCAGGGCGTCATGGGCATGTCCTGGGCGCTGTCCGGCTTCCTCGCCCCGATCCTCGCCGGATGGGTGGTCGACGGGCCGGGCCCCGACTTCCTCTGGATGGGTACGGGCGTCATCGGAACCCTCGCCGCCATCGGGTACGTGACCCGGCTCCGCAAGGTCCTCGACGAGGACACCGTCCCCGACCCCGCCCCCGACCCCGCCGACAGTCCGGCCGCCTCCGTCGACAAGAAGACCGGCACCCCCTCCGTCAGCGCCTGAACTCCCGCTGTGCCTCGTACAGGTTCCGGGGGCGGACCGTCCCCGGAGTCCCGTACGCCTCCACGCGCGCGTGGAGCTCGCCCGTGAAGTCCGGTACGTCGATCTGGTCGAACTCCGTGACCTCGCTGATCCCCACCGTCGCGCTGTACGGCGCGATCGTGTCGATCTTGACCAGGCCCGCCCGGCCGTTGGTCACCGTCACGTTCCAGTGCGTGAACCGGGCGCCGTACAGCGGGCCCGCCGAGGCGTCGCCGCCGTGCCGGCCGTTGTTCTCGACCGTGATCTCCGTCCGTACGTTGGCGAACGGCATGCCCCGGTGCGTGTCGAAGGTGCCCATCTCCATCACCCCGCGCGACCAGACGTTGTAGCTGGAGAGCCCCTCCACATTGATGCCGTGGAGCTGCGTCCCCGCCGGCGCCGGGACCGTACGGGCCGCGATGCGGAAGTCCTCGATCAGGTTGTCGTGCGCGCCCTCGCGGCAGAAGTATGGGTGGTGGGAGCCGCGCCCCTCGACCCGGGTGCGGCGCAGCGTGCAGGCGGAGGCGGCGACGAGACCGAAGCCGTTGTCCACGTGCCGTACGACGATGTCCTCGGCCCAGCAGTCGTACGCGCACTGGAAGGTGACGCCGTTGTAGCCCTTGTCCAGGAGGTGCGCCGACTGCGGCGTCTCGACCGCCTCCAGGGTGAGGCCCTCCACGCCCGAGCCGGTGAGCGGTTCCGCGAGCGTCGTCAGGCGCGGGTCCCACTCCGGGCGCACGTCGAGCGGGAGCGGGCGCTCCAGGGTGACCTTGCGGCCCCGTACGGAGACCACGCGGACGGGCCACTCGTGCGGCACGTACGAGGTCAGCTTGGTCTTGTCGTCCCAGTGGTACGACTCGGGGCCGGCGCCGCCGCCCGCCATGTGCTCCAGGAGCGTGTGGCCGGCGTCGTCCGCGAGGCGGAGCAGAACCACCTGTCCTCGGCGTACGGCTGACGGGTCGTCGACCGTGATCGTCCAGTCGCCGCGCCTGGCCGGGCGGACGGTGGTCAGGGTCTCCCACTCGTCGCGCTTGTTGCCGGTCCAGCCCTCGAAGGGCCAGGCCTTGGCGCGGATCGCCGCGACGAGGGAGGCGTGCCGGGCCTTGGGGGCGAGCCAGATCAGGCCACCGGCCCAGGACCAGGACGACTTGTCGCCGCCGTAGCGCGAACCGTACGCACCGATGAGCTCGGTCAGGTTCTTCGTCGCGATCAGCTTCGTACGGCCCGAGCCCGCGCCGCGCAGCACCACGTCGCTGTGGCCGATGTGCAGGAAGTCGTCGATGCGGTACGTCCCCGGCGGGACGAGCACCGTGCCGCCGCCGCGCTCCCCCGCCTCGGCGAGCGCCCGGTTGATGGCCGCGGCCGAGTCGGCGGAGCCGTCGGGGACGGCCCCGTACGTGAGGACGTTCGCGACGACCGGCGGCCGGCCGAGACGGGTGGCGCCTCTGCGGGCGCCGGCTCGGCCCACGTAGGGGATCTGGGGGTGGGTGTAGGGGGCGTCGGCGTACTCGCGCCAGAGGGCGGCGGTGCGGGTGGGGGCGGGGTGTGCGGGAGCGGGGCGGGACGGCGTGAAGCCCGTCGTCGTCGCCGCGACCCCGACTCCCACCGCGCCGCCCACGAACTGTCTCCTGCTGATTCCCATGAGCCCGCCTCGCATTCATAGATGTGAACCATGTTCAGATCTGCGTTGGCGGTGAGCATGGCACGGCCTTGGCGCGGTAAGGAAGGGGTTGTACGCGCGTTCGTCGCTTACGACTTCTGGGTCAGGTGGGTGAACGCGTCGAGGTTCCGGGTCGACTCGCCGCGCGAGACCCGCCACTCGTACTCACGCCGGATCGCGCTCGCGAAACCCAGCTCCAGCAGCGTGTTGAAGGAGCCGTCCGCCGCTTCGAGGACCGAGCCGAGCAGCCGGTCCAGCTCCTCCGGGGTGACGGCGGCCAGCGGCAGCTTGCCGGTCAGATAGATGTCGCCGAGGCCGTCGACCGCGTAACTCACGCCGTACAGCTTGAGGTTGCGCTCAAGGAGCCAGCGGTGGACGCCCGGCTCGTTCTCGTCGGGGTGACGGATGACGAAGGCGTTCAGCGAGAGGGAGTGCCGGCCCACCCGGAGGGAGAGCGTCGTGAAGAGCTTGCGCGTGCCGGGGAGTTTGACGACGTACGAGCCCGGCTCGGGCGACTCCCACTCCAGCTCCGCGTCCTTGAACGTGTCCTCGATGACCCGTCGTGCGCCTTCGCCCTGTTCAGCCCGTTCAGCCCGCTCAGCCATGGTGCGAGCGTACGCGACGACGGTGATCGTGCATCGCCGCCGTGTACACGTCCGCCGTGCCCGAGGCCGCCGTGTCCCAGCCGAAGGACTCCGCGTGCCGGGCCGCCGCCGCTCCCATCCGGTCGGTCAGCGTCGGTTCGGCGAGGAAGCGGCCGAGCGCGCGGGCGTAGTCGGCCGGGTCGTGGCCCTGGACCAGGAAGCCGGTGACGTCGTCCCGTACGGCGACCGGAAGGCCGCCCACCGCCGCCGCGACGACCGGGGTCCCGGCCGCCTGCGCCTCGATGGCGACCAGGCCGAAGGACTCGCTGTACGAGGGCATGACCAGCACCGACGCCGCCCGGAACCAGTCCGCGAGGCGGTCCTGGCCGACCGGCGGGTGGAAGCGGACGACGTCCGCGATGCCGAGCCGGGCGGCGAGCTTCTGCAGCCCCTCGGGCTTGGCGAGGCCGCTGCCGCTCGGCCCGCCGACGATCGGCACGAGCATGCGCGAGCGCAGGGACGGATCGCGGTCCAGGAGCTGGGCCGCGGCCCGCAGCAGGATATCGGGGGCCTTCAGGGGCTGGATCCGGCCGGCGAAGACCGGGATGAAGGCGTCGGCGGGCAGCCCGAGGCGGGCGCGGGCGGCGGCCCTGCCGTCCGCCGGGCGGAAGTGGTCCAGGTTCACGCCGGGGTGGACGACGGCGACCTTCGCCGGGTCCGCGTCGTAGAAGCGGACGAGCTCGTCGGCCTCCTCGGCGGTGTTGGCGATCAGCCGGTCGGCGGCGTCGACGATCTGCGTCTCGCCGATCACCCGGGCCGTGGGCTCGGGCGTGTCGCCCTCCGCGAGCGCCGCGTTCTTGACCTTGGCCATGGTGTGCATGGCGTGGACGAGCGGGACGCCCCAGCGCTCGGCGGCGAGCCAGCCGACGTGGCCGGAGAGCCAGTAGTGGGAGTGGACCAGGTCATAGTGGCCGGGACGGTGGCCCGCCCAGGCCTGCATCACGCCGTGCGTGAAGGCGCAGAGCTGGGCCGGCAGCTCCTCCTTGGCGAGGCCCTCGTACGGCCCCGCGTCCACATGCCGTACGAGTACGCCCGGCGCGAGCTCGACGACCGGGGCGAGGCCGCCGGTGGTGGCCCGGGTGAAGATCTCGACCTCGATGTTGATCGCGGCGAGGCGCCTGGCCAGCTCCACGATGTACACGTTCATGCCGCCGGCGTCGCCGGTGCCCGGCTGGTGGAGGGGCGAGGTGTGGACGCTGAGCATGGCCACCCGGCGGGGGCTCCGGTGACGTCCGGGGAGCCGGAGTCGGGGCGGCGTCGCCAGGGAGCCGGCGAGCCGGGACACGTACTGACTCACGTCGACGGTCCTTCCACTGGGTGGGGGCTTAGCGGGTAGAGCGGGGGAGCGGGCACTGCGGTGGAGCGGGCAAAGCGGTCTGGCAGGTAATGCGGTGTAGCGGGCACGGCGAAGGCGGCGCGCGCGGCGCACCCTTCAGGGGCGACAACGCCGGAATCACGCCATCCATTTCCTCTTTGCCAATTCATTGCCCTGCCGGGCGGCGTGGCACCGCCGCCCGGCACCGGCCCGTACCCTCGTTGCATGGCCCCGCGCACCACCCGCCCCGTCGTGCCCCGCCCCGTCGGCACGGCCACCCGCGGGACCACCAACCCGAACCGGCTGCGCCGCATGGACCGCTGGATCGCCGCCACCCACGGCCCCGCACTGCGCCGCTCCGCCGAGCCGCCCGTCGCCGTCGACCTGGGGTACGGGGCCGCCCCCTGGACCGCCGTGGAGCTCCTGACGCGACTGCGGACGGCCGATCCGCGTACCGAGGTCGTCGGCATCGAGATCGAGCCGGCCCGGGTCGCCGCCGCCAAGCCGTACGAGCGCCCGGGCCTCACTTTCCTGCACGGCGGCTTCGAGGTCCCGGTGCCGGGCGAGGTCGCGCTGATCCGGGCCGCGAACGTGCTGCGGCAGTACGACGAGGACGAGGTGGCCGCGGTGTGGGCGCGGCTGTGCGCGCGGCTCGGGCCCGGCGGGCTGCTGGTCGAGGGGACCTGCGACGAGATCGGGCGCCGTCACGTGTGGGTCGCGCTCGACCGGTCCGGGCCGAGGACGGTCACCTTCGCGACCCGGCTCGGCTCGCTCGACCGCCCCTCGGACCTCGCGGAACGGCTGCCGAAGGCGCTGATCCACCGCAACGTGCCGGGCGAGCCGGTCCACGCGTTCCTGCGGGACTTCGACCGGGCGTGGGCGGCCGCCGCCCCGTACGCCTCGCTGGGCGCGCGGCAGCGCTGGATCCGGGCCGTGCGCGACCTGGCGGCGGACTGGCCCCTGACGGACGGGCACCGGCGTCGGCGCCAGGGCGAGGTGACGGTCCGCTGGGAGGCACTGGCGCCCCGCTGAAGGACCAATTGCCGGTGAATTCCCGGTCGATCGGGAACGCAACTCCCTTCCCACCCGTCCCGTCTGGGGGAGAGTGACCCGACAGGGCCCGGTATCCCCTGTCGCTTTGAGGCCACGCGTGGCACTATCGCCAAGGTCGCCACCAAGTTACTGACGGTAAATCAGATACCGGCTACGAGCAGTACGCGGTACGCGACGTACGAGATACGGGTGCGGGCCGTACGAGGGGGAGCTTGTGAACCGACGCCGCTGTGTCAACGCCGCGATCACCGTGGTCTGCGCCCTGACGGTGCTCGCCTCACCCGCGCTGACGCTCGGAGCTTCGGCTGCTCCGCTGCCCCCCGGAGCGCCCGCCGCGCCCGCCGCGCCCGCCGCGCCGAAGAAGACCCTCGAAGAGGTACGCAAGGAGATCGAGGGCCTGTACCGGCAGGCGGCCGCCGCCACCGACGCGTACAACCTCGCCGAGGAGCAGACCAAGGAGCAGTCCGCCGAGATCGTGCGGCTGGCCCAGATGATCGTGGCCGGCAACGAGAAGATCGACTCGCTCAAGGCCCAGGCGGGCGCCGCGGCCCGCGCCCAGTACCGCAACGGCGGCCTGCCCGACGGCGCGCAGTTCGTCCTCACCGACGACCCGCAGCTCTTCCTGGACAACGCCGGCAGGTTCAAGGAGGGCCAGAAGGCCACCAAGGACCTGATCGCCGAAATGACCCGGACCCAGGCCCAGTTGACCGTCTACGCCAAGGACGCGGGCACCAACTGGACCAAGCTGGAGGCCAACCGCGTCAAGCAGGCGACGGCCAAGAAGGACATCAACGACAAAATAGCCGCGGCGAAGAAGCTGGAGTCGACTCTGGCGGCCGAGGAGCTGGAGCGGCTGCGGCGCCTGGAGGAGCAGGAGCAGTACCGGCAGCAGACCGCCTGGGTGAACACCGGCGTCCTCAAGGGCCTGAACACCACGGCGACACCGCAGGGCAAGCGGGCGGTGGAGTTCGCGACGGCGCAGATCGGCAAGCCGTACATCTGGGGGGCCGAGGGCCCGGACTCGTACGACTGCTCCGGGCTGACCCAGCGGGCCTGGGGCACGGCCGGCCGGAACATTCCGCGCACCTCGCAGGAGCAGTGGCGGCTGCTGCCCAAGGTGGACATCAAGGACATGCGGCCCGGTGACCTGATCGTCTACTTCAAGGACGCCAGCCACATCGGCATGTACGTCGGGAACGGCGCCATCGTGCACGCGCCGCGCCCGGGCCGGGACGTCACGCTCGCGGGCGCGGGCTCGATGGAGATCCTGGGCGTGGTCCGCCCGGAGTGAGGCGCTCTGGGGGGCGCGCTCGGGGTGACGGCGCTCACCCCGGCGGCGTGATGTTCGTCATGACCGGGAGGGCAACAACCTCCCCATGCGCGGCATATGCCAACGGCTCTTCGGTGCTCGTACCCTGATCACCATTCCGCTCCCCCGTGCGCTACCGCTATGGTCCCCGTCTGGCGGGACGTCGTTCGTCGCCCCGCCGCGCCCTCGGGGGGAGGGAAGGAATCCGCGACCGATGCCCGTACCCGTACCGCGCCAGAGAATCGTCTCTGCGGCCGCGCCCGGCGCTGTTGTCACCGCTGCCACCGCTGCGACAGGCACCGGCTCCGGCACCGATCTCACCCTGCTGGTCGTCGAGGACGACCCGGCGGGCGCCCTCGCCGTGCCCGAGATGCTCGACGACCGGGACGGGACCCGCGTCCGCATCCGTACCGCCCGCAACCTGACCGAGGCGGAGCGGCTGCTCACCGACGACGTGCACTGCGTCCTGGTCGACCTGGCCCTGCCCGGCCCCCGCGCGTCCGGTGACGACCCGCTCGCGCCCCTGCGCCAGATCCTGCGGCTCGCCCCGCGCCACGCCGTCCTGGCGCTCGCGGCCTCGGCCGACGCGGAGCTGGCGGCGGAGGCGGTACGGGTCGGGGCGCAGGACCACCTCTTCCGCGAGGAGCTCGACGGCCGGCTGCTGAGCCGGGCGATCCGGTACGCCGTCGAGCGCAAGCGGGCCGACGCGGTCCAGGTGAAGCTGACCGAGTCGCGGCTGCGGGCCCAGGAGAACGCCCGTCTGGAGCGCGGGCTGCTGCCCACGCCGCTCCTGGAGGGCTCCGACCTGCGGTTCGCCGCCCGCTACCGGCCGGGCCGCTCGCGCGCCCTGCTCGGCGGGGACTTCTACGACACCGTCCGTACGCCGGACGGCACGGTCCACGCGATGATCGGCGACGTCTGCGGGCACGGCCCGGACGAGGCCGCGCTCGGAGTGGAGCTGCGCATCGCGTGGCGGGCGCTGACCTTCGCGGGGCTGTGCGGGGACGAGCTGCTCTCCACGCTCCAGCAGGTCCTGGAGCACGAGCGGGAGAGCGAGGAGATCTTCGCGACGCTCTGCACGGTCGACATAGCCCCGGACGGCCGCCGGGCGGGCCTCTGCCTGGCCGGCCACCCCGCGCCGCTGATCGCCCGCAGGGGCCGCCCGGCACGGCTCCTGCCGTACGAGGACGGCGGCCCGGCGCTCGGCCTGCTGCCGCGCGCCCGCTGGCCGCGCCGCCAGGTGGAGCTGGGCGGGGCGTGGAGCCTGCTGATGTACACGGACGGCCTGATCGAGGGCCGCTCGGCGGGCCCGGGCTCGCCGCGGCTCGGGCAGGACGGGATGGTCGAGATGATCAACCGGCAGCTGGCGGAGGGCCTGCGGGGCGAGGACCTGCTGGAGGCGGCGGTGACGGAGGTGCGGTCGCTGAACGGCGGCGAGCTGACGGACGACGTGGCGGTCCTGGCACTGGAAAGGGCCCGGGGATAACCCCAGGCACTGGAAAGGGCCCGGGGAAAACCCCGGACCCTTCGGACCCTTTGGACCCCTTTGGACCCTTCGGATCCCTCGGACCCTTTGGCTCCACGTTCCGTTCGCTGCTACCGGCCGCCGTTGTACGGCCCGTAAGGCCCGTCGCTGCTGGACCCGCCACGGCGTCCGCCGCCTCCGCCGGAGACCTGCTTGATGGCCGGCCGGACGTCGACCATGAAGACGATCGCGGCGATGACGCCGGCGATCTGCAGGAAGAGCATGTCCAGAACCAGGTTCAGGACCAGGTTGATGCCGAGGATGATCAGCCAGAACTTCTTGGTCTGCTTGTCGGCCGCGCGGTAGGCATCCTCGCGCGCCATGGCGGCGAAGACGAAGGTGACGACGGCGAAGACGAGGAAGAACAGCCCGACCACCAGCGTGATACCCAGGTCGAATCCGTCGCGCAACATATCTGAACCGCCTCGTCAGTGGATGAACCGCCTCGCGGCCAAGGTACCCGGTACAACGCACCGGACACCCTGTTTGGTGCCCTGGCTTACTTGTCGGTGGCGCCGGCGGTCTTCTTGGCGACCGGCTTGCGGACGGAGGTCTTCCGGGCGGGGGCCTTCTTGGCGGGCTCGTCGGCCGCGGCGGAGTCCTGGGCCGGAACCTCGGCCTTCGCTTCGGCCTTCGTCTCCGGCTCGGGCTCGACCACGACGGCGATCTCGGTGATCTCCTCGGCCACCTCACCGCGCCAGGCCTTGACGGCCTCCTCGCCGTGCTCGGCGATCTCCTCGTACTTCTCGCGCGCCTTGACCGCGTACTCGGCGGCGACGCCGACGCCCCGCAGGGCCAGGTCCTGGGCGGTCTCGCCGAGCTTCTTCAGGTCGGTGTCGAGGTTGCCGACGACCTCGGCGAACTTCGACTGGACGGTGGCCTGGGCCTCCTTGGCCCGGTCGGTCACCTTCTCCTGCACGACCTTGGGGTCGGTGTTGCGCACGGCGTCGATCCGCGCGGGCGCCTCGGCGGCGATCTGCTCGATCAGGCCGGGGACCTTCTTGGCCTGCTGGACGGCGAGGTCGGCGGTGCCGGCGGCGAAGTAGAGGGGGGTACGCAGTTCTTCGATGATGGCCATGGTGGTGGTCCTCCGGAATGTCACGTACTAGCTCGCGGTGGGTTCGGCATCGGAAGCGGCGTCGTTCCCCGAGGCCACCTGGTCGGCGACCGCCTGATCGTTGGCCGCCTGATCGGTGGCTGCTTCTGCGGCCTCCGCTGCCTCTGCGGCGTTCTCCTTACGGAAGGAGTCGTAGATCTGGAGCAGCACCTGCTTCTGCCGCTCGTTGATCGAGGGATCGGCCAGGATGACGGCGCGCGTCTCCAGCTCGTCCCGCTCCTTCTCGTCGAGGATCCCGGCCCGCACGTACAGCGTCTCGGCGGAGATCCGCAGCGCCTTGGCGACCTGCTGCAACACGTCGGCGCTCGGCTTGCGCAGGCCGCGCTCGATCTGGCTCAGATAGGGATTGGACACCCCGGCGGCCTCCGCGAGCTGCCGCAACGACAGCTGCGCGGTGCGCCGCTGCTCACGGAGGTACTCGCCAAGATTGCCGACGTTGAGTGATGCCATGCTGCGAAGATGCCACCCCGCGCTAACTATTGCAAGCACCCGCTTGCAATAGTGTCGCGCCTCATACGCGGATCGCGCCCCGAACGCGGCATCGCGCTCCACGCGCGGCGGCCCTTACGACGTCCAGCGAGCCGGGAAACGCAGGTGGCCCACCGGCACCGTCTCCGTATGATCCCCGCATGCCCTGGATACGCCGTCGCCGCCGCGCCACCGAATCCAATGAACCCACCGAGCCCACCGAGCCCACCGAGCCCACCGAGCCCACCAAGCCCACCAAGCCCACCAAGGGCCGACTGCCCGACCTGGAGCTTCTCGCCCTGGTCCGGGAAGCTCTGGAGGAGGTCGCTCCCGGCTCCACGGCGGGCGCCGAGTTCAAGGGCAGTTCGTTGCTCAGCCCGCGGGGCTGGGCCATCGGTGTCGCACCGATGGGGCACGGGGACGACGGGCACCACGACCTGGTCGTCTTCCCGGACGTGAGCATCCAGCCCGACGTTCCCTGCTTCGTGGACTGCGTCGTGGTGGTCACCACCCCGCGCGACGCGGCCGACGTCTGGGCCGGTTCCGCCGGCGCCTGCCTGCTCGAACTGCTCGACGGGCGCGGGCGGTTCGCCGAGAACCGGGGCCCCGACGAGGAGCACGGCGTGCCGGGATGGCGGTCCATCACCTCGGGGGTGCTGGCCTACGGGCTCTCCACCCAGGAGAACCTCCGCCTCCAGGAGGCACTGCTGGAGGCGGACGTGCTCCGGAAGATCGCCCACACCTTCACCGCCGACCTGGAGTCGCCCTGGTTCAACGGTGTCCGGGTCTTCTACGGCGGCGCCCCGGGCGCCGTGCAGGCCGAGGTCCGGGTCAACGGCGAGCGGCACGAGGCCGCCTCCGCCGCACTGGCGGCGCTCGGCCTGCCCGAGCCGACCGTCTTCACCGTTGCCCGGTCCTTCACCCTGGTGCTGCCCGTCGGCGCCGGCCAGGAGCAGCACGACCACGCGGCCGCCGGGTAGCCGTCAGCCGGTCGTCGCCGTGCCGAACCAGCGGTGCAGGGCGGCCCGCAGTTCCTCCGGGTTCTCGCCCGCCCAGGCCACGTGGCCGTCCGGGCGGAGGAGGACCGCGGGGGCGTCGAGCTCCTCAGCGGGGTCGACGACGTGGTCGACGCGGTCCGCCCAGCCCGTCGCCGAGAGGGTGCCGGTCCGGTCGATCAGCAGGCCCCGGCCGCTGCGGGTGAGTTCGTAGAGGCGCCCCTGCTTCAGCTGGACGTCCCGCAGGCGCCGGCCGAGCAGCGCGTGGCCGGCGCCGAAGTCGTAACGGACACCGAGCGCGGTGACCTTCTCGATCAGGTACCGGTTCACCTCCTCGAAGTCCATCAGCTCCGCGATCAGCCGACGCACCGACTGGGAGCCCGCCTCCAGGGACATCAGCTCCATCTGCGCGCGGGTGTTGTCCAGCACGTCGGCGGCCACCGGGTGCCGCTCGGCCTCGTACGTGTCGAGGAGGCCCTCCGGCGCCCAGCCGTCGACCTCCGCCGCCAGCTTCCAGCCCAGGTTGAACGCGTCCTGGATACCGAGGTTGAGGCCCTGCCCGCCGGCCGGCGGGTGGATGTGCGCGGCGTCGCCCGCCAGGAACACCCGGCCGACGCGGTAGCGCTCGGCCTGCCGGGTGGCGTCGCCGAAGCGGGAGAGCCAGCGCGGCGAGTGCACGCCGAAGTCGGTGCCGGCGACCGCCCGCAGCCGCTCCTTGAACTCCTCGAAGGTCGGCATGACCGTGCGGTCCTCCGACACGCCCTCGGCGGGCACGACGACGCGGTACACCCCCTCCCCGAAGGGGATGACGCCGAACCGCTTCTGCGTCTTGCGGACTTCGACCATCACGGCGGCGAGCTCCTCGGGCGAGGCGGTCAGCTCCATCTGCCCGAGCAGCGTCTCGACCTTGCTGGGCTCGCCGGGGAAGGCGACGCCGAGCAGCTTGCGTACGGTGCTGCGGCCGCCGTCGCAGGCGACGAGGTAGCGCGAGCGCAGCCGTGTGCCGTCGGCGAGTTCGGCGGTCACACCGTCCTCGTCCTGGCTCAGTCCGACCACCTGGCAACCGCGCCGGATGTCCGCGCCCAATTCGACGGCGCGCTCGGACAGCAGGCGGTCGACAATGGGCTGCGGAATGCCGAGGACGTACGGGTGCGTGGTGTCGAGGTGCGGCGCGGGCTTGTCGATACCGGCGAAGAACCCGCCGCCGAGCGGGTGCTGCTTGCCGAGCGGGAGGAACCGTTCCAGCAGGCCGCGCTGGTCCATCACCTCGACGCTGCGCGCGTGCAGGCCGAGCGCGCGGACCACCTCGGTCGGCTCCGTGTCCCGCTCGAGAACGGCCACGCGCACATCCTGCAGGCGCAGCTCGGCGGCGAGCATCAGGCCGGTCGGTCCGCTACCGACCACGATCACGTCGACGTCGTACATGGGTCCCCCAGAGTGCTGTCGAACAGAGCAGGAAATACGGACAATAAGGAAGCATCCGGCTCAGGTCGATGATTCTGCACCACACCGGGGGCCTTGCCGCAAGGCCCCCCATGCGCTATATCTTGAGAGTGGCAAGGGGCTCGTCCTCCTTGCCTTTTCTGTTTTCCGGGGGCTTTCAGCTGCCCCGTACGCGCATCCCCCATGTAGCCACTTTTTTGTGGGTACTTGGCGACGACCGGCCGAGCGGCGAACCTGGTGAGGCCGACGGAACGGAGGGGAGGTTGCGGTGCGAATACGTCAGGACGCGGCCGAGCGCATCTCGGCGGGCCGGGCGTGCTCCGTGAGCTTCTCCAGGCGGCGGTGGCCCCAGTCGGAGAGGGGCGCGAGCGCCGTCGCCAGTTGCCCGCCGAACTCCGTCAGGGAGTACTCGGTCTTCAGCGGAAGCGTGTCGTACACCTGCCGGTGCACCAGCCCGTCGGTCTCCATCTCGCGGAGCGACTGAGTCAGCACCTTCTCGCTGAGGCCGGGCAGGAGGCGGCGCAGTTCGCCCGGGCGGCGCGGACCCGACTCCAGCAGCCACAGCAGGGTCGTCTTCCACTTGCCGTCGATGACCGCGATCGCCGCGGTCACTCCACAGACGTCCCTGTCCTGGGCCCGACCGCGCGTCACCCTCGCCCCCTTTGTCACTGATCATCACTGTATTTACGGGAGTTGAACCATGCCCTCACCCACTGAGCAGTCCGACGTCACCGCCACCGTCACCGTACTCGGCCTCGGGCCGATGGGCCGGGCCCTGGCGGGCGCCTTCCTGGACGCCGGGGTACGCACCACCGTCTGGAACCGGACGCCGGGTCGCGAGCGGGAGCTGGTCGCGCGGGGCGCGACCGGTGCCGGCTCCGTCGAGGAGGCGGTCGCGGCGAGCCCGCTGACCGTGGTCTGCGTCGTGAACTACGACGCGGTGGACGCCGTTCTGCGGCGCGAGGCGGTCACCGGCGCGCTCAAGGGGCGGACGGTGGTCAACCTGACCGCCGACACCCCGGACCGGGCCCGGTCCACCGCCGCCTGGGCGGCCGAGCACGGCGTCCGCTACCTGGACGGGGCGATCATGACCCCTACGTACACCATCGGGACCCCTGACGCGGTGTTCCTGCACAGCGGCCCGGCGGAGCTGTACCGCGAGCACCGTCCCGTACTGGACACCCTCGGTGGCACCCACACCCATCTCGGCGAGGACCCCGGCCGGGCGGCGGCGTACGACATCGCGCTGCTCGACATCTTCTGGACCGCCATGGCCGGGTACGCCCACGCCCTCGCGGTCGCGCGGGCGGAGGGGATCAGCGCGGGGGACCTGGCGCCGTTCGCGCGGGGCATCGGCGCGATCCTGCCGCCGATCTTCGAGGAGAGCGCCGAGGACGTGGACGGCGGGATCTTCTCGGGCGCGGGCAACCCGCTCACCTCGGCGGCCTCGTCCATGACCCACATCGTGCACGCCTCCGAGGCGCACGGCATCGACGCCGGCGTGATGCGCGCGGCCGAGGGCCTCGCCCGGCGCGCCATCGCGGAGGGCCACGGCGGCGACGGCTTCCTCCGGATCACCGAACTCCTGAGCCGGGGCGAGGGCGGGGGCCGGGGCGGCCACCGCGAGGGCCAGGACCCAGACCCCCTCTCGTCCGCTTCCTGATAATCCGCGACAGACCGACTTCACCTACCCTGGCTGACATGACAGCCATGGCACCCACCCGCACCGAGCCCGATCTCTCCTTCCTCCTGGACCACACCAGCCACGTCCTGCGGACGCGGATGAGCGCCGAGCTCGGGGAGATCGGGCTCACCCCGCGCATGCACTGCGTCCTCGTGCACGCCCTGGAGCAGGAGCGCACGCAGGCGCAGCTGGCCGAGATCGGGGACATGGACAAGACCACGATGGTCGTCACCGTCGACGCCCTGGAGGCGGCCGGGCTCGCCGAGCGCCGGCCGTCGAGCGCCGACCGGCGGGCCCGGATCATCGCGGTCACCGAGGAGGGGGCGAAGGTCGCCGCGAAGAGCCAGAAGATCGTCGACGGGGTGCACGAGAACGCCCTGGCCTCGCTGCCCGACGACGAGCGCGAGGTGCTGGTGCGCGCACTGAACCGCCTGGCCACAGGCCACCTGGAGACCCCCGTGGAGAGCGCGCGACCGGCCCGGCGGGCCCGCCAGAAGGGCTGACGGAGCCAAGGCCCCACCGAGGGTCCCCGCACCCCTCGATCCGTAAAAGATAGTCTGCAACAGAACTATCTGCTACGGTCTTTCCTGTTGCCTCCCTCGCACAGGAGAGACCCATGAACACCGCTGTCACCACCCTCACCCCCACCTCCACCCGCTCCCGCTCCCTCGCCCTCGGCGTCCTCGCCACCGGGATGCTGATGACCGTCCTCGACGGGAGCATCGTCACCGTCGCCATGCCCGCCATCCAGAGCGACCTCGGCTTCACCCCGGCCGGCCTCAGCTGGGTCGTCAACGCCTACCTGATCGCCTTCGGCTCGCTGCTCCTCCTCGCCGGCCGCCTCGGCGACCTGATCGGCCGGAGACGGATGTTCCTCGCGGGTACGGGAGTGTTCACCGCCGCCTCCCTGCTCGCCGGTGTCGCCGCCTCCCCCGAGGTCCTGATCGCCGCCCGCTTCCTGCAGGGCGTCGGCAGCGCGATGGCCTCCGCCGTGAGCCTCGGCATCCTCGTCACGCTCTTCACCGAACCCCGCGAACGCGCCCGCGCCATCGCCGTGTTCAGCTTCACCGGAGCGGCCGGCGCCTCCATCGGACAGGTCCTCGGCGGGATCCTGACCGACGCGCTCACCTGGAACTGGATCTTCTTCATCAACCTCCCCATCGGCGCCGCGACCGTCCTCGTCGCCCTCCGCGCCCTGCCCGGCGACCGAGGTCGCAGTGCCGGTGGCGGCCGCACCGGCGGCGTGGACCTTCTCGGCGCACCGCTCATCACCGCCGGCCTGATGACCGGCATCTACGCGGTCGTCACGATCGAGGAGTACGGCGCGACTTCCGCCCACACCCTCGGCCTCGGCGCGCTCTCCCTCGCCCTGCTCGCCGGCTTCGTCCTCCGCCAGGCCCGGGCGGCGAGCCCCCTCATGCCGCTGCGGATCCTGCGCTCGCGCAGTGTCTCGGGCGCCAACCTCGTCCAGATGCTGATGGTCGCCGCCCTCTTCTCCTTCCAGGTCCTCGTCGCGCTCCACCTGCAGAAGGTCCTCGGGTACGGCGCCGCCGAGACCGGTCTCGCGATGCTGCCGGCCGCCGCGATCATCGGCGCGGTGTCCCTGGGCGTCTCGGCCCGCCTCATCGCCCGCTTCGGCGAGCGCGCCGTACTGCTCACCGGGCTCGGGCTGCTCGTGGTCATGCTCGGCCTGCTCACCCGGGTCCCCGTGCACGCCTCGTACGTCACCGACCTCCTGCCCGTGATGCTGCTGGCCGCCGGTTTCGGCCTCGCGCTGCCCGCCCTCACCTCGCTGGGCATGTCCGGCGCGAAGGAGGAGGACGCGGGCCTCGCCTCGGGGCTCTTCAACACCACCCAGCAGATCGGCATGGCCCTCGGCATCGCGGTCCTCTCCACCCTGGCCGCCGCCCGCACCGAGTCCCTGACCGAGGCAGGCCGCTCCACCGCCGAGGCCCTGACCGGCGGCTACCACCTGGCCTTCGGCGTCGGCGCCGGTCTCCTCGTCGCCGCCTTCGCGGTCGCCCTCACGGTCCTGCGACAGCCGAAGAACGGCCGGAGGGCACCCCAGGAGCCGGACCGCGATCAGGATCAGGTTCAGGTTCAAGATCAGGATCAGGCGCGGGCCGCCGCCCCCGTCGCGTAAGCGCCACCCCCGCCAGTACGACCGCCATCCCCGCCACCACCCGTACCGTCAACGGCTCGTCGAGCACGAGGGCCCCGAGCGCCACCGACACCACCGGCAGCAGGTAGCCGACGGTCGCGGCGCTCGTCGGGCCCTCTTCGGCGATCATCCGGTAGTTGAGGTGGAAGGTGAGCCCGGTCGCGAAGATCCCGAGGACGACGACCGCCCCGACACCCGCCCAGGTCAACGTCCCCGTGCCCCCGGCCAGCGGCGCCGGCACGCTCAGGGCCGTCGCCGCGAGCAACTGCGCCGCCGACAGCGCCATCGGCGCGGTGCCCCCGCCGACCAGCTTGCGCGCCATGTACGCGAAGGCCACCGCGTAACTGGCCGAAGCGCCGAGCAGCGCGAGCGCTCCGATGCTCATCAGGCCCGAATCCCCGCTCCAGGGCGCGAAGATCAGCAGGATGCCGGCGAAGCCGAGGACCAGACCGGCGACCTTCGCCGCGCCGAAGCCGCGCTCCGTGCCAAGCGCCACGCCGATGAGCAGGGACCAGAGCGGGGTGGTGGCGTTCAGGACGCCCGCGACACCGCTGTCGACGGTCTGCTGCCCGATGCCGAAGAGCAGGAACGGCAGGGCGTTGCAGAAGAAGGCCGCGACGGCCAACCGCCTCCAGGTGCGCCGGTCCCGTGGCAGCCGCTGCCCGGCCGCGTACGCGAGAGCGAGCAGCACGCCCGCCCCGAGCAGGCACCGTACGAAGGTGATCCACCCAGGGGTGAGGCCGTGGTCGAGAGCCAGCTCGATCCAGAGGAAGGCCGAGCCCCAGAGCAGGGCCAGCACACCCATACGTACGCCCATGCGCACGCCCGTACGTCCGCCCATACGTCCGCCCATACGCGTCGTCGATGTCATGGGCCCCACGGTCCCCGCCCCCACTCGACAGGACAAGCGAAGAATCATGCATCCAGCGTTAAGCTGTGCTACATGCTCGACGTGAGACGCATGCAGGTGCTCCGGGCCGTCGTCACCAGCGGCTCCGTCACCGCCGCCGCCGCGAACCTCGGTTACACCCCCTCCGCCGTGAGCCAGCAGATCGGTGTCCTGGAGAAGGAGGCCGGCATCGCGCTGCTCGAACGGTTCGGCCGGGGCGTCCGGCCCACCGCCGCCGGGCTGTTGCTCACCGAGCACGCGGACGTGATCGGCCGCCAGGTCGCCGAGGCCGAGACCGCCCTCGCCGACCTGCGGGCCGGGCGCACCGGCCAGGTGGCGGTGCGGTACTTCGCCACGGCGGGCGCCGATCTAGTCGCCCCCGCGCTCGCCCGCTTCCGCCGCGAACACCCAGGTGTACGGGTGGACTTGAGGATCGCCGAGGGCGCGCGGCCCGACCCGGAGGCGGACGTCACCCTGGTCGTACGACCCCGAGACACGCACCGGGGCGGCGCGGACACCGAGGACGGTCTCCGTCTGGTCCACCTCGCCGACGACCCGTACCGCGCCGTACTCCCCAAGGGCCACCGGTTCGCCGACCGCCGCCTCGTCGACCTGGCCGAACTCGCCGACGAGCCGTGGGTCGGCAGCGAGCGCCCGGGCCCCTGCCTCGACGCCGTCCTGGAGGCGTGCGCGGCGGCCGGGTTCACGCCGGACATCGCGGTGGAGTGCGAGGAGTACGCGACCGCCCAGGGCTTCGTCGCGGCGGGGCTCGGGATCAGCCTGGTCCCGCTGATGGGCCTGGGCAGTCGCCACCCGAACGTGGTCGTCCGCCGGCTCCGGGGGCCGGAGCCGGTCCGCTCGATCCACGCGGCGGTACGGGAGTCCTCGCTCGCCCTGCCCGCCGTACGGGGCCTCCTGACGGCGCTTCAGGAGGCCTGGGAGGCCGGGGCCGGGGCCGGGGCCACTCCTACGAAGCGCGCGGCTCGCGCCACATCGCCCACAGCGTAGGCCCGCCCCCGGGAAGCTCCAGCTCCTTCCGCACGGTGAAGCCGAAGTGCTGGTAGAAGGCCAGGTTGTCGGGCTTGGAGGACTCCAGGTAGGCGGGCATCTCCGCCGCGTCGGCCTTGGCCAGGCCCGAGCGGAGCAGGGCGGCTCCGTGCCCCTGGCCCTGGGCGGCCGGGTCGGCGCCGATCAGGGCGAGGTACCAGTGCGGCTCCTGGGGCGTGTGCTTCCCGGCTTCCTCGACGGCCGCCCCGAAGACCGGCGCGCGGTCACCGAGGATGCCGGTGAGCTCCTGGATGGTCTCCTCGTCCGGAACGGCCTTGGCCGCCGCCTCCGGCGGCACCCAGAACGAGGCCGCCGCGCCGGTGCGCTCGCACACCGCGTGACGGACGTACTGCCGGGTGAAGAGCGTGGTGAAGTAGCGGCCGAGCGAGGCCTCGCGCGAGGCGTCGTCGGGGAAGAACCAGCGCATCATCGGGTCGTCGTCGAAGGCGCGGGTGAGGGTGCGACCGATCAGCGGTGCGTCGTCGATCGTTGCCGTCCGGGGGGTGTTCGTTATCGACATACGGGTCATTCTGCACCTTGATGATCTTGACCCTCGGGCGGGGTCCGCTCAACCCGAAGCCCCCGCCTCCTTCCCGTCGACGAGCAGCGCGACCCCGTCGAGGATGCGCGCGAGGCCGAAGCGGAACTCGTAGTCCGGCTCGTCGGCCTGCCCCATCACGCCGGAGTCCAGCATCCGCGCGACCGCCGGATAGCGCTCGGGGTCGGCGAGGCGCCGGAGGGTGTGGCCGTAGCGGGCGAGCGCCTCCTCGGGGCGCTCCCCGCTCGCCCCGATGACGGCCCCGATGTCGGCCATCATCAGCGCCTCGTTCCGGACGAACCCGGAGACCAGCATGACCACCGAGACCTTGGTCCCCTCGTCGAGGCCGGTGCCGTCCAGGGCGACCATGGCCCGCTCCCACCAGGCGACCGAGTTCGGTGTCGCGGGCGGTCCTGTGAGCGGCATGCGGAGCATCCAGAGGTTCTGGTGGTAGATCTCGCGCAGCTCACGGGCCCAGTGCTCGACGCCCTCGCGCCAGCCCGTTCCAGCGGGCAGCGAGGCGGGCGGCGGGCCGGTGGCGACGTCCTGCATGAGGACGTACAGCTCGCTCTTCGCGCCGACGTAGCGGTAGAGGGACATGGTCGAGACGCCGAGCTCCTTGGCGATCCGGCCCATGGAGAGGGCGTCGAGGCCCTCCGTCGAGGCGACCGTCACGGCGGTCCCCACGATCCGGTCGAGGGTGAGGCCGGGCTTGGGGCCCTTGGAGGGGCGCTCCCGCAGCCCCCAGGCGGCCTCGATGCTCGCGGGCAGAAAGCTTCCGCCGCCATCGCCCGGAGCGCGGTCGCTCGGAGCGCCCCGGCCGGGAACACCCTCACTCGGATCGCCCCCGCTCGGAACACCCTCACCCCGAGCGCCCGCGCCCTTGCCGTCCGCCACCACAACCGCCCGCCCTTCCTCGCTTGACGACCATCCTAGTAATGCGTAACCCTTACACAGTAACGCGTAAGGCGTACGCAGTACTGAACTCAGGGGGACCCCCATGCCATCCGCCGCCATCGAAGCCAACGGCCTGCGCAAGGCCTACGGCACCGTCCCCGTCCTCGAATCCCTCGACCTACGGGTCGACGAGGGCACGATCTTCGCCCTGCTCGGCCCCAACGGCGCCGGCAAGACCACCACCGTCCGCATCCTGACCACGCTCACCCAGCCGGACGCCGGCAACGCGCGCGTGGCCGGGTACGACATCGCCACCGAGCGGTCCCGGGTGCGCCGCGCGATCAGCCTCACCGGCCAGTTCGCCGCCGTCGACGAGATGCAGACCGGCGCCGAGAACCTGCGCATGATGGCCCGGCTCTCCGGGCTCTCCCGCCGTGCCGCCGAGCGGCGCGCCGACGAACTCCTGGAGCGCTTCGGCCTCACCGACGCGGGCCGCCGCCTCGCCAAGACGTACTCCGGCGGCATGCGCCGCCGCCTCGACCTCGCCGCGGGCCTGGTCCGCGACCCCGGCGAGACCTCGGTGATCTTCCTCGACGAGCCGACCACCGGCCTCGACCCGCGCAGCCGCAAGGAGCTCTGGGAGATCGTCCGCGCCCTCTCCGACAGCGGTACGACGGTCTTCCTCACCACCCAGTACCTGGAGGAGGCCGACCTGCTCGCCGACCGCATCGCCGTCATGAACGCGGGCCGCGTCGTCGCCGAGGGCACCGCGCAGGCCCTGAAGGCCCGCCTCGCCGACCACCGCCTCGACCTCGTCCTGCGCGACCGGGACGCCTACCTCCGGCTCGCCGACCGGGCCGTCCACCACGAGCCCGAGGCCCTCACCCTCGGCGTCGCCACCGACGGCAGCGCCGCCCAGGTCCGCGAGCTTCTCGACACCCTCGACCCCGACCGCACCGACGTCGTCCGCTTCGCGCTGCGCGGCGCGACCCTCGACGACGTGTTCCTGGCGCTCACCGAAAAGCCGGCCGCCAACCCCACCGCGCAGCCCAGCACCAACTCCACCGAGAAGGAGTCCGCCCATGTCGACGCCCGTATCTGACGCCCTGACGATGACCGGCCGCGGGCTCCGCCTCGGCCGCCGGAACGTCGACGCCGTCATCACCTCGATGATGCTGCCGATCATCCTGATGCTGGTCTTCGTCTACTTCTTCGGCGGAGCCATCGACACCGGCACCCGCTACGTGACGTACGTCGTCCCCGGCGTCCTGATCCTCTGCTCCGGCTTCGGCTCCGCCGGCACCGGCGTCTCCGTCAGCGAGGACATGAAGGGCGGGATCATCGACCGGTTCCGCTCGCTCGACATCGGCGGTACGGCGATCCTCGCCGGCCACGTCGGCGCCAGCATCGCCCGCAACCTCGTCGCCACCGTGCTCGTCTTCGGCGTGGCCTTCGCCATCGGCTTCCGGCCGTCCGCGACCCCGCTCGGCTGGCTCGCCGCGCTCGGGCTGCTCGTCGCCTTCATCACCGCGATCTCCTGGCTCGCGGCGGCGGCCGGGCTGCTCGCCCGCACCCCCGAAGCGGCGGGCGGGATCACCTTCTTCATGATGTTCCTGCCCTACCCGAGCAGCGCGTTCGTCCCCGTCGAGACGATGCCGAGCTGGCTCCACGGCTTCGCCGAGCACCAGCCCGTCACACCGCTCATCGAGTCGATGCGCGGACTGCTGCTCGACCAGCCGGTGGGCAACACGCCCTGGATCGCGCTCGCGTGGTGCGCCGGGATCCTGGCGGTGGCGCTGGCCGCGTCCGGGGCGCTGTTCCGCCACCGTACGAAGTGACTCGCTGAGAGGCCGCTCAGAATATGTCGGGGCACCACGGGCGGCGCGCGGCCCGCAGCAGTACGTCCGCCCGGGCGGCCGCGCCCGCCGCGAGCTCCTCGACCCGGCCCAGCTCCGCCAGCCGTACGACCGACTCGTCACCGAGCGAGAGCGTGCCCAACTCGGCGACGTCCAGGGCGAGATCGGCGGACTCGGTGGTACGGGAGACCTCCGAGCCCGCCGGGGAGGCGTCGAGCCGGTAGCGCCCGCCGGCGAGCCCGGCGGCGTCCTCCACCTCCAGGACGAGGCTGCCGGAACTCGCGTACGTACGCCCCTCAAGCACCTTGGCGACGTCCAGGACCCTGACCCACAGCATGTCGGCGTGGCTGACCACCCTGGCGGCGCGCGGGTCGGGCAGGAGCAGCGGGAGGACGTCGTCGGGGGCGCGCAGGCCTGAGCGGACCTTGGTCACCCAGTCGAGCGAGCACATGTACCGCCAGAGCGCCCGCTCGGCGGCCGGGGTGCAGGCGATCAGGTCCCGGACGGTGGCGGTGTTGACGGGCTGCTTGCCGTCGTCCCACTTGTCGTCGGAGCGGTAGGAGACATGGCCCTCCACCTCGCCGGACGCGGAGCGGTAGACGGCGTAGAAGGGCTCGGTCCACGGCTCGCCCTGGAAGCCGAGGCCGGTGCCGCGCTCCCAGCCCTGGGTGTCGCGGTTCGGGACGCCGGCCCGGACACGGGCCAGGCGGCGGTGCACCTCTGGGCCGACCTTGCGGATCTCGGCGCCGTCGGACATCTCGATCGTGCCGCCGTCCTCGGGCTGCCCGGTGCGGCGCGGGTCGAGCCCGGCGCGGGGGACGTCGACGGACCACTCGGTGGTCCAGGCGGCGGGGCCGAAGCCGTACCGCCCGTAGATCGGGTACTCGGCGGCGATGAGCGACGCGACGGCGTCACCCCGCTCCTTCGCGGCGGCCAGGTCGCCCGTCATCACCCGGCTGAGCACACCGCGCCTGCGGTGGGACGGCGAGACGGTCACCTGACTGACGGCGTCGGAGACGAGCGAGCCGCCACCGACGGTGGACAGCTCCTGCGTGAACGTACGGAAGGTGGCGACGATCCGGCCCCGGTCGAAGACCCCGAGCGTCCGGGACAGGTCGAACTGCGGGCGCCGCTGCTCGACCTCCTCGTCCGTCACTAGGGGTGGCCGGAGGAACCCGGTCTTGAGCGCACGCAGCCAATCACCCAACTCGGACTCGCCCACCGGGCGCACCTCAAGACTCATACCAGCGAGGCTATGGCGCCCACCCGATCGCCCGCACCCCGGTTTTTCACCGGGCGAGGGCGGTCGAAGAGAGTGGGCTCAGGCCAGCAGGTCGTCGACCTGGGCCTCGCCCTCGCGGTAACGGCGGGTGATCTCGGCGCTGCAGTCGTCGGCCGTCCCCTGGAGCTCGCGCCGCCGCCGCGAGATCTGCTGCTCGCACCCCGCGAGGCGGCCCATCGCCGCGTGCAGCTCGTCGTCGGTCCGCGCCCCGAGGTCGGACAGCTCGACCTCCGAGAGCATCTCCTCGACCAGCTGCCGGTACTCCTCGCTCCGCGGCGTCGACAGCGTCAGGTGCCGCGCCGAGGCCGCCCGCCGCGAGGGCACGTCCGCCAGGATCTCCGAGAGCCGGTCCAGAACCGGTGACTCCGGATCCGTCCGCCGGGCCAGCTCGGCCCGCAGGATGTCGATACGGCCCTGCAGCATCCGCCGTACGTAGCTGAGGTCGGCCTCCTCGCTCTGCGCGTCACGGCGCAGCGCGCGCAGCTCCGGCAGTCGCAGCGCCGCCATGTCCGGCTGCGCCGCCGTCTCCGGCTGCGACGACCGCGCCGGCAGGGCGGGCTCGGCCGTCCGCTGCACGGGCGGACGTACGCCCACTCCGGAACCGAATCGGGCCGGCGTCTGCCCGGCGCCAGATGCACTCATGTGAATCGTCCCCTCGACCGGCGCGGAACCGCACCGCCTGACACGCATGGTGCCACTCCCGCACGTGCGCGTGCAGGCGCTCTGCACCCGTTCAGCCCCTATGCGTCGGTCTGTAGGTTGGTCTGTATGCGTGCAGTGGTACAGAGGGTGGACGGCGCGAGCGTCGTCGTCGCAGGCGAGACCGTCGGCGAGATCGTCGGTGAAGGGCTGTGTGTACTGGTGGGAGTGACCCACGAGGACACACCGGAGAAGGCGGCGCAGCTTGCCCGAAAGCTCTGGTCCGTCCGGATTCTGGAGGGTGAGAAATCCTGTTCGGACACCAATGCGCCCTTGTTGGTGATTTCTCAGTTCACCCTCTACGGGGATGCCCGCAAGGGCCGCAGGCCCACCTGGAACGCGGCCGCGCCCGGCCCGGTCGCCGAGCCGCTCGTCGACGAGGTGGTCGCGCGGCTGCGGGAGCTGGGGGCGCACGTGGAGACGGGCCGGTTCGGAGCGGACATGCGCGTCTCGCTCACGAATCACGGCCCGTTCACGGTGCTCGTGGAGGTGTAGGCCCTACGTTGTAAGCCCTACGGCTCGACGACCGTCTCCTGGGCGGCGGCGGTCTCCCCCGCCATCAGCTCGGCGTCCACGGGCACGTTCCGCTTCACCATCGCGAGCGCGATCGGACCGAGCTCGTGGTGGCGGCCGGAGGTGGTGATGAAGCCGAGCTGGCGCCCGTCGGCGCCGTCCGCCGCGAGCCGGATCGGGGTGCCGTGGCCCGGCAGGTGGACCTCGCTGCCGTCCAGGTGCAGGAAGACCAGGCGGCGCGGCGGCTTCCCCAGGTTGTGGACGCGGGCGACGGTCTCCTGGCCGCGGTAGCAGCCCTTCTGCAGGTGCACCGCGCTGCCGATCCAGCCCAGCTCGTGCGGGATGGTCCGGTGGTCGGTCTCGAAGCCGAGCCGCGGCCGGTGCGCCTCGATCCGCAGCGCCTCGTACGCGAGCATCCCGGCGGCGGGCCCGTGCGTACCGGCGAAGGCGTCGAGCTCGTCCCGGGGCAGAAACACATCACGCCCGTGCGGAGTCTCCCGTACGACACCTCCCTCCGGGATCTCGGCGATGGAGCCGGCCGGGAGGTGGACGACGGCGAAGTCGTCCGTGCGGTCGGCGACCTCGACCCGGTAGAAGAACTTCATCGACTCCAGATAGGCGATGAGCTCGTCCCGCGTGCCGGGCTCCACGTGCGCCCAGACCGTCTCGCCGTCGTCGACGAGGTAGAGCGCGTGCTCGATGTGACCGTTCGCGGAGAGGATCAGCGCCTCGGTGGCCCGGCCCACCGGCAGATCGCTGACGTGCTGGGTGAGCAGCAGGTGCAGCCAGCTCAGCCGGTCGTCTCCGGAGACGGTGACGACACCGCGGTGCGAGAGGTCGACGAAACCGTCACCGGCGGCCAGGGAGCGCTGCTCGCGGAACAGATCGCCGTAGTGCGCGGCGACGCCTTCGTCACGGCCTTCGGCGGGAACGGCGCCGGGCAGGGACAGCAGAGGGCTCTTCACGACAGGGCTCTTCATGAGGCAAGCCTACGACTGCGTACCGGCGTCCTTCTTCGTACAGTCCTGACAGCGGCCGAAGATCGCGAAATGCTTCATGTCCGTCTCGAAACCGAAGGTCTCCTTCAGCTTCGCGGTGAACCCGGCGGCGACGTCGACGTCCGCCTCGATGACGTTCGTACAGTCCCGGCAGACCAGGTGCAGGTGGTGGTGCCGGTCGGCGAGGTGGTACGTCGGCGCCCCGTGCCCGAGGTGGGCGTGGGAGACGAGACCCAGCTCCTCCAGGAGCTCCAGGGTCCGGTACACGGTGGAGATGTTCACACCGGAGGCCGTCTTGCGGACCTCGCCCAGGATGTCGTCGGGCGTCGCGTGCTCCAGCGTGTCCACGGCCTCCAGGACAAGCTGGCGCTGCGGCGTCAGCCGGTAGCCGCGCTGCCGCAGGTCGCTCTGCCAGTCGGTACTCACCACGCCCCCCAGTGTAGGAGGGCGTGGCGGAATCCCGGCTCTTCGTACTGCGCCTACTTGAAGAAGGCGATGCCGTCGTCCGGCAGGTCGCCGAGGTTGCGCGCCATCTCGGCAACCTCCTCGGGCGTGACGACCTTCTTCAGGTGCGCCGACATGTACGGGCGGAGCGGGACCTCGGGGGTCGCCTTCTCGCCGACCCACATCAGGTCGCCCTTGACGTAGCCGTACAGCCGCTTGCCACCGCTGTAGGGCCCGGAGGCCGCGGTACGGGCCACGGCGTCCGTGACCAGGTCGATCTGCGGCTTCTTGTCGGCCAGCTCGCCGTACCAGATCTCGACGATGCCCTGGTCGCGGACCATGACGATCTCGACCTTGCGGTCCTTGTCGATCCGCCAGAAGCCGCTCTCGCTCTCCAGCGGGCGGACCTGCTTGCCGTCGTTGTCGAGCACCCAGGAGTGCGAGTGGTACTCGATGAAGTCCCGGCCGTCATGGCTGAAGGTCACGGACTGCCCGAAGTTGCACTTCTCGGCACCGGGGAAGTCGGCCACGCCCGCGCCTTCCCACGTTCCGAGGAGGAACGCGAGGGGGACGAGGCCCGGGTTGAGGTCGGACGGGATCTCGATCATGAGCAGCTCTGTCGTTCCGTAGACGTCGAGTATTCGAGGTGATCAGCGCTGGTGATCAGCGCTGGCCCTGGTACAGCTTCTTCACGGCCAGACCGGTGAACGCGAGCACGGCGACACAGACCAGGGCCAGGAGAACTTCGAAGAAGATGATCACGGGTGCTCCTCGGATGAGCGTGAAGGCAGAACGGGCCGGACCCCACTTTAGTCTGCGGGGACCCGGCCCTCTCTGCGAGGTACGTCCGGCGACGCGGCTCGGCCGTTTTCAGCCGAGGAGCTGGTTCTGCAGGGCGACGGTCTGCTGGAACGGAACCTCCAGCGCCTCGCCCTTACGGGTCTGGGTGATCATCGCCAGGGTGTCGCCGGCCTGGATGTAGACCCAGCGGGTCTGGTCGGCGTTGTGGGGGAGCTCCACGTAGGGGTACGTGTCCGTGTTCGGCACCTCGACGCCGTCCAGGAGGTCGGCCTCGACCTCCTCCCCTTCGACCCCGTCGAGGAGCGGGCGGTCGGCCGCGTTCAGCAGGTCGTCCCTGAAGGCCTCGGAGAAGGCGACCGAGTTGAACCGGAGCAGGTAGATCCGGGTCGTGGTGCCGTCCGGCATGGTCCAGCCCCGAGCGGCGATGTGCCGCAGCGCGGACTCGGCGAGCGGCCCGGTCACCTCGGTCCGGTCGTCCGCGCGGTACTGGGACGCGAACTGGTTCACGGTGACCCAGCCGCCGTTCAGCTTCGGGTCGACCGTGGCGCCGGCCGGCGCGGGCAACAGGAGTTTGCGCAGGTCGGCGTGGTGGATCTCGCCCGTGTTCCCGAGACTGAAGGGCTGCGGCGCGTCCGCCGGAAGAGCGGGCAGGCTGATCTTCGGGTACTCCCACCGCCCGTCGCTCTCGGTCGCGAGACCGGGCACGTCGGTCCGCTCCATGACGGTGATCCCGGCCACGGCCCCGGCCCCGACACCGCCGCAGACGAGCACAGCGGCGGTCCAGCGGGCGACGGCCCAGAGGAGGGGCTTACGGGAGCGCTTGGGGGCGGGGTCGACGAGGGGCGCGGACTCGGCGACCGGCTCAGCGGCTGGCTCGACCACGGTCTCGGCCGCGAGTTCGGTCTCGGCCGCGGGTTCGGGCTGCTCGGGCAGGTCCTTCGGCAGGTCCTCGGCGACCGGGGCAGGGGCCTGCCCCGGGACCGACTCCGACTCCGTCGCCGGCTCCGTCCCCGGCTCCGTCTGCTGCTCGGTCGTCATACGTACTCCCCCGGGGACTTGATGTGGTCCAGCTGCTTCTTCATCAGCTGGGCGACCTCGGACTCCTCGTCGAGGTAGTCCTTGGATCCCGCGACCATGATCGTGACCTCGACCTCGGAGTCGTAGGCCGAGCAGACGATCTGCTCCATCTGCCTGCGCTTCTCCTCCTTGGTCAGGTCCTCGTCCAACGGAACCTTGAAGCAGACGGAGTTCTTGTGGCCGCTGATCTTCGGCCCCTTGGGGAACTCCAGGAGCTCGAAGAGCTCCTTCTTCACCTCGAACGCCTGGCGGATCTGCTTCTTGTCCTTCATCTGCGAGACCCGGAGGTAGACGACGGTCTCGGAGTCCTCCGAGACGAACGTCCGGAGCGCGATGCCCTTGATGCCGAGCTTGTCGACCTGCTTCTCGTACTCGCGGCGCTTCTTGCCGGAGAGCCCCTTGCCCTCCTGCTTCACGAGCGCGGTCGCCTCCGCCGCGCCCACCTCGTCGTCGTTGCCGTACGACTCGGTGTCGGGGCCGAGCCCGTACCCCTGGGGCGTGGGCATCAGGAGCTTGCTGAGCGGCGTCGACGCCTTGCCGTACCTCGACTCCCGGGATGCGGGGTCCTCCGGGGCCGGGGTCTCGTCACCCTCCCAGACGACGGTCTCCGCGCTGCGGTCGGCGGAGCGGACGGTGAGGCCCGTGAACGTGACGCCGGCGCCGATCGCCCCGAGGACGAGGACAGCCGGCAGGACGACGGTCAACACCTTGCTCCTGCGGCGAGGCTTCTCGTCCGCGATCGCGGCCTCGGCACCGGCACCGGCCTCGACCTCGGCCTCGACCTCGACCTCGGTCACAGGCTCGGTCACGGTGTTCAGTTCCTCGCTCACAGGCGCCCCAGCTGCTTCTCGGCCAACGAACGGATGTCCGCCGCGGAGATCTTCTTGCTGTCGATGATGAAGATCGCGGCCATGATGTCGCCGCGATGGAAGTACGCCCTGGCCTCGTACAGATCCAGGTATCCCGCCTTCCGCTCCACCGGGAAGACGTAATAGCGACCGTTGGCAGAGCCCTTGATCGGCTCTCCCTCGGAGCGGGCGAAGTCCTCGTCGGGCATGTACTCCATCTGCCCCTCGGCGTGCTCCTGCGCGCCGAGCGCGTCGTTGGAGCGGTACTGCACGAGGCGGACCGTGGTTTCGCGGTGGCTGCCCGTCTGCCACGACGTCGCGGCGATGCGCCGGACGCCTCGCTCCAGCTGATCACCCAGCGCGCCACCGGGGTTCCTGAACTCGTCGGCGTACGCGGGCACCGTCACCCAGCCGTCGATGTCCCCGAACTCCGACTTCTTCGCGCCCGCCGGCTTCGGCACCAGCAGCTTGCGCAGGTCGCCGTCCGTCTTGACCTTGCGGTCCTCGGAGGCCGGCAGCGCCACGGGCTTCTGGCCCTTGGGCAGGGGCTTCGGGTAGGCGAGACCGGGCTGGTTCAGGGCGGGCAGCGGCGTCGGCTCACGATCGGCCTGGATGCCGTAGCCCACGGCGGTACCGCCGACGAGGCCGAGAACGGCGGCGACGGCGATCAAGCCGACCGTCCGCCCGGTGCGACGCCGACGCGGCGGGGCCGCGACGGCGCTTACTTCCATGGCTTCCAAAGGGTCCCCCCACGAGACCTGAACGACGGATTCCGTTATCCGTGCACACAACTGACACGTGAGGGGTGCATGAGGTTGCAGGGGTCCGCATTACAGTTCGGTATATGGCGAAGAAGCTCGTGATCAAGGTGACCGCCGGGGCCGACGCCCCCGAACGCTGCTCCCAGGCCTTCACGGTGGCGGCCGTCGCCGTGGCGAGCGGGGTCGAGGTCTCGCTCTGGCTGACGGGCGAGTCGTCGTGGTTCGCGCTCCCGGGCCGCGCGGCCGAGTTCGACCTCCCGCACGCGGCACCGCTCCCGGACCTCATCGACTCGATCCTGGCGGCCGGCCAGATCACTCTCTGCACCCAGTGCGCGGCCCGCCGCGAGATCACGGAGAAGGACGTCCTGAACGGCATCCGCATCGCGGGCGCCCAGGTCTTCGTCCAAGAGGCCATGACGGACGAAACCCAAGCCCTCGTCTACTGAACCGAAACGTTCAACGCTCCCGACGCTTCTTCCCGTCGAGTTCGTCCCACCACTCGTCCGACTGAGCGTCCCCGGACGGGTCGTCCCACCACCGGCCCCGCTCTCGACGCGCCTCTCGCACCGCTCGGCCCCCTGGGGGCCTCACAGGCTTCGAGCCGCTGCGCCGGACTCCGTCCGTCGGGTCGTCGGCCCACGCCGCCGTTCAACGCTCCCCGCGCTTCTTCCCGTCGAGCTCGTCCCACCACTCGTCCGACTGCGGATCCCCGGACGGGTCGTCCCACCACCGGTCCTCCGGCCCCCGCCGGTTCGCGATCATCGCGGCGACCGGCGGCATGACCATGGCGACGACGCACATCCCGATGGCCACGGGCATCGAAAACAGCCGCACGACCGCCCAGGCCCCGACGAAGAGCACCAGGCAGATGCCCATCATCCAGAAGTAGACATGCCGCCGTCGCGCGTACATACCTCAAGCGTAAGACCGAAGGGCCGCGCCTCAAGTCCTGGAATGGCGTCCAACCGTCCCTCATACGCCGAACGCAAGGGGATCCTGAACCCAGGCCCCCACGCCGACGGGCCGCTCCGAACGGTCCTGAGCAGCCTGGACCGCAGACGCCATCCGTCGGCGAGGCGCATCACGTACGCCATCCTCCGGACGATCGACGGTCCTCGATGCACGGACAGAGCCCGGTCTGCTGCACTGCACGGGCGGGCGATGGGTCTCCGTACCAGCCAAGCCGCGCAGCATCACGCGCGCACACCCGGCCTCTTCCGTCATCTCGCGGGATACGGACTTCTCTGCCCTGCGCCGCGCGCCCAACCCCTGGCCGCGCCTCCCGATCACGACGGCCGAAGCCTCATGCCGGGACGTCTTCTCATGCCTCGGACTCGTACTCCGCAGCCAATGCTGCGCGCCCCAACGGCTCGAGTACGCCGGGTCGACCGCGATCACAGCCAGCCCCGCACGATGCGCCATCACCACTAGGCGGGACATGAACCGCGCCACCGGCATCCCTGCCACCAGCGCACGGAATCGCCGTCCCCGCCGGCCCGTCCAGCCGCACTGTTCCCGCCCCGTACCGAAGGCGAGGTCCTCGATGACCAGAGCCGTCGCCCCGCACTCCTGGGCCACTCGGATCAGAGCACTGCAGGCGTGCCGCACCTGAGCATCACGACGCGACGTCGAACCGCTGTAGTCGACATCGACCCGTCCAGGACGGCCCATCGGATTCCCATGGACATCCAGCCGCCACACCGCGAGATGGTCGACATTCTGGTCGACACCCAACACCCCACCGGCCAGAGCCGCGCCCATCACCGCCGAGTCGTCCACGCCTTCCGGCAGTGCCACGCGCGCCGGAGTGAACGACGCCGTCAGATAGCACCGGCCCTCCTCGAACCGAACCGTGTACCCCACAGCACGGCCGGCCCCTACCTGCGAACGCCACTCGTCATCCCGATACGCGAAGACACACCGGGCATCCAACCTGTAACGGCCGAAGCGATCGCAATGCTCCCGATGACGGTCGGCCAGAGCCACGGGCAGCTTGACGAGGACAACCCCGTCGGGAGCGATGCGCAGGGACTCGTTGCCATACGTCTTGCCGGACTCGCCATCGGCCTCGATCCGCGTCCGCGCCTCCCACCACCGCCCCCGCCAATCGTCGATCGCCCCCTGCGACTGATCCAGATGCAGACGGCTGCGCAGAAGATCCTTACCGCCGCGCACCACATGCACCCGCCCGGCCGCCATGTCCGCTGAAACCTGCGTCGCACGCGCCCTCAGGCGCTGAAGGCGCCACTGCTTGGCCGCACGCACCGCCTGCGTGGGATAGCCCCTGACACGGGATCCGGGATCCCGCCCACCGACCGGCACGGCCAGCCGAGCCTCGATCACCGCGATCTCGGCGCGAAGGCTCCTGAGATGGTCCGCCTGCGCACGCCGGGCCAGCTGCCATTGATCGTTCGACCCGCGGGTGATCGTGCCGGCCCAGCGCGACGACGTAGGCGCCGTCAATTCACGCTTGCGGCGGGCGAAGTCGGCCGCCGTGTGCCGCGTACCCAGTGCCACACGCTCGGCCAGATCACGGGCCGCGAGTCGTGACAAGTATTCCGCCAGCTCGCGAAGGACCAGCGCGTCGCGGTCCGAGAGACGCAGGCGCGTCCGCACGGTGATCGCACCGCTCGGGGAGACCAACCGAGGCGGAGCCAGCACGCGCAGCCCCGATGGCGAACGTTCGACCATGCCCCACCTCCGATCACCAGCCCGTCGAACATGCCAACGATGCAGGCGAACGAAGGTCACACAACCGGCCGAATCTTCATACGGAAGAAGACAGACCGAAGGGCCGCACCTCGGGCTCTGATGGCGTCCAACCCCCAGAGAGGCACGGCCCTTCGGCCGGTTCAGCGGTGCGGTGGCGTCAGACCGCGATGGCGACCTCCGCGAGGCCGCCCTGCTGGGCGACGACCTGGCGGTCGGCGGTGCCGCCGGGGACCAGGGCGCGGACGGTCCAGGTGCCCTCGGCCGCGTAGAAGCGGAACTGGCCGGTCGCGGAGGTGGGGACCTCGGCGGTGAACTCGCCGGTCGAGTCCAGGAGGCGGACGTAACCGGTGACGGGCTCGCCGTCCTTGGTCACGAAGCCCTGGATGGTGGTCTCACCGGGCTTGATCGTCGAGGCGTCGGGGCCGCCGGGCTGCGCTCCACACATGTTTCTGTCCTTACGGTCGGGAGGTCCGGGGAGGGGTCCGGAGGGTCTTACTTGTTGGCGCCGAGCTCGATCGGCACGCCCACGAGGGAGCCGTACTCGGTCCACGAACCGTCGTAGTTCTTGACGTTCGAGACCTCGAGCAGCTCGTGCAGGACGAACCACGTGAGCGCGGAGCGCTCACCGATGCGGCAGTAGGCGATGGTGTCCTTCGCCAGGTCGACCTGCTCGTCCTCGTAGAGGGCCTTGAGCTCGTCGTCCGACTTGAAGGTGCCGTCGTCGTTGGCGTTCTTCGACCACGGGATGTTGCGGGCGCTCGGCACGTGGCCGGGGCGCTGCGACTGCTCCTGCGGGAGGTGCGCCGGCGCGAGCAGCTTGCCGGAGAACTCGTCGGGCGAACGGACGTCGACCAGGTTCTGCGCGCCGATCGCGGCGACGACGTCGTCACGGAAGGCCCGGATGGAGGTGTCCTGCGCCTTGGCCTTGTACTCGGTGGCCGGGCGGGACGGGACCTCAGCGACCAGGTCGCGGGAGTCGAGCTCCCACTTCTTGCGGCCGCCGTCGAGGAGCTTCACGTCCTGGTGGCCGTAGAGCTTGAAGTACCAGTAGGCGTAGGAGGCGAACCAGTTGTTGTTGCCGCCGTAGAGGACGACCGTGGTGTCGTTCCCGATGCCCTTCGCCGAGAGGAGCTTCTCGAAGCCCTCCTGGTCGATGAAGTCACGGCGGACCGGGTCCTGCAGGTCCTTGGTCCAATCGATCCGGATCGCGTTGCGGATGTGGTTCTTCTCGTACGCCGAGGTGTCCTCGTCGACCTCGACGACGGCCACCTGCGGGTTGTCGAGGTTCGCCTCGACCCAATCGGCGTCTACCAGGACGTCGCTGCGGCTCATGCTGTTTCTCCTCCGGGGCAGTGTTCGGCGGTGTGCTGCGGGTACGCGTCAGTGCGGGATTGCGGGCGTACGGCTTCGCGAGGTGCGGCCCCGACCGGAGGTCGAAGGGCCTGAGGAATACGGGACTCGAGGTCCCGCTCAGAGAGAGCGACAGAGCATGGCGGCGATGCGGCACAGGTCTACTGCCCGCCGCTTCGTGAGATCCGCCTGTCGCTTCATGCCCACGATCGTAGGGACGGACAGGCCGCCGTGTCACCGGTGTGTCGTATTTTGAGACGCGATCGTCCGAGATGTGAGACGTGATCGCGGGGAAGGGCCCTCCGGAGGCGTTTCCGAGGGAGGATGAGGAGCCGGTTTTTACGGGGCGGACTCCCCCGTCTCAGCATGTGGCCCCGGCTTACGGCCGGGCCCCGGGCGCCCTCAGCCCGCCAGCGTCACATCCGTACCCGTCACGGCGATCGCCACGCCGTCCGCCCGTGCCTCGATCTTGGTCAGCTTCAGGCCCGCCGGGAGGCCGCCGATCTCGCGGTCGAAGTCGGTCCGCTGGCGGATCAGGGACTCCAGGCCCGGGATGCCCTCGCCCGGCACCGCGTCCGCGCGCACCCGGATCGTGTCGCCGTTGACCAGCGTCACCGAGGACACGACGCTGCGCGTGACCGTGCGGCCCAGGACCTTGACGCCGCCGGTGACCTTCAGCTTGCCGTTCTCGCCGTAGGCGACCTTCACGTCGCGGTCGGCGGCCGCCGTCAGGTCCGCGTACGAGATCAGTGCCGTGCCGGTCGCGGTGCGCGCGCGGGCGCTCGTGAAGGCGTCGTTCACCGTCACGTCGCGCAGGTCGGCGTTCATCTCGGTGATCCGGATCTTCCGGTCGCCGGCCGTGGCCTCGACGCCGGTCAGCACCACGTCGACCTCGTCGAGCCGCTTGTCCATGACCTGGGTCAGGAAGGGGAAGCCCTTGATGTCGACCTCCGTCGAGGCGGCGCGCGCGGGGCCGAGGCGCACCTTGCCCGCCGCCTCCGACTCGGCGTACGAGACCGCGAGACGGTCGACGCCCACGAAGATCCCGCCGAGGACCACGGCCACGATCAGCAATACGCGCAACGCTCGCACGGTCTGTTCGCCCCCCACCTAGAAATAACGACTCCGGCCCCCGACACGAAGATCGACGTGTCGTGGGGCCGGTTGGTTCCCGAACGCTTGACGCAACGGCTCAGGCGAGCGCCCGTCCGAGCAGGTACACGGCCGGGGCCGCCAGGGTCAGCGGGAGGGCGACACCGGCGGTCATGTGGACGAACCGCGACGGGTAGTCGTAGCTCGCGGCCCGCAGGCCGACCAGCGCGCCCACCCCGGCGCCGAGGCCGAGCAGCGCCCCGGCGGACCCCAGGTCCGTGAGGGAGCCGGCCGCGATCCCGGCGCCCGCGGCGGCGAGCAGCGCCACGACGACGGAGACCGCGCCGGGCAGCGGCAGGGCGCGGGCGACGACGGCGGCGGCGACCGCGAGGCCGCCGACGACCACGGCGTCGGGCGCGGCGCCGAGGTGGCCCGCGGCGACGATCGTGAGCGCGGCCGAGGCGACCGTGGCCATCAGGCCGTACATCCGCTCGTCGGGGTCCGCGTGGCTGCGCAGCTGGAGCACGAGGGTGAGCAGCACCCAGACGCCGAGGGTGCCGATGATCGCGGCGGGCGCGTTCTCCCGGCCGGCGGCGAGCAGGACGACGTCGGCGGCCAGGCCGCCGGCGAAGGCGAGGGCGATGCCCTGCCGGGCCGGCCACATGCCGTTGAGCCGGAACCAGCCGGCGGCGGTGACGGCCTGGAGCAGGACGAGCGGGACGAGCAGCCCGTACGGGCCGAGGGCCGCGCCGACGGCGAGCAGGACACCGAGTCCGGCGGTGAGCACGGCCGGCTGGATCCCGGGCGGGATGATCGGCGACCGGCCCTCGGCCCGCGCGCGCTGGGCGTCGGTGAGGCGGGTGTGTCCGGAGGTGGTGGGCGGGGACCAATCGGGCCCGGCCTCGGGCGCGGCGGACACCTCAGCAGCCATCGGTGTCTCTTCCGACAGCGGGTAAGAGGCGGACTGCGGCGGCAGGTACGAGGTGTCGGCGGCGAACGGCTCCGGCGCGGGCGTCTGCGCGGGCGTCTGCTGCACCACCGGCTGGTACTGCGTGTCCCAGGTCTGGCCCTCCCACGTCTGCGTGACGTGCGGGTCCTGGTGTCCGTACTGCTGCTGCCCGTACTCCTGCTGCCCGTACTGCCCCTGCTGTCCGTACTGCCCCTGCTGCTCCCCGTAGTACGGGTCGTACCCCGGGTCGTACGGCTGCTGCTGATCGCTGCTCATGCTGTGCGGTTCACCCTCCTGCGAACGGCGGGAGCACCTCGACCGTGCCGCCCTCGGCAAGGCGTACGGTCTCATGCGCGCGGGTCCCGACGGGGTCACCGTCGATGAGGAACGAACACCGCTGGAGTACGCGGACCAGCTCGCCCGGGTGCTTCGCGCGGGCGGCGTCCAGCGCCTCGGCCAGGTTCTCGGCGGTGTACGGCTCCTCGGCGACACCGGCGGCGGCCTTGGCCGCGGCCCAGTAGCGGATGGTTCCCGCTGCCATAGCGGCGCTCCCTTCGTTCGTGTGCGCGCCGCTCTCCATGATGGGCTATCCGCGGGTGAGCCAGTCCCCCAGTCGGCGCAGCAGCTCCTCGTCCACCGCGTTCTCCGCGTGCCCCATGCCGCGCTCCAGCCACAGCTCGCACCCGGCGGCCTCGGCCAGGGTCCTGGGGTGGTCGACGGGGAAGTACGGGTCGCGGTCGCCGTGCACGATGAGCAGCGGGGTCGGCGCGATCATCGGGGCCGCCTCGATCGGCGAGATCGGTACGGGGTCCCAGTCCCGGTGGTCGATGCGCGTCCGCAGGCCGTAGCGGCCGACGAACCGGCCCATGGGACGGGTGATCACCCAGTGGACGCGGCGCATCGGGGGCGTACCCCGGTAGTACCAGCGCGCCGGCGCGCTGACGGCCGCGACGGCGTCCGCGTGGCCGCCGGTGTCGCGCTCCAGGGCCGCGTGGCGCAGGACGATCGAGCCGCCCATGGAGAAGCCGACGGTCGCCACGCGCGCGTGGCCTAGCTCACGGGCCCAGCGCACCGCGGCCGCCAGATCGAGGACCTCCCGGTCGCCGACGGTGGAGCGGCCACCCGATCGGCCGTGTCCCCGGAAGGAGAAGGTGACGACGGCGGCATGCTCCGCGAGGGCCCGGGCGGCGCGGCGGACGGCCGGGCGGTCGACCGACCCGGTGAACCCGTGTGCCAGGACGAGGGCCGTCTCGGTGACCCCGCGCGTACACGGTTCGTAAAGGGCCTCGATACGGACACCGTCAGCGGTGAGCAAAGTGGCACGCTGGGATCCGGATGTGGTCGAGAAGACATCCACGATATGAAATCGACCCTCTGCCTCGGAACTCATGTGGGCTATTCTGCTTGCCAGAGGATCCGGGCGACGCAGCCCCCGGGTCCTTTTGCGTTTTCCGTCCGTTGTTACGGGTGGATGAACAAAAGCTCTCAGGGCGCGAGAGTCAGCAGTGAGCAAGTGCCGCAGTAGTCCTCGCAGGGACCGAGGAGGAACCGACGTCATGGACGAGCGAACCGAGCACGACCGACCGACGACCCAGCCGACCGCACAGGCACGGGTAGCACGGGCAGGTGGGGTGCGATGAGTTCTCTGCTGCTCCTCACCAATGCCCTCCAGCCCTCGACCGAGGTGCTTCCCGCCCTCGGCCTGCTGCTGCACAACGTGCGGGTGGCCCCCGCCGAGGGCCCCGCCCTCGTGGACACCCCCGGAGCGGACGTCATCCTGGTCGACGGCCGGCGCGACCTCCCGCAGGTCCGCAGCCTCTGTCAGCTGCTCCGCTCCACGGGGCCCGGCTGCCCGCTGATCCTCGTCGTCACGGAGGGCGGCCTCGCGGCCGTCACCGCCGACTGGGGCATCGACGACGTGCTGCTGGACACCGCGGGCCCGGCCGAGGTCGAGGCGCGGCTGCGCCTTGCGATGGGGCGGCAGCAGATCGTCTCCGACGACTCCCCGATGGAGATCCGCAACGGCGATCTCTCGGTGGACGAGGCGACGTACAGCGCGAAGCTGAAGGGCCGGGTCCTGGACCTGACCTTCAAGGAGTTCGAGCTGCTCAAGTACCTCGCGCAGCACCCGGGCCGGGTCTTCACCCGCGCCCAGCTGCTGCAGGAGGTCTGGGGGTACGACTACTTCGGCGGCACCCGTACGGTCGACGTCCACGTGCGGCGACTTCGCGCCAAGCTCGGACCGGAGCACGAGTCGCTGATCGGCACCGTCCGTAACGTCGGATACCGCTTCGTCACGCCGGAGAAGGTGGAGCGGGCGGCCGAGGAGGCGCGGGCGAAGGAAGAGGCCCGGGTCAAGGCCACCGCGCGGGATGTCACCCCCTCGGGTGACAGGAACGTGGCAGAGGCCACAGCGCGACCTGCCGGTAGGTAGGTCACCCCGCGTAGACTGCCGCGCGTGGCCAAGGTGACGCGGGATGACGTAGCGCGACTGGCGGGTACTTCGACCGCGGTCGTGAGTTACGTCATCAACAACGGACCAAGGCCGGTTGCCCCGGCCACGCGCGAGCGTGTACTCGCCGCCATCAAGGAGCTGGGCTACCGCCCGGACCGGGTGGCGCAGGCCATGGCGTCCCGGCGTACGGACCTCATAGGCATGATCGTCCCGGACGCGCGCCAGCCGTTCTTCGGCGAGATGGCGCACGCCGTCGAACAGGCGGCCGCCGAGCGCGGCAAGATGGTCCTCGTCGGCAATTCGGACTACCGGGACGAGCGCGAGGTCCACTACCTCCGCGCCTTCCTCGGGATGCGGGTCTCCGGTCTGATCCTGGTCAGCCAGGGCATGAGCGAGCGGGCCGCGACCGAGATCGAGGCCTGGGACGCGCGCGTGGTGCTGCTGCACGAGCGGCCCGAGGCGCTGGACGACGTCGCCGTCGTCACGGACGACATCGGGGGCGCGCAGCTCGCCACCCGGCACCTCCTGGAGCACGGGCACGAGTACGTGGCGTGTCTGGGCGGCGTGCCGAACACCCCGGCGGTCGGCGACCCGGTCGCGGACCACGAGGAGGGCTGGCGGCGCGCGATGCTGGAGTCCGGCCGGTCGATCGAGGGCCGGCTCTTCCAGGCCCCGTACAACCGCTACGACGCGTACCAGGTCGCGCTGAAGCTGCTCTCGGGCCCGGACCGGCCGCCGGCGATCTTCTGCTCCACCGACGACCAGGCCTTCGGTGTGCTGCGGGCGGCGCGGGAGCTGCGGATCGACGTGCCGACGGAGCTGGCGGTGGCTGGCTTCGACGACGTGAAGGAGGCGGCGCTGACGGATCCGCCGCTGACGACGATCTCCTCGGACCGTCCGGCGATGGCCCGGGCGGCGGTCGATCTCGTCCTCGACGACGGGCTGCGGGTGGCGGGGTCGAAGCGCGAGCGGGTGAAGCTGTTCCCGTCGGCGCTGGTGGTCCGCCGCTCCTGCGGCTGCAACGGCGGCTGACCGCTGGCTGAGGGCCCCCCGCCTTTGCAAGGGCATCCCCGGGGGCCTTCCACAGGGCACCCCCCGGGGGCCTTCACATAGGACACCCCCGCAGGTCTTTACATAGGGCATACAGGGTTCTGTCGGGCTTCTCAGGTCGTCCTCAGGGTGCTCTCATCTACGGCTCCGAGAGTCATAGCCATGACGGACTTCCAGCAGCCGCAGCAGCCGTACTACCCGCCGCAGCCCCCGAGGCCCCCGTACGACCCCACGCAGCCGGTCACGACCGAGCCGGGTACGACGATCTGGCCGTCCGGCGGCCACCTGCCTCCCGGCCCTCCCGCGCCCCCTGTGACGCCTCCGTCCCCGGCCGGAGCCCCGGCCCCGCACCGGCGGGCCAAGCGGGGCGTGGGTCTCCTCGCCGCCGTCGCGATCGCCGCGGCGGCGGTCGGCGGCGGCACGGCCACCCTCGTGGAGCGGCTGACCGCGGACGGCACCCCCACCGCGAGCGGCGTCAACGGCACGAACGTCTCCGCGAGCAGCAAGGGCACGGTCGCCGGGGTCGCCGAGGCGGTCTCCCCGTCGATCGTGGAGATCTCCGCGAGCTCGACCGCAGGCAAGTCCACCGGCTCCGGCGTGATCATCACCGGCGACGGCGAGATCGTCACCAACAACCACGTGATCTCGGGCGCCTCCGAGATCAGCGTGCGGCTGTCGAACGGGAAGACGTACCAGGCGAAGGTCGTCGGCACGGATCCCGACAAGGACCTGGCGCTGATCAAGCTGGAGGGCGCGTCCGGCCTCAAGGCGGCGACGCTCGGGAACTCGGACAACGTGAAGGTCGGCGACGAGGTCGTCGCGATCGGCTCCCCCGAGGGTCTGACCGGCACGGTCACCAGCGGCATCGTCTCCGCCCTCGACCGCGACGTGACCGTCGCCAAGGACGAGGGCCAGGGCCAGGACCAGCAGCGTCAGCAGTACGACCCGCGTCAGGGCTGGCCCTTCGAGTTCGGCGGCCAGGAGTTCAACGGCGACACGGGCTCGTCGAAGACGACGTACAAGGCGCTCCAGACGGACGCCTCGCTCAACCCGGGGAATTCGGGCGGCGCGCTGATCAATATGAACGGCGAGATCATCGGGATCAATTCGGCCATGTATTCGCCGAGTTCTTCGAACGGCTCTTCGGCCGGCAGCGTCGGCCTCGGATTCGCGATCCCCGTGAACACCCTCAAGGCCGACCTCGACAGCCTCCGCGACGGCGGTTCGAACTGAACGCGTGCGACGCTGACACCATGACTGGCGTGACTGGCGTGACTGCCGCGACCGGCCCGGAGAACGCGGGCGACCGCATCCTCATCGTCGACGACGAACCCGCCGTACGGGAGGCGCTGCGCCGCAGCCTCGCGTTCGAGGGGTACGGGACGGAGGAGGCCGTCGACGGTGTCGACGCGCTCGCCCGCATGGAGTCGTACGCCCCCGATCTCGTCGTGCTCGACGTGCAGATGCCCCGGATGGACGGGCTGACGGCGGCGCGGCGGATCCGGGCGTCCGGCTCGACCGTGCCGATCCTGATGCTGACCGCGCGGGACACGGTCGGCGACCGGGTGACGGGGCTCGACGCGGGCGCCGACGACTACCTGGTGAAGCCCTTCGAGCTGGACGAGCTGTTCGCCCGCATCCGGGCGCTTCTGCGGCGCAGCTCGTACGCGAGCGCAGCCGAGGCCCCGGCCGACGGCGGCGACGTGCTGAGCTTCGGGGACCTGCGGATGGACCTGGCGACCCGCGAGGTGACGCGGGCCGGGCGCCCGGTGGAGCTGACACGGACGGAGTTCACGCTCCTGGAGATGTTCCTGGCGCATCCGCGTCAGGTGCTGACCCGCGAGCAGATCCTGAAGGCCGTCTGGGGCTTCGACTTCGAGCCGTCCTCGAACTCGCTCGACGTGTACGTGATGTACCTGCGCCGGAAGACCGAGGCCGGCGGCGAGCCGCGCCTCGTGCACACCGTGCGCGGCGTCGGCTACGTGCTGCGCGGCGGAGGCCCGGAGTGAGCGGTCCCGTGTCGTGGTTCAGATCGCGGCCGCTGCGCTCGCGGCTCGCGCTGCTGACGGCGACGGCGGTCGCCGTGGCCGTCGCGGCGGTCTCGCTGGCCTGCTGGTTCGTGACGCGGGCGCAGCTGGAGGCGGAGCTGGACTCCTCGCTGCGCAGCATCAAGCTGGACGACCGTTCGGTGTCCACCCTGGCCCTCGCCTGCGCGCGCGGCGACGACTCGCCCGTCCAGCTCACCGGCTCCTACACCGCCACGGTCCAGATCGTGCTGAGCAGCGGCAAGGCCTGTACGTACGGTCCCTCGCCGATCCCCGTCCAGGCGGGCGACCTGGCCGTGGCGCGCGGGCAGTTGCCGGACGCGCTGCACACGACGACCGACGAAGACGGCACCGACATGCGGGTCTACACCTACCGGCAGCCCGCCTTCCAGGACGTTGTCGGCGTCTCCGTCGCCCGGCCGCTGGCCGAGATCGACAACTCGATGGCCACGCTGCGCTGGATGCTGCTCCTGGTCTCCGGGATCGGCGTCGTCGGCGCCGGGGCCGCCGGTCTCTGGGTGGCCAGGACCGGGCTCGAACCGGTGGACCGGCTGACAGGCGCGGTCGAGCACGTGGCGGCGACGGAGGACCTGACGGTCCGCATCCCGGCCGAGGGCGAGGACGAGATCGCCCGGCTCTCGCGCTCCTTCAACGCGATGACGGCCGCGCTCGCGGTCTCCCGCGACCGGCAGGCGCAGCTGATCGCGGACGCGGGCCACGAACTGCGGACGCCGCTGACCTCGCTCCGTACCAACATCGAACTGCTCGCCCGCAGCGACGAGACCGGCCGCGCGCTGCCGCCGGAGGACCGGCGGGCGCTCATGGCGTCGGTGAAGGCGCAGATGACGGAGCTGGCGGCGCTCATCGGCGACCTCCAGGAGCTGGCCCGCCCCGACGCGGCGCAGCCGGGACCGCTGGAGGTCGTACCGCTGCACACGATCCTGCGCTCCGCCCTGGACCGGGCGCGGCTGCGCGGCCCCGAGCTGACCTTCGTCACGGACCTGGCGCCCTGGTACGTCCGGGCGGAGCCGGCGGCCCTGGAGCGGGCCCTGGTGAACGTCCTGGACAACGCGGTGAAGTTCTCGCCACCGCGGGAGACGGTCGAGGTCCGGCTGATGCGCGGGGAGCTGACGGTCCGCGACCACGGCCCGGGCATCGCGCCCGACGAACTCCCGCACGTCTTCGACCGCTTCTGGCGCTCCCCTTCGGCGCGCAGCCTGCCCGGCTCGGGGCTGGGCCTGTCGATCGTGGCCCGTACGGTCCAGCAGACGGGCGGCACGGTGGAGCTGACGGCGGCGGAGGGCGGCGGCACGGTGGCGGTCCTGCGACTGCCGGGCGCGCCGACGCCCCCGCCGTCAGTTGTGGCGGATGAGGGAGTCGACCAGGCCTGAGCGGGTGTTCGGGTAGTCCATGACGACGATGCCGAGGCCCTTCCAGCCGTTCGCCGTACCGTCGAGGAAGCCGTGGACGCGCGGGTTGAGGTTGTCGGAGTTCCAGCGCGGCGGCAGCGAGGCGGACGTCGAGACGAAGTTGATGTACAGCTTGCCGGGCTGGGCGACGGCACCGCGGAAGTGGGCCTCGATCTTCGGGTACTTGGCGTTCGGCAGGGCGTTCCAGTCGTCCTGGATCGCGATGGCTCCGCCGTCCCACCACTTGAGGCCGGGCAGCCCGCCGTTGTCGGCGACGAGGACGACCTTGCCGCGGGCCTCGCCCAGGGTGGGGACGGTGTCGCCGATACGGAAGAGGGAGCGCCAGCCCCGGTTGTCGAGGTAGTCGGTGAAGACCGCGCCGAAGGTGGCGTCGGAGTCCGAGGAGTACTCCTGCTTGACCCGCATGAGAACGGTCTCGGAGGGGTGGGCGGCGAGGAAGTCGCGGCAGGCGACGAGGACGTCGCCGAACATCATGTTCTGGTACGCCGCGCCGTGGTGGATGGCGAAGGAGCCGCCGGTGACCCGGCAGCGGACGTCCAGGAAGCGGATTCCGGCGGCGAGCTGCTGCGCCACGGTCGTGTTCTGGCACTCGGCCCAGGGGCCGCCGAAGCGGGCGCCGGAGTCGTGGGTGCCGGGGATGGTGAGCTTCTGGAGCGGGGTGGGGTCGCCGTGGCCGGCCATCCAGTCCTGGGTGGCGAGCGCCCGCGCGGGCGGGGCTCCCACCAGGAGGACGGCACCGGCTGCCGCGGCTCCCGCGAGAAAGCGTCGTCGGTCCATGCGCGGAGTATGACGCGTACGCGTCAACCAGCGCCAGGGTCGCGTACTCCCGGGTACGGGAAAGGGGCGGCGGACCGTAGAAACGATCCACCGCCCCTGGGCGTCGCGGTGTTACTTGACGACCGTGATCCGGCCCGTGGCCGGCGGGGCCAGCGGGGCGCTCGCGGAGGAGTGGGCGCCGAGGTAGGCGGTGAACAGGTCCAGGTCGGAGGCGCCGACCAGCTTGTTCTTGTGCTCCTTCAGGACGGCGAAGCCGTCACCGCCACCGGCCAGGAACTCGTTCATCGCGACCCGGTAGGTCTTCGACGGGTCGATCGCCTCGCCGTTCAGCTTCACCGAGGACACGACGATCCGGTCGGCGCCGGTCTTCGTCAGGTCCAGGGTGTACGTGAAGCCCTTCGACACCTGGAGGATCTTCGGGGCGGCCTGGTTCGGGCCGCTGACCTGCTGCTGGAGCGTGGTGATGAGCTGGGCGCCGGTCAGGTCGACGGCGGTCATCATGTTGGTGAACGGCTGGACGGTGTACGCCTCGCCGTAGGTCACCACGCCGTCGCCCTCACCGGCCGACGCCTTGTGGACCAGCGGCGCGCGCACGCCGCCCGGGTTCATCAGGGCCAGCTGGGCGCCGCCCTTGTCGGCCGGGGCCATGCCCTCGAGCTGCGCGTCGGCGATCAGGTTGCCCAGCGGCTTCTCGGGCGCGTCGAAGGGGTTGTCGATGTCGCCGGAGACGAAGCCGACGGGGCGGCTCGCGATCGGCGCGGCCAGCGTCTTCCAGCGGTCGATCAGCCGGGTCATGTCCTCGGCCTTGGCCACGTCACGGGTGACGACGTGGTTCGCGGAGGAGACGGCCGTACGGACGATGTCCTTCGAGCGACGGTCGTAGGTGAGCGTCGTGTCGGTGTACAGCTTGCCGAAGGAGGCCGCCGAGGTCACCGTGCGCGGCTTGCCGGACGGGTCCGGGATGGTGCACGCGTACGCCTGGTGGGTGTGGCCGGTCACCAGCGCGTCGACCTGCGGGCTGACCTTCTTGGCGATGTCGACGATCGGGCCCGAGATGCCGTCACCGGGGCCGGGGCTGTCGCAGTTGTAGTTGTACGAGCCCGAGGCCGGCACGCCGCCCTCGTGGAGCAGCGCGACGATCGACTTGACGCCCTTGCGCTCCAGGATCTTCGTGTACTTGTTGATCGTCTCGATCTCGTCGCCGAACTTCAGGCCCTTGATGCCCTCGGCGGAGACGATGTCGGCGGTGCCCTCCAGGGTGACGCCGATGAAGCCGACCTTGACCCCGTTGCGCTCCCAGATGAAGTACGGGTCGAGGATCGGGCGACCTGTCTTCTCGTTGGTCACGTTGGCCGCGAGGTAGGGGAACTGCGCCCCCTTGAACCGCTTGCCCTTCTCGAAGCAGCCGGCGGTCGGGTGGCAGCCGCCGTTCTGCATCCGGGCCAGCTCGCGCGCGCCCTCGTCGAACTCGTGGTTGCCGACCGAGCTGACGTCGAGCTTCAGGCGGTTCATCGCCTCGACGGTCGGCTCGTCGTGGAAGAGCCCGGAGACCAGCGGCGAGGCGCCGATCATGTCGCCGGCGGCGGCGGTGACGGAGTACGGGTTGCCCTTACGGGCCTCACGCAGGTGCGTGGCCAGGTACTCGACGCCACCGACACCGTCGATGGTCTTCGTCGTCCCGTCGGGCTGGATCTGGGTGACCCGGCCGGCCGAGCCCGTCGGCGGCTCCAGGTTCCCGTGCAGGTCGTTGAAGGAGAGCAGCTGGACGTCGACGTAGCGCCCGTAGCCGTAGCCGTGGCCCTTGCCGCCCCGGTCGTCCTTCGTCCCCGAGGCGCCCGCGGGCAGCGCGGCCACGAGCGCGCCGACGGTGGCGAGCCCCGCGCCGACGGCGAGTATCCGCGCCGCTGTCCTCTTCTTCTTCGGTGTCGCTGCCATCGCTCCCCTTGTCCCCGCGCCCCGTCGTGCGGCGCCACTCGACTGCTCATTCGACTGCTGACGTGCCAGCGCAGCCTAGAGTCAACGCGCGTAGCGCAACAGGGGGTGCCGGGTTACAACTAGGTTGATTCCGTAGGCTCGGTGCATGACTCCTGACGCGGCACCGGCCATCGAACCCGGTCGGCAGATCCACACTCTCGACGAGCTCTCGCCCGAGCAGGTGAGCGACGTCCTCGACCTGCTGGAGGCGGCCGACCGCGCGGACGGCGTCCACGCCGTGTCCGAGCAGGGGCGGCTGTATCTGCGGCACGGCCGGCGCGAGGGCGTTCGGCACTTCCTGCTCACCGTCGGCTCGAACCTCTACGGCTACGCCCAGATGGAGGACACCGACCCCGTGGAGGCCCCGGCCGCCGAGCTCGTCGTCCACCCGACGCACCGGGGCCGGGGGCACGGGCGGGCGCTCGGCACCGCGCTGCTCGCGGCCTCGGGCAAGCGGCTGCGGGTGTGGGCGCACGGCGGGAAGTCGGCGGCCAGGCACCTGGCGCAGGTCCTCGGCCTGACCCTGTTCCGCGAACTGCGCCAGCTGCGCCGCGCCTTGGTCCCGCTCGACATCCCCGAGCCTGTGCTGCCCGAGGGCGTCACGGTCCGCACCTTCGTGCCGGGCCAGGACGACGCGGCCTGGCTGGCCGTCAACGCGGCGGCCTTCGCCCACCACCCGGAGCAGGGCTCGCTCACCCAGCGGGACCTCGACGACCGGACGGCAGAGCCGTGGTTCGACCCGAAGGGCTTCTTCCTCGCGGAGAAGGACGGCCGGCTGATCGGCTTCCACTGGACGAAGACCCACGCGGAGGACCAGCTCGGCGAGGTGTACGTGATCGGGATCCTGCCCGACGCCCAGGGCGGCGGCCTCGGCAAGGCGCTGACGGCGATCGGCCTGCGGCACCTGGCGGCGCAGGGGCTGCCGACGGCGATGCTGTACGTGGACGCGGACAACACGGCGGCCGTGACGGTGTACGAGCGGCTCGGCTTCGTGACGCACGAGGTGGACCTGATGTACCGCACGGAGTCGTGAACGGGTAACCGGTAGCCGGTAACCGGGTTTCGGGAGGGGGCGGTTGACACCGCCCCCTCTCTTCCACCACCCTTTCACTACTTGATTAGTGAAAGGGTGGTGGAAAGAACGTGCTCGAGTACCGGATCGACCGGCGCAGCGGGGTCGCCACCTACCTCCAGATCGTCCAGCAGACCGAACAGGCCCTCCGGATGGGCCTGTTGGAGCCGGGCGACCAGCTGCCCACCGCGCGCGAGGTCGTCGAGGCGACGGCCATCAACCCGAACACGGTCCTCAAGGCCTACCGCGAACTGGAGCGCGCCGGCCTCGTCGAGGCCCGCCGGGGCCTGGGCACCTTCGTCCGGGCGACGCTCGGAGCCGCCCCCGCCGAGTCGCCGCTGCGCGGCGAACTCGCCGACTGGGCGCGCCGGGCCCGCGCGGAGGGCCTGGAGCGCGAGGACGTGGCCGCGCTCTTCACTTCCGTACTGAAGGAATTCTTCGAGGGGGACGCATGACAGGGGGAAGCATGACCAGTGGTACGGCCCTGAGCACCGAGGGCCTCGGCAAGCGGTACGGAGGACGGGGCGGCGGCGGCCGCTGGGCCCTGCGGGAGTGCACGTTCGCGCTCCCGGCCGGCCGGGTGTGCGCGCTCGTCGGCCCCAACGGCGCGGGCAAGTCCACGCTCCTGACCCTCGCGGCGGGCCTGCTCCGCCCCACCGAGGGCACGCTCCGGGCACCCGCCCGCGAGCACCTCGCGTACGTCGCCCAGGACAAGCCGCTCTACCCGCAGCTCACGGTCGCCGAGACGCTCAGGATGGGCCGCGAGCTGAACCCGGACCGCTGGGACGGGGCGGTCGCGGACCGCGTCGTCGCCGCGGGGCCCCTGGACCCCGGGGCACGGATCCGTACCCTCTCGGGCGGCCAGCGCACCCGCGTGGCCCTCGCCCTGGCCCTCGGCAAGCGCCCCGAACTCCTGCTCCTGGACGAGCCGATGGCCGACCTCGACCCGCTGGCCCGGCACGAGCTCATGGGCGTCCTGATGGCCGACGCGGCCGAGCGCGGCACGACCGTCGTCATGTCCTCGCACATCCTCACCGAGCTGGAGGGCGCCTGCGACCACCTGCTCCTGGTGGACGACGGCCGCGTCCGCCTCGACGGCCCGATCGAGGACCTCCTCGCCGCGCACGTGCTCCTGCGCGGCCCGGTCGCCGACCTGGCCCCGCACACGGTCGTCGACTCCCGCACGACGGGCCGTCAACTCACCGCCCTGGTCCGCCGCGAGGGCCGCGTCGAGGGGCCCTGGGAGACCACGCAACCCACCCTGGAGGACCTCCTCCTCGCCCACCTCCGCGCCTCGAGGAACCCCGAGAAGACCCCCGGGTCGACCTCCGAGAAGACCCCCGAGTCGACCCCCGAAGGAGCCTCCGCATGAGCACCCTGCCCCTGAAGGGCCCGTACTGGGTGACGGTCCGCCAGCACCGCAGAGCCCTTGTCCTCGCGGGCGCCGCCGTGGCGCTGAGCCTCGTGTCCGTGGCCTGGCTCCGCTACTGGGACTCCCGCACGGTCGGCACGGACGAGGACCACGGCCACTCGCTGCTGCGCGCCGCCATGGACCTGGCCGCCACCGGGATCCACTTCGTCCCGCTGCTCGTCGCCGCGTTCGTCGCGGGCCCGCTGCTCGCCCGCGAGCTGGAGTCGGGGACGTACAAGCTCGCCCTGACCCAGTCCGTGACGCCGACCCGTTGGCTGGCGTCGAAGCTGCTGGTCGCGGGCGTGGTGACGCTTGCCGGGACGATCCTGCTGATCGGCGCGTTCCGGCTCGGCTGGGGCAACGTCACCGGCACGTACCGGTTCCAGTGGTACGACCAGGGCGTCTTCGAGTCCTCGGGGCCCGTCCTCGTCGCCTACGCCGTGCTCGCCGTGGCCGTCGGCGCCGTCCTCGGCCAGCTGATCCGCCGTACCGTCGTCGCCATGGCCGCGGCCGGCGCCGTCACCGGCCTCGTCCTGCTGGTCATGGGCTCGCTCCGCTGGGACTGGCTGCCCGTCCGCACCGTCACCGCGCCGTTCGCACCGGGCGGCCCGGCCATGGCCATGGTGCCGGAAGACGCCCGGCCGGCCGACTCCGGCCTGCTCACCAACACCGGCGCGCGTCTGGAGGGCTGGTACTGCTCCGAGCCCTACGACCCCACCCTCTGCCGCGACGACGTGCACGTGGCCAGCCACTTCTCGGACTACTACCCGGCGTCGTACTACTGGCCCCTCCAGCTCATCGAGACCGGCATCGCCCTCGCCCTCGCCGCCCTCGCCCTCTTCGCCGCCTTCCGCATCCTGCGCACCCGGCACGGGTAGCCGCCCCCCGGGGCATGTACGGCCGCGCCCCGACCCCGTACCGTACGAATCAGGCCACGGAAAATCGGCCGGTGGGGCCCTCCAGGGGCCCCACCCCCGATTCCTGTACGACATGTCCTCGTTACCAGCCATTCAGACGCGCTTGCGACGCTCACGCAATGAAGCCCGCCGTGCCTCCTCCCGCCCAGGCGCTCCCGAAAGGGAGACTGCCCGTGCCCACGGCCCGCTCCGACGCGCCCGACCAGCCGTTCGCGCGGAAGAATGGGGCCATGAGCAAGCAGCCCGCCGAGGTCCCGGTCCAGCCGTCCGCCACCCCTTCCGCCCCGACGTCCGCGACACCCGCCGCGACGCCGGCCGCGAAGAACGCCAAGGCGTCCGCCAGGACGTCCGGGAGGAAGTCCGCGACCAGCGACAGGAAGGGCGAACCGGCCGCGCAGCCGACCGTCGGCTCGATAGCCGCGCACCGCCCCACCACCGTCGCGGGCGCCCGAGGCTCCGACCTCGACCCCGATCTGGACGCCGACCTCGACGGCTACGAGGACGAGAGCTCGGGCGAGCTGCCCCAGGGCCGCTTCCTCGACCGCGAGCGCAGCTGGCTCGCGTTCAACGAGCGCGTCCTGGAACTCGCCGAGGATCCCACCACGCCCCTCCTCGAACGGGCTAACTTCCTCGCCATCTTCGCGTCGAACCTCGACGAGTTCTTCATGGTCCGCGTGGCCGGTCTCAAGCGCCGCATCGCGACCGGCGTCGCCAACCGTTCCGCCTCCGGCCTGCAGCCCCGCGAGGTTCTGGAGCTGATCTGGACCCGCTCGCGCGAGCTCATGGCCCGGCACGCCGCCTGCTACCAGCAGGACGTCGCCCCCGCCCTGGCCGACGAGGGCATCCACCTCATCCGCTGGCCCGAGCTGACCGAGAAGGAGCAGGCGCGCCTCTTCACCCTGTTCCGCCAGCAGATCTTCCCGGTCCTCACCCCGCTGGCCGTCGACCCCGCGCACCCCTTCCCGTACATCTCCGGCCTCTCCCTCAACCTGGCCGTCGTCGTACGCAACCCGGTCAGCGGCCACCGCCACTTCGCGCGCGTCAAGGTGCCGCCCCTGCTCTCCCGCTTCCTGGAGGCCTCCCCGCAGCGCTACGTCCCGCTGGAGGACGTCATCGCCGCGCACCTGGAGGAGCTCTTCCCCGGCATGGAGGTGCTGGCCCACCACATGTTCCGGGTGACCCGGAACGAGGACCTGGAGGTCGAGGAGGACGACGCCGAGAACCTGCTCCAGGCCCTGGAGAAGGAGCTCCTGCGCCGCCGCTTCGGCCCGCCGGTCCGCCTGGAGGTCGAGGAGTCCATCGACCCGTACGTCCTGGACCTGCTCGTCCGCGAGCTGAAGATCTCCGACGCCGAGGTCTACCCGCTGCCCGGCCCGCTCGACCTGACCGGACTCTTCGGGATCGCCTCCCTCGACCGGCCCGAGCTGAAGTACCCGAAGTTCGTCGCCGGCACCCACCGGGACCTGGCCGAGGTCGAGTCGGCCTCCGCGCCCGACATCTTCATGGCGCTGCGCGAGCGGGACGTGCTGCTGCACCACCCGTACGACTCCTTCTCCACCTCCGTCCAGGCCTTCCTGGAGCAGGCGGCCGCGGACCCGGACGTCCTCGCGATCAAGCAGACGCTGTACCGGACCTCCGGCAAGTCGCCGATAGTCGACGCGCTGATCGACGCCGCCGAGAGCGGCAAGCAGGTCCTCGTCCTCGTCGAGATCAAGGCCCGCTTCGACGAGCAGGCCAACATCAAGTGGGCGCGGAAGCTGGAGGAGGCCGGCTGCCACGTCGTCTACGGCCTCGTCGGGCTGAAGACGCACTGCAAGCTGTCGCTGGTGGTCCGCCAGGAGGGCGACGTCCTGCGCCGGTACTCGCACGTCGGCACCGGCAACTACCACCCGAAGACGGCCCGGCTCTACGAGGACCTCGGTCTGCTCACCGCCGACCCGCAGGTCGGCGCCGACCTGTCCGACCTGTTCAACCGGCTCTCCGGCTACTCCCGCCGCGAGACCTACCGCCGGCTGCTCACCGCGCCGAAGTCGCTGCGCGACGGGCTCGTCTCCCGGATCCACAAGGAGATCGCGCACCACCGCGCGGGCCGCCCGGCGTACGTCCGGATCAAGGTCAACTCGATGGTCGACGAGGCCATCATCGACGCCTGCTACCGGGCCTCGCAGGCGGGCGTACCGGTCGACATCTGGGTCCGCGGCATCTGCGCGATCCGCCCGGGCGTCGCCGGCCTCTCCGAGAACATCCGGGTCCGCTCGATCCTCGGCCGCTTCCTGGAGCACTCCCGGATCTTCGCCTTCGGCAACGGCGGCGAGCCCGAGGTCTGGATCGGCAGCGCCGACATGATGCACCGGAACCTCGACCGGCGCATCGAGGCCCTGGTCCGGGTCTCCGACCCGGCCCACCGGGCGGCCCTGACCCGGCTCCTGGAGACCGGAATGTCCGACACCACCTCCTCCTGGCACCTCGGCCCGGACGGGAACTGGACGCGGCACGCGACCGATCCCGAAGGCCAGCCGCTGCGGCACGTCCAGGAGATGCTCATCGACGCGCGGAGGCGCCGGCGTGCACAACCCTGACCACCTCGCGGCCACCGCGGACGCCACCGGCACGGGTGTCAGCGATGGCGTCACCACGGGCGTCTCGGCGGGCGAGGTCCTCTCCCCCTATCTCCAGGCGCGGGCGGGTGACTTCCTGCGCGCCCTGCGCCTGCACACGGAGGCCGGGGCGGACACGACCGGCTCGGAGGAGGCCGCCCGCGCGCTGCGGGCGGCCGCCCGGCGCATCGGCGGAACGCTGCACACCTTCCGGCCGCTCCTGGACGCCTCCTGGGCCGACCAGCTGCGCACGGAGCTGGCCTGGCTCTCCGGGACGCTCGCCCTGGAGCACGCCTGCACCGCCCGGCTCGTCCGGCTCGTGGACGCGCTGTCCCGCCTGTCGAGCGGCGGACACGGTAACGGCAGCCACGGCAGCGGCGGCCACTGTAACGGGGGGCACGGCAACGGCGGCCACGGTCCCGGCGGGCCGGTGCCTGCCGCGCGCGGCGCCGAGAGCTCCGGCCTGACGGTCGGCGCCGCCCGGGCCGGCGCCCTCCTGGAACGCCAGCTCACCCTGGGCCGTACGCGCGCCCACTCGGCCGCGCTCCAGGCGCTCGGCTCCTCCCGCTTCCACGCGGTCGCGGACGCCGTCGCGCTCCTGGCCTCCGAGGTACCGCTGGGCCCCGCGGGGGCGGCCCAGGCGGTCGAGGTCCTCGACGCGCCGGCCGCGGTCGTCGAGCGCCGGCTGCTCGACGCGGTCGGCGGCCTGCCGCTGGCCCGCGCGGCCCACCCGTACAACGCCGACGCCCTCGCCCTCGCGGCCGGCGAGACCCAGGACGCGCCCTGGCACCAGGCCCGGCTGCTGCTCCGCCTGCACCGGTACGCCTGCGAGGTCCTCCAGGGCGACGCACCGCCCGACCCGGTCCTCGACGAGGCCGGCCGGGCCCTGAACCGGCACCGCGACGCCTCCGAGGCGGCCGCCGCCGCGGCGGGCGCGGCCCGCACCCCGCGCATCGCCCCGGCGACCGCGTACGCCCTGGGCGTCCTCCACGCGGACCAGCGCCACGAGGTCGAGGCCGCCCGCTTCGCCTTCCAGCGCGCCTGGCAGCACGCCACGGCGCCGGTCCCGTGAACCACGAGCGCCTGAACCGGGTGGTCCGGGCGGCGGGCTGCGTCCTGTGGCGCCCCGCCCCCTCGGGCCGCGGCATCGACATCGCCCTGGTCCACCGGCCCAAGTACGACGACTGGTCGCACCCCAAGGGCAAGCTCAAGCGCGGCGAGACCCCGGAGGAGTGCGCGCGGCGGGAGGTACGGGAGGAGACGGGCCACTCCTGCGCCCTCGGCCCGCGCCTGCCCATGGTCCGCTACCTGGCGAACGGGCGCCCGAAGGAGGTCACGTACTGGTCGGCCCTGGCCCTGGGCGGTGCCTTCGCCCCGTCGAAGGAGGTCGACCGCCTGGTCTGGCTCGCCCCGGAGCGGGCACGGGCGCGATTGACCCAGCCGAGGGACAGGGAGCTGCTCGACGCGCTCCTGTCGCATCAGTCGACCCACTAGTGGGCAGGCGTTCCGCCGGACCCCGCCCGGCCGCCGCCCACCCCGCGTCGCACCCGCACCGCCGGCCCTCGTACCCGGACCGCCACCACCCCTCGCGCCCCACCGCCACCACCCCCCGTACCCGTACCGCCACCCTCCCGAGGGCTCCGCACCCGCCCTTCCGGCACGGTTCACTTTCCGTTCACTCTCAACCGTCGGCCGCTTCACCTGTTCTGCCTAATTTCGGTCGTACAGGGTGCACAGGCACAGCGCCGCGCCCTCACCCCGACACACGCCGCCGTAAAACGTTCAGGACACCCGGTCCGCGGCTGGCGGCTTCTGGAAGGAACACCCGAAAGTGAAGCTTTCGCGCATGAACGGGCTTCGCGCCTCCGCGATCGGTGCCCTCGTCGTCTCCGGCGCCCTCGTCCTCTCGGCGTGTGGCTCGGACGACAACGCCGGGACCAAGCCGAACGGCGACAAGACCTCGGCGGCCGCGTCGAACATCAAGTGCGACGGCGCCAAGGGCCAGCTCCTCGCCGCGGGCTCCTCCGCGCAGAAGGGCGCGATGGACCTCTGGGTCAAGAACTTCCAGGAGGCCTGTGACGGCGTCGAGGTCAACTACCAGGCCATCGGCTCCGGCGGCGGTATCACCAAGTTCAACCAGGGCCAGGTCGCGTTCGCCGGCTCCGACTCCGCGCTGAAGGAGGAGGAGGTCGCCGAGTCCGCGAAGATCTGCAAGACCGGCAAGGGCATCAACCTCCCGATGGTCGGTGGCCCCATCGCCATCGGTTACAAGCTGGACGGCGTGGACAACCTGGTCCTGGACGCCACCACCCTCGCCAAGATCTTCGACAACAAGATCACCAAGTGGAACGACCCGGCGATCGCCAAGCTGAACCCGGGCGCCAAGCTGCCCGACAGCACGATCCAGGCCTTCCACCGCTCCGACGAGTCGGGCACCACCCAGAACCTGGGCAAGTACCTCTCGACGGCCGCCCCGGCCGACTGGAAGCACGACCCGAAGTCGAAGTCGTGGCCGGCCCAGGGTGGCCAGGCCGCCAACGGCTCCTCCGGTGTCGCCACCGCGGTCAAGGACGCCGAAGGCGCCATCGGCTACTTCGAGCTCTCCTACGCCACCGCCAACAAGATCAGCACGGTCAGCCTGAACACCGGCGCCGCTGCCCCGGTCGCGGCCACCTCGGAGAACGCCTCCAAGGCGATCGCCGCCGCCAAGGTCAAGGGCACCGGCTCCGACATGGCGCTCTCCCTCGACTACGCCACCAAGGCCGAGGGTGCCTACCCGCTGATCCTCGTCACCTACGAGATCGCCTGCGACAAGGGCAACAAGGCGGAGACCCTGCCGACCCTGAAGGCATTCCTCAACTACACCGTCTCCGAGGAGGGTCAGAAGATCCTCTCCGAGGCCGGTTACGCCCCGCTCCCGGCCGACATCGCGGCCAAGGTCCGCGAGATCGTCCCCACCCTGTCCTGATCCCCGGCCGGGGCCGGTCCGCCACCCACGGGTGACGGACCGGCCTCGGCATCCGGTGCACCGCCGCCAGGAGCCGTACGCACGTACCGGCTCCGCAGACCGGAGAGACCGATGGTTACGACAACCACACCACCCATACGAAACAGCCGCCGAGCCAAGAGCTCGACGCGCGCGGGAGACCGGGTCTTCCTCGGGCTGTCCCGAGGTTCCGGCATCACCCTCCTGGTGATCATGGCCGCGATCGCGGGCTTCCTCACCTACCGCGCGATCCTTGCCATCTCCAAGGACTCCACGAACTTCTTCACCACCTTCGAGTGGAACCCGGCCGGCGTCCCGCCGGTGTTCGGCATCGCGGTCCTCGCCTTCGGCACGATCGTCTCGTCGATCATCGCGATGCTCATCGCCGTGCCGGTCGCGATCGGCATCGCGCTCTTCATCTCGCACTACGCCCCGCGCAAGCTGGCCAAGCCGCTCGCGTACGTGGTCGACCTGCTCGCCGCCGTCCCCAGCATCATCTACGGCCTGTGGGGCGCGATCTTCCTGGTCCCGTACCTCGACGGCCTCAACAAGTGGCTGAACGAGTACTTCGGCTGGACCTACATCTTCGACAAGGCCAGCGACGGCCCCGCCCGCAACCTCTTCACCGTGGGCATCCTGCTGGCGATCATGATCCTGCCGATCATCACCAACGTCACCCGTGAGGTCTTCCTCCAGGTCCCGCAGATGCAGGAAGAGGCCGCCCTCGCCCTCGGCGCCACGCGCTGGGAGGTCATCCGGATGTCGGTCATCCCCTTCGGCCGCTCCGGCATCATCAGCGCCTCGATGCTCGGCCTCGGCCGCGCGCTCGGCGAGACGATGGCCGTCGCCGTCGTCCTCTCCCCGAGCTTCCTCCTCTCGGGCCACCTCCTCGACCCGGGCGGCGGCACCTTCGCGCAGAACATCGCGGCGAAGTTCAACGAGGCCGACAGCTTCGGCCGTGACGCCCTGATCGCCTCCGGTCTGGTCCTCTTCGTCATCACGCTGCTGGTCAACGGCGCGGCCCGGTGGATCATCGGTCGCCGCAAGGAGTACTCGGGGGCCAACGCATGAGCCACAACGCCATACAGGATCGCCCGCCCGTGAAAATCGCCGTGAAGCGCGATCCGCTCAGCCACGCCCGGCTCCCCAAGTGGACTCCGTTCGCCATCGCCATCGGCTCGATCGCCGCGGCCGTCGGCCTGGGCCTCGCAGCCGGCTGGCACAGCCGCATCCAGTGGGGCCTGATCGCCGCGCTGTTCTTCGTCCTCGGGACGTACGCGATCACCTCCAAGGTCGAGGGCAGCCGTCAGGCCAAGGACCGCGTCGCCACCAGCCTCGTCTGGGTCTGCTTCATCCTGGCCGTCATCCCGCTGCTCTCGCTGGCCTGGGTCACGATCAGCAAGGGCATCGCGGTCCTCGACCCGTACTTCCTGAGCCACTCGATGAACGGCGTCCTCGACGCCGAGGCCGGCGGCGGTGTCTACCACGCGCTGCTCGGCACGATCGAGCAGGTCGCCATCGCGACCCTGATCGCCGCGCCGATCGGCCTGCTGACCGCGGTCTACCTCGTCGAGTACGGCGGCGGGAAGCTCGCCAAGGCCGTCACCTTCTTCGTCGACGTCATGACGGGCATCCCGTCGATCGTCGCGGGTCTGTTCATCCTCGCCACCTGGAATCTGATGCTGGGCTTCGGGCCCTCCGGATTCGCCGGCGCGATGGCCCTCGCGATCCTGATGATGCCGGTCGTCGTCCGCTCCACCGAAGAGATGCTCAAGCTCGTCCCGAACGAGCTGCGCGAGGCCTCCCTCGCACTCGGCATCCCGAAGTGGCGCACGATCCTGAAGGTGGTCCTGCCCACCGCGATCGGCGGCATCACCACGGGCGTCATGCTCGCGGTCGCCCGCATCACCGGTGAGACGGCCCCCGTCCTGCTCCTCGTGTTCGGTACGAAGCTGATCAACCCGAACCCCTTCGAAGGCGCCCAGTCCTCGCTGCCGCTCTACGTGTACGAGCAGTACGCGGTCGGCACCGACGCCGCCGTGTCCCGTGCCTGGGGCGCCGCGCTCGTCCTGATCGCCTTCGTCATGATCCTCAACATGGTGGCCCGCGGCATCGCCCGCTGGAAGGCCCCCAAGACCAGCCGCTGACGCGGCGACCCTGGAAGTGAATTGATATGGCCAAGCGAATCGACGTCAGCGGCCTTTCCGCGTACTACGGCGCCCACAAGGCGATCGACGACATCTCCATGACGGTCGAGCCCCGCTCGGTGACGGCCTTCATCGGCCCCTCCGGCTGCGGCAAGTCCACGTTCCTCCGCACCCTCAACCGCATGCACGAGGTCACCCCCGGCGGCCGCGTCGAGGGCAAGGTCCTCCTGGACGACCAGGACCTGTACGGCGCCGGGGTCGACCCGGTCGCCGTGCGCCGCACGGTCGGCATGGTGTTCCAGCGCCCGAACCCGTTCCCCACCATGTCGATCTTCGACAACGTGGCGGCGGGCCTGCGGCTCAACGGCTCGTACAAGAAGGCCGAGCTCAACGAGATCGTCGAGCGCTCCCTCAAGGGCGCGAACCTCTGGAACGAGGTCAAGGACCGGCTGAACAAGCCGGGCTCCGGCCTCTCCGGCGGTCAGCAGCAGCGTCTGTGCATCGCCCGCGCGATCGCGGTCGAGCCCGACGTCCTGCTGATGGACGAGCCCTGCTCGGCCCTCGACCCGATCTCGACGCTCGCGATCGAGGACCTGATCGGTGAGCTGAAGGAACGGTTCACGATCGTCATCGTCACGCACAACATGCAGCAGGCCGCCCGCGTCTCGGACCGCACGGCCTTCTTCAACCTGGCGGCCGTGGGCCAGCCGGGCAAGCTCATCGAGCTGGACGACACGGAGCGCATCTTCTCCAACCCGACTGTCCAGGCGACCGAGGACTACATCTCGGGCCGCTTCGGATAAACAGACATCCGGCACGTGTGTACCCACCACCGGGGGCAACCACCAACGCCCCCGGCACAGGGTCACCACGATTCCGGGTAACACGTCCTGCGGTGCTGCATGGCGGTGCCACCGCAAGACGAATGGGCCCGGCTCTCCAACAGGAGAGCCGGGCCCAACCATTTGCCCCAGGGGGGCGTCGGCCTTCCGGCCGTCACCCGAAGTCGGCCGTCACCCGAAGAACAGCCGCACCACGTAATAACTGAGCGCCGCGACCAGCGCAGCCGCCGGCATCGTGATGAACCACCCCAGGATGATGTTCTTCGCGACACCCCACCGCACCGCGTTCACCCGCTTCGTCGCCCCCACGCCCATGATCGCGGACGTGATGACGTGCGTCGTCGAGATCGGCGCGTGGAAGAGGAACGCCGAGCCGAACATGATCGTCGCGCCCGTCGTCTCCGCCGCGAACCCCTGCGGCGGGTCCAGCTCGATGATCTTCCGGCCGAGCGTCCGCATGATCCGCCAGCCACCCGCGTACGTACCCAGCGAGAGCATCACGGCGCACGCGATCTTCACCCACACCGGGATGTCGTCGCCCGACTGCTGCACATCGGCGATGACCAGGGCCATCACCACGATGCCCATCGTCTTCTGGGCGTCCTGCAGACCGTGGCCGAGGGCCATGCCCGCCGCCGACACCGTCTGGGCGATACGGAAACCGCGCTTCGCCTTGTGCGGGTTGGACTTGCGGAAGATCCACATGATCAGGCACATGACCAGGTAACCGGCGACCAGACCGACCACCGGCGAGATGAACATCGGGATGATGACCTTGTCGAGCACGCCGCCCCAGATCACCTCCGTACCGCCCGCGAGCGCCGCGCCCACCATGCCGCCGAACAGCGCGTGCGAGGAGGAGGACGGCAGACCGAAGTACCAGGTGACCAGGTTCCAGATGATCGCGCCGACGAGCGCGGCGAAGAGGATGCCCATCCCCTTGTCGCCGTGCGGCGTCTCGATCAGGCCCTCACTGACCGTCTTGGCGACCCCGCTGCCGAGGAACGCGCCGGCGAGGTTCATCACCGCGGCCATCGCCAGGGCCGCCCGCGGGGTCAGCGCCCGGGTCGAGACCGAGGTGGCGATGGCGTTCGCCGAGTCGTGGAAGCCGTTCGTATATGTGAAGCCGAGCGCGACACCGATGGTCACGATCAGCGCGAAGGTGTCCACGAAGCCTCAGGACTCCTTGACCGCGATGGTCTCCACCGTGTTCGCCACGTGCTCGAACGCATCGGCCGCCTCTTCCAGGACGTCCACGATCTGCTTGAGCTTGAGCACCTCGATGGCGTCGTACTTGCCGTTGAAGAGATGGGCGAGCAGCTTGCGGTGGATCTGGTCGGCCTGGTTCTCGAGCCGGTTGATCTCGATCCAGTACTCGGTGAGGTTGTTCATCGTCCGCAGGTGCGGCATCGCCTCGGCGGTCAGCTCCGCAGCCCGGGCCAGCACCTCGATCTGCTGCTCGACACCCTTGGGGAGTTCCTCGACGTTATAGAGGACGACCAGGTCGACGGCCTCCTCCATGAAGTCCATGATGTCGTCGAGGGAGGAAGCGAGGGAGTAGATGTCCTCGCGGTCGAAGGGTGTGATGAACGAGGAGTTCAACTGGTGGAAGATCGCGTGGGTAGCATCGTCACCCGCGTGTTCCGCTGCCCGCATCCGCTCCGCGATCTCGGCCCGGGCGGAAGGCTCCGCTCCGAGCAGTTCCATCAGGAGCTTCGAGCCCGTGACGATGTTGTCCGCGGACGCGGCGAACATGTCGTAGAAGCTCGTCTCCCTGGGGGTCAGACGAAATCGCACGTGGGGTCCTCGGGGTGCTGGGTTTAGGTCAGGCTGATGCTAGGCGCATCATCCGGCCACGGCTAACCGGCGTCCCTTCAGTGTCGCCCATCAGGCACAGTGATCTGCACGGGCCCCCGCCCGGATCGGCGGGGATCGGTACCATATACCCACGAGGGGTATACACACCCTTTCTGGACAACGGGAGGACGCGATGACGACCACCGAGGCGGCCGAGGTCACCCCCGAAGCCTCCGCACCCACGACGGCACCCACGACCGACCACGATCACGGCGTGCACGGCTACCACAAGCAGAAGGACGAGCACCTCAAGCGGCTCCGCCGGATCGAGGGCCAGATCCGCGGTCTGCAGCGGATGGTCGACGAGGACACCTACTGCATCGACATACTCACCCAGGTCTCGGCCTCCACGAAGGCCCTCCAGTCCTTCGCGCTCCAGCTCCTGGAGGAGCACCTGCGGCACTGCGTCGCCGACGCCGCGACCAAGGGCGGCGACGAGATCGACGCCAAGGTCGAGGAAGCCACCAAGGCCATCGCGCGGATGCTGCGTACCTGAGAGCCCGGGGCCGCCGGCGACGGCGCCCCGGTCGATCAGCAACGCTCGGCCCGCTCCGTGTCGACCGGCTTCGTGTCGACCGACTCCGCGACCGCCCGCTGCGTGACCACCGGCTCCGCATCGACGGGCTTCGCGTCGACCCGCAGCACCTCGTCGATACGGTCCGCGCTGAGCCGCTCCCCGTCGGCCGCCGACGCGGCGATGATCAGCTCACCGCACAGCTCGATCTCGGCGAGCGCGACGCGGTCCTGTTCCGTGGGCACGGTCGCGGTACTGGGCGGGGCCACGCGCGTTCACCTCTTCCTGCCGGCGTCGGTCTCCCAGCGTAGGGAGCGCGCCACGCAACGCGCATGACTCGTCCGGACCATTTCGGCAATGGCCTGGGGGTGGCTTCGCGCCGCCGGGCTATACCTCGATCTTCCCGGCGTAGATGTCCCCGCGACTCGGCAGCCGTACGTCGACGGGGGTGCCGAACCCGTACAGCAGGGTCGTCGACGCGACCGCGACCGTACGGTCCTTGTTGGCGAAGCTGAACTGGTGCCGGACCTTCCGCAGCCGGCCCTCCGCGTCGAGGTACGCGTCGAAGGGCACGGAGTCCTTGGCGAACCCTTTCGCCGCCGCGGCGAGCGAGCCGCGCACCTGCGGCGAGGCGGCCCGAGCGGCCGCCCCGAGGTCGGCGACACCGCGGTAGTGGCTGACTTTCACCCCTGCCAGGTCGACCTGGCCGACGTACGTCACGCGCTGCGCGCCGCGCAGCAGCTCGGCGGCGGCGCCCGGGTCGGTGGCCCCGCCGGTGACGAGGTTGCCGTCGTCCAGGGTGGTGGTGTCCACCCGTACCCACTTGTCGGTCGGGACGCCCGCGCCGCGGTTCTTCATGTAGAGCGCGCCGGGGACGAGGAGTTCGGTGACGGGCCGGTGCTCGTCCGCTCCGGCGGCGTCCTTGGGCAGGACGACCTGGAGCCGTCCTGTACGGAGCCGGAAGTCGTACGCGCCCTCGCCCCGGATGGTGACCCGCGTCCCGCCGGTGGCCATCTCCATGCTGGTGCTCGTCTTGGCGGTGCCCGCCCGGGTCAGCACCTCGGCCGCGCCCCGCACGGTCTCGGTGGGGTCGCCGCCGGGGGCGGGGTCCTCGGGTCCGGCGCAACCGCCGGCCATCAGTGCGGCGGCGACGGCCCACGCCCCGCCTCTGAACCCGTACCTCCGCACCACCATCGCCTGCCAACCCCCAACGCCGTACCGCTGTCTGTCCGGGACCCGCCCGATCCGCATAACGACGGCTCGGGCGACCCGTCACGCGCAGTACGGTGGATGCGTGCACCACCAAGCTCCGCACCACGCCACCACGACGGAACGCGGCTCTTTCGCTGTCGCTCGCTGCAGCTGTGGTTGGACCGGCCCGGCGCGAAGATCGAGGGACAAGGCCCGGACGGACGCGGCGGCCCACACGGACGCGACGCGACAGACGGTTTAAGGCATGGCTTAGGGGATCGCTCGAAGCTGCCGACTAGGCGGCGAGGTCGTTGTCCTCAGGTCCAGAACCGACCCGGGGCTCGGGGATGTCGAGCGTCTCGGGGACGGCGGACCGTGCGGCGGCGCTCCGGGAGCGGACCAGGCGCGCCCCGCGCCGGGAGCGGGCGATCGCGGAGACGAGCGGGGTCAGCAGGGCGTGAGCGACGGGGGCGAGGAGCAGCGCCACCGCCGTACCGAGGGCGATGCCGCCGATGACGTCGGTCGGGTAGTGAACGCCCATGTAGACCCGGCAGAAGCCCTCGGCGAAGGCGAGCGCGATCGCGAGGAGGCCGAGCTTGCGGTGGGCGATGAAGACGCCGACGGCGATGGCCATCGCGAGCGTGGCGTGGTCGCTGACGAAGGAGAAGTCGGTCTTGCCGGAGACGAGGACTTCGAGGCCCTGGTGGTCGTTGAACGGTCGGGGCCGCTCGACGAAGCCGCGGATGGGGATGTTGACGAGGACCGCGACGCCGGCGGCGAGCGGAGCCCAGACGAGCGAGGCGAACCCGGAGACGGAGTCGGCGAGGGTGTCGCGGCGGCGGACGCTCCACCAGGTCCAGAGCGCGACGATGACGAGGGCGAGCATGATCCCGTACTCGCCCACGAAGCCCATGACACGGTCGAGCCAGGGCGGGGCCTCCCGCGCAAGCCCGTTGATGTCGTAGAGCAGGCTGACATCGGGGTTGGAACCATCCGATGCGAGTCCAGCCACTGCTGCCCCTTGCCTTGTCACGTGAATCGAACGAACCGTCTGACGCGCGCGTTCCGCCCGCAGTCGATGATCGCCCTGACGTTACCGAAGAGTGACTCGTCGTCGCAGCTCAGGGCCTGTGCTTAACGGAGAGTTCCGGCCAGGGAGCCACGGTCCGTCAGGTCTGCGGCAGATGAGTGGGAAGCGCCGCGGCGCCGTCCTTCGTCACCCTGGTGGCACCAAAATAGTCAGGCGTGTCGATCTTGTCGAAGCGGATGACGGCCCCGGTGCGCGGGGCGTCGATCATGTAGCCGCCGCCGACGTAGATGCCGACATGCCTGATGGCGCGGGAGTTGGTCAGGTCGTCGGAGAAGAAGACCAGGTCGCCGGGGAGCAGCTCGTCGCGGGAGGGATGGGGGCCCGCGTTGTACTGGTCGTTGGCGACGCGCGGCAGCTCGATCCCGACCGAGAGGTACGCGGCCTGGGTGAGCCCGGAGCAATCGAATCGGCCATTTTGAGCCGCGGTGCCGGTGCCGCCCCACAGATAGAGGGTGCCGAGCTTCTGCTGTGCGTAATAGATCGCTCCGGCGGCCTGCCGCGAGGGCTCGACGCGGCCGACGGGCCGGGCGAAGCTCTTCTCCAGCGACCGGATGATGCGGACGTAGTTCTGGGTCTCGGTGATCCGCGGCACACCGCCGGACTTGATGACCCGGTAGGCGCCGGCGTTGTACGCGGCGAGCATGTTGTTCGTCGGGTCGCCCGGCACGTCCTTCACATAGCCGGCGAGCTCGCAGTCGTAGGTGGCGGCGGAGGGGATCGCGTCCTTGGGATCCCACACGTCCCGGTCGCCGTCCCCGTCCCCGTCGATGCCGTGCCCGGCCCAGGTGCCGGGGATGAACTGGGCGATGCCCATGGCGTTGGCGGGCGAGACGACCCTCGGGTTCCAGCCGCTCTCCTGGTAGAGCTGGGCGGCGAGCAGGGCCGGGTTGATGGCCGGGCAGAGGTTCCCCCACCGCTGCACCAGACCCTGGTACGCGGCGGGCACGGCGCCCTTGGCCAGGGCGACGGTGCCGTTCTTGGCGTCCCCGGCGCCCCCGATGAGTCCGGCGGCGGCGGAGTACGTACCGACGACGAGCAGCGCGACGAAGCCGAGGCACACGCCGAAGACCCCACCGGCCACCAGCCAGGCCTTGCGCGCCTTACGCACCGTCAACCACCCCTGGGGTCTTGGCAGTCCATCGAGCGACAAGTCTAGGTGCGGCACCCGCCCCGCGGACGGGCTGCCGGTCACCGTTTCGGACAAAGTCAGCGGGCGTGCGACTCCCGCCCCTTGAGCACCTCCACAAGACTGGAGCTGCTGGCGTCCCCGTACCCGGCCGCGACACCGCGCCGGAAGAGGTCGGCGACGGCGGCGGGGAGCGCCGCGTCGACACCGGCGTCGGTGACGGTGTGCACGACGTGTTCGGCGCTGGCGAGCCCCATGGCGAGGCGGTCGACGTCTCCGGAGTGGTCGCCGGCGTCGACGCGGGGCCCGTAGAACTCCACGAACTGCTGGAGGTCGAGCGCGCCGAGGGCGTGCGGCCGGAGGTCCGTGGCCGTGATGCCGTACGCGTCGGCGAGGGCGAGGGCCTGCCAGTAGCCGCTCAGGGAGGTCCAGAACATGACCATGTTGAGCTGGTAGTAGAGCGCGGCGAGCCCGGGGTCCTCGCCGCGGTGGTCGGTCTCCGTGAGGACTTCGAGGGTGGCGCGGTGGGCCTCGAAGGCGTCGCGCGGCCCGCTGTAGAAGGTGGAGGAGCCAGGCCGGCCGATGCCGGACGGCGGCGTGAGGACCCCGCCGGTGAGCTGCACGGCCCCGCGCTCCCGAACCCAGTCCGCCGCGGCGCGCGCCCGGTCGGGGGTGTCGGAGCTGAGGTTGACGAGGACCCGCCCGGCGAGAAGGGCGGGATCGACGCCGCCCAGCACGTCGTACACGGCCTGGTAGTCGGTGAGGCTGAGGAGGACGACCTCGTTGGCGGCCACGGCCTCGCCGGGCGAGGCCGCGAGGACGGCACCACGGCGCACGAGCTCGTCGGCGCGGGACGGGGTGCGGTTCCACAGCGCGACGTCGTAGCCCTGATCGAGGTAGGCGGCGGCCATGGCGCGCCCCATGGGGCCGAGGCCGATGACGGTGACGGAGTTCTGGTGACGCATGACAGCTCCCTAGAACGAACGCTCTATCCAGCAACGGAACCGGACGCTAGCACACTCCTAAAACGAACGCTCTACTCACTACGCGCGCATCGCTAGAATCACCACATGCAGACCAGCACCCGCGGCACCCGCGAGCGGATCGTCGTCACCGCCGCCCGCCTCATCCAGCGCCAGGGCTACGTCGGCACGGGCATCAAGCAGATCGCCCAGGAGGCGGAGGCCACCCTCGGCTCCGTGTACCACTTCTTCCGCGGCGGCAAGGAGGCCGTGGCGGTGGAGGCGATCGCGCACAGCCGCGAGGAGTTCGCCGCGATGCTGCGTACCGCGCTGGACGACGAGGACGACCCCGCCGCCGCGGTCGACGCCTGCGCCCGCCTCCTGGCCCGCGAACTCCGCGACTCCGGCTGGGTCGACGGCTGCCCGGTCACCGCGGCCGCGCTGGAGACCCTCGGCACGGACAACGCCATCCAACGCGCCTGCGCCGAGGCGTTCCTGGCCTGGCAGCGCGTCGTCGCGGACAAGCTCCTCGGCTGCGGCTTCCCCGACCCCGAGGCCCGGGACCTCGCGGCGACGGTCATCAACACCCTGGAGGGCGCCGAGGTCACCGCGCAGGTCACCCGCTCGGAGACCCCGCTGCTCCTGGCGGGCCGTCACCTCGCGCGCCTGGTCGCGTCATACGCCTGACCTGCCGCGCCACCACCCCAAGAGTGCAACAACGACAGTCATTGCCCGGAGTCACCCTCCGTGATACACAGAGTGACCATACGCTTCCTCGCATAGAAACCGGCCACACCGTCGCAGGTCAAGACGGTCGGACCGGTCACATGTGCGGGGATCGGGTAAAGAGAGCCGTCAAGCCGTCACACGCGAGCGGTTTCATCAGCGAAGATAGGGCGATGACCCATGCCATCGGGCAGGGGCGACGAACTACCCAACAGGGGCGGTGAGTTACATGTACCTGGCGGCCGAAGAGGGCGACATCACCACCATCATCGGTGGAATCGCCCCGAACTGGGGGCCTTTCGGGAGCCTGGGCAATGAAGCCAAGGTGATGATTGAGGTCGTGATGGCCGTGGCCATCCTGCTCTGTCTCGGCATCGCCATCTGGGGAGCGGCCAAGCAGCGCATCGGCGCGACCGCGCTCCGGGACACGTTCAGCGCGGAACAGGGCAAGGGCCTGATCGTGGCCGGCCTGACCGGCGTCTTCATCATCGGCTCGCTGGGAACGCTGTTCACGATCGTGTACGGGATGGCCGTCTGACTTCCGGGGTCGGTTCCTTTTCCTGATGTCCAGTCTGATGTCCAGTCACCACACGGTTGAGAGGGCGTGTTCGCCATGAGCCTCGGCGACGACAACGACGGCTTCGGCGGCAGCGGCATGGGCGGCTCCGGCCAGACCCGCACACGCCTCCCCGAGGGCGGCACGGGCGACCCGTACACCCCCGCACGCCGCCCGCGCGGCTCACGCTCACTGATCACGGCGGTCGGCGTGGTGGTCCTCCTCATCGCCGCGATCGCCTTCGCGAACAGAGGCGGCGGCGACCCGGACACGGACAACACCTCAGGCTCCACCCCCTCCTCGGGCAAACAGACCCCCACAGCCGCGACAGGCGTCCGCCCGGTACCGGGCAAGAACGGCACGATCCCGACGGGCTTCGCACGGGACGAGCAGGGGGCGCAGAGCGCGGCGTCGAACTATGCGGTGGCGCTGGGTTCTGACGGGATGTTCAAACCGGTCAGCCGTCACCAGATCGTGGACACCGTCTACACGCCCGAGGCGGCAGCACGCCTGAAAGGCCCTCAGGACGAGGCCTACTCCGCCGACTTCCTCAAGAGGCTGGGGCTGGACGCGCAGGGGAACCCGCCGACCGGCAACACCTTCGTCACGCGGACGATCCCCGTGGGGACCAAGGTCGAGAGCTTCGACGGTGACACCGCCAAGGTGTCCGTCTGGTACACGGGCCTGATCGGCATGTCCGGGCCGGGCTCGACAGACCCGGTCAGCACCACCTGGAAGACCTGGACCTTCGACCTGCGCTGGACGAACGACGACTGGAAGATCTCCGCGGACAGCCAGAAGGACGGGCCGGCCCCCGTCCCGGGCGACGTCGCCGCCTCCACCGCCGACGAGATCAGCAAGGCCGTGGAGGAGTTCGGAGGCTTCACCTATGCGCGGTAGTCCCCGTCACACCCGCCCCGTCATCGCGGCCGTCGTCGCCGCCCAGACGGCAGTCTTCGTGTTCGCGGCCCGCGCCACCGCCGCGCCGACACCCACCCCGACGCCGTCCCCCGGCACGAACAACGATCCCTGCGATCTGCTCATCGGGCCGGCCAAGGAGTACTGCACCAACGGCGAACCCGGCTCCGGCAGCCGCTCCACCCCCGACCCCACCGCCTCCCTCGACCCCCTCGCCTCCCTCGCCCGCGGCTGCGCCGACGCCGCCGTCTCGATCGTCGACGCGCTCTCCAAGGCCGTCAAAGAGACCGCCGACGTCGACTTCACCAACCTCGAGTTCCTCGGCCGCTACGCCATCGTCTTCGCCGCCGCCACCTTCCTCACCCTCCTCCTCTGGCTCCTCGCCGTCGCCAAGCGAGCCATCCGAGGCGTCCCCCTCACCACCGCCATCTCCGAGGCCATCGGCTTCCTCTGGCTGACCGTCCTCGCCTCCGCCTTCACCCCGCTCATCCTCTACACCGTCGTCAACGCCACCGACGCCGTCACCGAAGTCATCGCCGCCGGCACCGGTCAACAGACCGACGTCTTCTTCGGCAGCTTCAAGGAAGCCCTCCAGAAGGGCGACCAGATCGGCGGCGGGCCGATCATGCTGATCATCGTCTCGCTCGTCAGCATCCTCGCCGCCGGCGTCCTCTACCTCGAACTCTTCCTGCGCGCCGTCATGCTCTACGTCGGCGCCCTCCTCGGCGTCGTCGTCTACTCCGGCCTCGTCGACAAGAACATGTGGGGCCACGTCCGCCGCTGGGCCGGGATCATGATCGCGATCATCCTGGTCAAGCCGGTCATCGTCATCGTCCTCGGCCTCGCCGGCGCGCTCTCCTCCGGGACCGGCCCCGACTCCTTCTCCGCCGTCGTCTCCGGGCTCGCGATCATCCTGCTCGCGATCTTCGCCTCCGCGATGATCTACCGCTTCGTCCCCGGCTTCGGCGACGAGATCGTCGCCTCCCGCAACAACCGCGTCCACCGCGCCGGCGAGAACGCCGCCGCGGCCGTCCTCTCCTCCCCCGCCTCCCTCGTCTCCCAGGGCATCAAGACCCACAGCACCCGCGACAGCGGCGGCGGAGGCAACCAGAACAGCGGCGGCGCCCCACGCCCCGCCAACCCGCTCTCCGGCGGAGTCGCCGCGCACAGCAGCCGCGGCAGCGCCGGGAACGCCGGGGGCGGCGGCGGATCTGTCCCCTCCGCCGCACCCCCGCCGCGTAGCAGCAGCCCCACCGCGGGCACCCCGCACAGCAGCCGCAGGAACACCGGATCCACAGGAAGCACAGGAGGTGGAGGGCGTTGACGACCCAGTCCCAGCCGGTCGCGCCCCGCCGTACGTATCTCATCGGCCGAGCCCGGCCGAACGCGATCGTCGGCAAGAACCGCGAGACCGGCGAGATCGCCCTCATCATCGCCGGCGCCTTCCTCGGCATGATGAGCGGACTCCTCGTCCCCGCCCTGCCCCTGCGGATCGCGCTGCTCGCCGGCTTCCCCGTCCTCGCGCTCGCCGCCGTGTACGTCCCGTACAAGCACCGCACCTTCTACAAATGGTTTGAAATCAACCGCAGCTACAAGCGGTCCCTCAAGCGCGGCACCGCCTACCGCTCCACCGCCGCCGAGGCCGGCGTACGACTCGACGGCCGCGAGGTCGAGGTCGGCCCGCCCCCCGGCATCGGCCGGATCAACTGGCTCTCCGCGCCCTTCGGCCCCGACGAGATCGCCGTCCTCCTGCACGCCGACCGCCGCACCGTCACCGCCGCCATCGAGATCGAGGGCCCCGGCGTCGGCCTGCGCGACAGCGAGGACCAGGAAGCCCTGGTGGACCGTTTCGGCACGCTGCTCAAGCACGTCGCCAACGGAGACGGCTTCGTCACCCGCATCCAGATGCTCGCCCGCACCCTCCCTGCCGACCCCGACGCCCACGCAAAGGACGTCGCCCAGCGCGGCGACGCACAGGCCCCCGGCTGGCTCCAGGAGTCGTACGAGCAGCTCCAGTCGATGGTCTCCACCTCCAGCGAGCAGCACCGCGCCTACCTCGTCGCGTGCATGCACTACACCCGCGAACTCGCCGCCGAGGCCAACGCCATGGCCCGCGCCGCCCGCCACACCTCCGGCGCCCGCAAGCTCGACCGCGACGCCGGCCTCGCCGTCGTCATGGCCCGCGAGCTCACCGACATCTGCGCCCGGCTCGCCGAGGCCGACATCCGCGTACGGCAGCCCCTCGGGCAGTCCCGGGCCGCCTCCCTCGTGCACTCCATGTACGACCCGGACCACCCCATCGACCACATCCAGGCGATGACGAAACGAAACGCTTGGCCCGCCGAACTCGACGCCATGGAGCCCACCTACCTCCAGGCCAAGACCCGCGAGTCCTCGACCCGCGCCCCCTGGTGCCACGCCACCGCCTGGGTGAAGGAGTGGCCGATGACCCCCGTCGGCGTCAACTTCCTCGCCCCGCTCCTCGTCCACACCCCCGACGTGATCCGAACGGTCGCGGTGACGATGGACCTCGAACCCACCGAGGTCGCCATCGAGCGCATGCTCACCGAGAAGACCAACGACGAGGCCGAGGCCTCCCGCCAGGCCAAGATGAACCGCACGGTCGACCCGCGCGACATCGCCGCGCACGGCCGGCTCGACCAGCGGGGTGAAGATCTCGCCAGCGGAGCGGCAGGAGTCAACCTCGTCGGGTACATCACTGTGTCGTCGCGCTCCCCCGAAGCCCTCGCCAGGGACAAGCGCACGATCAGGGCCTCCGCGGGCAAGTCGTACCTGAAGCTGGAGTGGTGCGACCGCGAGCACCACCGGGCCTTTGTGAACACCCTGCCGTTCGCGACCGGCATCCGCCGCTAGCCACCCGCCACTAGCCGCCAGCCACGCCACGCCAGCCGCTAAGGGGCCCGTGCACATGCGAGATCCACTCTCCGCCCTCACAGAAACCTTCACCTCCTTCCTCTTCGGGAAGGTGGAGACGACCCGCCTGCCCGTCCGCACCTCGACCGGCCAGGCCCAGGCCGTCTACCTGCCGACGGCCGCCCCCGGCCTCGGCGACTCCGGCGTGATCATCGGCCGCGAGGTCTACAGCGGCAAGGGGTACATCTACGACCCCTTCCAGCTGTACGGCCAGCAGCTCCCGGCCCCCCACTGGCTCGTCCTCGGCGAGTCCGGCAACGGCAAGTCCGCGCTGGAGAAGACGTACGTCCTACGGCAGTTGCGCTTCCGCGACCGGCAGGTAGTCGTCCTCGACGCCCAGGGCGAGGACGGCGTCGGCGAATGGAACCTCATCGCGCAGGAGCTGGGAATAACCCCCATCCGCCTCGACCCGATGGTCGCCGTCGACGCCGGCATCCGGCTCAACCCGCTCGACCCGTCGATCACCACGACAGGGCAGCTGGCCCTGCTCCGTACGATCATCGAGGTCGCGATGGGCCACGGCCTCGACGAGCGCTCCGGCTTCGCGCTCAAGGTCGCCCACGCGTACGTCAACGACCACATCACCGACCGCCAGCCCATCCTGACCGACATCGTCGAGCAGCTCCGGCACCCGGAGGCGGAGTCGGCGGAGGCGATGAACGTCGACATAGACGATGTCCGCGCCTGGGGCCTGGACGTCGCGCTCGTCCTGGACCGGCTGGTCGACGGCGACCTGCGCGGCATGTTCGACGGCCCGACGACCGTCGGCATCGACCTCGACGCGCCGCTCATCGTCTTCGACCTGTCCCACATCGACCGCAACTCCATCGCCATGCCCATCCTGATGGCGATCGTCGGCGTGTGGCTGGAGCACACCTGGATCCGCCCCGACCGGAAGAAGCGCATCTTCCTGGTCGAGGAGGCCTGGCACATCATCAACAGCCCGTTCGTGGCGCAGCTGTTCCAGCGGCTGCTCAAGTTCGGCCGGCGGCTCGGCCTGTCCTTCGTCGCGGTCGTCCACCACCTCTCGGACGTCGTCGACGGCGCGGCGGCCCGGGAGGCCGCGGCGATCCTCAAGATGGCCTCCACCCGGACCATTTATGCCCAGAAAGCCGACGAGGCCAGGGCTACGGGACGGGTGCTCGGCCTGCCGAGGTGGGCGGTCGAGATCATCCCGACCCTCACCCCCGGCATCGCCGTCTGGGACGTCAACGGCAATGTGCAGGTGGTCAAACACCTCATCACCGAGAGGGAACGCCCGCTCGTCTACACCGACCGCGCCATGACCGAGTCCTCGGTTCCCGACCACCCCCTTCCGGACGACCTCCAGGCCGCGGAGTGGGAGGCGGAGCAGCGCGCCTCCATGATCGAGCAGCAACTGAACGACCCGTCCCGGTCGACGGTGGCGTGAGCGAGCGAACGAACGATGCGGAAGACCACGCAGGAACGACACCAGAACGCGCAGCACGGCGGACAGCAGGGCGGCGGGCAGCAGGGCGGGGTGCCGGACGGGCTCGTCCTCGCCCTGGTCGGCATCCCCGTCGGCCTGACGGTGCTCGTCTGGACGGCGACCGGCCTGGCCGCCCTGCTTTCCAAGGGCGCCTGGCCGGAGGGAGTCACGTTCACCCGGACCCCCACGGCCGTCCGCGCCCTGATCAGCGGCCCCCAAGACCTGGCGGCCGCCTGGCCGGACACCCCGGCGGGCGAACTCTCGGGGTACGGGCTGTTCTGGGGCCTGCTCATCGGCGAGCTGATGGTGCTCGTGGTGCTCACGGTGTTCGTGGTGGGGACGCTGGCGCGGTGGAGGACGGTACGGACGGGGAGGCGTCGGGGGACGTACGAGGAGAGGGCGCCGCAGGCCGAGAGGCCGGTGGAACGGGTGGAGCGTACGGAGGTCATGGCGCCGCCCGCGCCTCGGAAGCCCGTCGACGAGGCGGAGGGGGCGTATGTGGCTGACGTGACCGAAGTGGTCGCCGCCGCCCCGCCCGTTGTGACCCCCGCCCCTCAGATCCCGCGCACCGGGCTCGTCTACGGCACCCCCGCCACCCGCCGCCCCGCCGCCCTGCAGGCCCTCCAGGACGCCGAGGGCGCCGTCCTCGTCGTCACCTCCGACCCGACCCTGTGGGCCGACACCAAGGACGCCCGCGGCAAGCTCGGCCCCGTCCTCGTCTACGACCCCGGTCACCTCTGCGACACCCCCGCCCGCCTCCACTGGTCCCCGTCCGCCGGCTGCGAGGACCCGGCGCGGGCCCAGGAACGGGCGGTCGCCCTCCTCGCCCCCGTACGCCCGCCGTCCCGCCTGGACGCCGCCGTGGCCGACACCGCGGAAACGCTCCTGCGCTGCTGGCTGCACGCCGCCGCACTGGACGACCGCCCCTTCAAGCAGGTCCACCGCTGGGCACAGGGCACCGGCGCCCACGAACCCGTACGGATCCTCCGTACGCACCCCAAGGCAGCCCCGGGCCACGCCGGGCTCCTGGAGTCGGCGCTCACCGCGCACCCGGAACGGCGCGAGATCGCCCAGGAGTTGACCGCGCGGACCCTCTCCGCGCTCTCCTCCATCCACATCAGGGACGCCTGCACCCCGAATCGAACTGATTCGCTGACGCTGGAATCTTTCGTCGCCGAAGGGGGCACGCTCTATGTGGTCGGTGAACCGATCGAGGACCCGCGCAGCCGCCCCGGCGCGATGCCTCTGCTCACCGCCCTCACCGCAAGCGTGGTCGAGCACGGCCGCCGCATGGCCGCACGGTCATCCGACGGTCGGCTCGACCCACCACTGACCCTCGTCCTCGACGACGCCGCCGCCGTGGCCCCGCTCCCCCAGCTCCCGGACCTCCTGGCGAGCGGCCAGGACACCGGCCTGCCCACCCTGGCCCTCCTCCGCTCCCAGGAACAGGCCCGCGCCCGCTGGCAGGAACAGCTCGTCCAGGGGTAGACCGGCCACAGGGTGCAGGGCCGCGAGGCCGCAAGGCCGCAAGGCTGGCCGGGACCAGCGCTACCGCCGCGGGCCGTCGAGCAGGTCGGCCAGGGCGTCGTGACGCTCGTACAGCCCGTCGGCGTAGTGCCGCAACGCCTCGTCCAGGCGCCGCAGTCCGCCCCGCACGTCGTCCTGTTCCGTGAACGCCAGCGGCATGCCGGCCCTGTTGCCGGCCGCCACGCCCTCCACGAAGGCCGGCGGGACCGCCGTCCCGGGCCACAGGACGGCCGACAGGGACCACTGGGACTCCGACCCGGCCATCTTCTTCGGGGGCTTGAGCGTGATGCGCTCGACGTCATCCCAGTCGGCCCACCACTCCAGCTCCCCCACCCGGCACCGCACCCCTTCCGGGGAGAGCGTGACGAACCGCTCGACGGGGGGCTGTCTCTTCACCACGAGCAACCCCACCCCCATCAGGAGCAGGCCGCCCACGAGGACCATGAGAAACATCGCCGAGTCCACAGCCAGTGCCGCCACCAGGGTCCCCGGGAAGACCAGGAGAACTCCGCCCACAATCAACCCGGTCCCGAAACTCGTCCCCTTGCCCGCCCTCCGGAGCACGCCGGTGCGCAGCTCGAACTCGTCAGGAACATCAGCTGCATCGTCCACCTCGGTGACCGGCGCGGTAGGAGCGACAGCAGCCCGACGGGCGTCGGGGCGAGGCTCGCTCGCACGCGCCCCGCTCAGCAGATCCAGCAACTCCGTGGCCGACGGCCGCCGCCCCGGCTCCTTCTCCAGACATGCGGCCACCACCCCCAGCAGCCCCTCCGGAACCCCGTCGAGCCGAGGTTTGTCGTGCACCACCCGGTACAGCAGCGCGGGCACGCTGCCCACCCCGAACGGCCCGTCCCCCGACGCCGCGAACGCCAGCACCGCACCCAGCGAGAAGACGTCGCTCTCCGGCCCGACCCTCGCACCCGAGGCCTGCTCGGGGCTCATGAAGCCGGGCGTACCGACCACCAGGCCCGTGTCCGTGAGCGTCGTGGCCCCCTCCGCCGCCTTCGAGATCCCGAAGTCGATGACCCTGGGCCCGTCCCCGGTGACCAGGATGTTCGACGGCTTCAGGTCCCGGTGGACGAGCCCGGTCCGGTGGACCGCCTCCAAGGCCTCGGCGAGGCCTGCGGCCAGGGACCGTAACGCCCGCTCGTCCAACGGCCCCTCGTCGAGCACGAGCCGCCCCAGGTCGGGCGCCTCGATGTAGTCGCTGGCCACCCAGGGCATCGCGCTGTCCGGATCGGCGTCCACGATCGGCGCGGTCCAGAACCCGCCCACGCTCCGCGCCGCCGCCACCTCGCGCCGGAACCGCTCGCGGAAGCCGGGATCGGCGGCGATCTGGGGCCGGATCACCTTCACCGCGAGCCGCCGGCCACTACGGGACACCCCCAGGAAGACCTGGCCCATCCCACCCTCGCCGAGCCGCCCCGTCAGCCGGTACGGACCGATCGCCGCCGGATCACCCGGCATCAACTCCTGCACGATTCCACCGAGTTCGCTGGAACCACCAGGATCCCAGCTACCCCCGCACCCGAGCTAGGCCGCGTCACCGGCCGGCCGCAGCACCTCGTACTCCACCTCGAGTGCGTCGGCGTCCCCCGGCACCGCCACCCGCTCCCCCGTCTCGACGAACCCGAACCGCCGATAGAACGTGGCGGCCCGCGCGTTGTCCTCGTGGACGTACAGCCGCACCCGCCCGATCACCGGCTCCGGCAGCGCCCAGGACCACTCCACCCCCGCCCGGAACAGCGCGTCGATCACCCCCGTACCCCGCGCCTCGGGCCGCACGTACACGCCCACGATGTGCGTCTGGTCGGTCTTCGCCGGCGCCCCGAACCGCGGCTCGTCCGACGGCCGCTCCACCAGCAGCGTGATCGTGCCCGCCCAACTCCCGTCCGGGGCCTCGGCCACGAACTGCCGGACGCTCCCCCCGCTCTCCGACGCGCCCTCCGACGCGCCCTCCGCCCGCTCCCGCCAGAAGGAATCGGACCGCGTCACGGCGTCCTCGTACGTGTCGAGGAAGGCGATCTTCGCCACCGGGTCCTGCAGTGCCGCGAGCCGGATCTCACGGCACAGCTCCCACTCGTCGGCACGGATCGTACGTATCAGATAGCGCATGCCCCGATCCTCGGTGCAGCCCACCACCCCCGACAACTGCTTTCCACGGCCCTGGGGCCGTACGGGCGGCCGTCGTACCCCGGTACTACGCCCCTCCCGCGACCCCCCACCCCCGGTCGGACGATCCCCCGCCGCCCGCTCCGTAGCGTCGTGGACATGATCCGAGCTGACGAACTCACCAAGCGGTACGGGAACAGGACCGTCGTCCAGGACCTCAGCTTCACCGTCCACCCCGGCACCGTCACCGGCTTCCTCGGCCCCAACGGCGCCGGAAAGTCCACCACCCTCCGCATGCTCCTCGGCCTCGACGCCCCCACCCGCGGCCGCGCGACGATCAACGGCCGCGCCTACGCCGCCCACCCCGCGCCCCTCACCCAGGTCGGCGCGCTCCTGGAGGCCCGCTCGGTCCACCCGGGCCGCTCCGCGTACCACCACCTCATGGCCCTCGCCCACACCCACGGCGTCCCCCGCTCCCGCGTCGAGCACGTCCTCGGCCTGACCGGCCTGACCGAAGTCGCCCGCCGCCGCGTCAAGGGCTTCTCCCTCGGCATGGGCCAGCGCCTCGGCATCGCCGCCGCGCTCCTCGGCGACCCGCGCACGATCGTCCTCGACGAGCCCGTGAACGGCCTCGACCCGGAGGGCGTGCGATGGATCCGTACGCTCCTCAAGTCCCTGGCCGCCGACGGCCGTACCGTCCTCGTCTCCTCCCACCTGATGAGCGAGATGGCCCTGACCGCCGACCACCTGATCGTCATCGGCAAGGGCCGCCTCCTCGCCGACACGACCGTCGAAGCGCTCGTACGGCAGTCGGGCGGCGCCTCGGTCAAGGTCGTCACCCCCGAACCGGCGCGCCTGCGCGAACTGCTCCCCGGCGCGGCGATCACGACGGAGCCCGGCGAGTCCCCCGACACCCTCCGCGTCACAGGCACCGACGCGGAGGCGATCGGCCGCACGGCGGCCACCCATGGCGTACCGCTGTACGAACTCACCCCGCAGACCGCCTCCCTGGAGCAGGCGTTCATGGACCTCACCCACGACTCGGTCGAATACCAAGGAGTAGCAGCCGCATGACCACCCCAGCGACCACCGTCCCCGCCATCACCGCGGCCATCACCCCGGCCCGAGTCCTCCGCTCCGAGTGGCACAAGCTGTGGACGGTCCGCTCCACCTGGATCACCGTCCTCGCCTCGGTCGCCTTCCTCCTCGGCGTCGGCATCCTCATGGGCGCCACCTACACCCCCGACGGCGGCGACTCCGACGTCGACACCGTCATCCTCACCCTCTACGGCTCCCAGCTCGGTGGCATCTGCCTCGCCGTCCTCGGCATCCTCGTCACCGCGGGCGAGTACTCGACCGGCATGATCAGAGCCTCCCTCACCGCCGTACCGCGCCGGACCCCCGTCCTCCGGGCAAAAGCCGCCGTCTTCACGGCAGTCGTCTTCACCGTCTCCTTCGTGACCGCCCTGATCACCTTCCTCGTCGCGCAGATCTTCCTCTCCGACACCGACCAGGCCGCCTCCCTCGCCGACGACGGCGTCCTCGGCGCCATCGCGGGCAACGCCGCCGGCGTCACGCTCCTCAGCGTCCTCGCCCTCGGTCTCGGCGCCGCGCTCCGCTCGGTACCGGGCGGCATCGGCGCCTTCATCGGCGGCGTCATGATCCTGCCGGAGGTCCTCGGGATGCTCCCGTACGACGCCGTGGACACGGCGATCCGGTACTTCCCCACCCAGGCGGCCGGCGCCCTCGGCTCCGCCACCCCGCTGCCGAACGCGGCCTCCCCGGGCGCCGCACTGCTCGCCCTGTGTCTGTGGGCGGCAGCGGCTCTGATCGCCCCGGCGCTGTTGCTGAAGCGACGGGACGTATGAGGATGGCGGGGTGAGCCCGGAAACCACCCCCGAACCGCAGCCGACGCCGCAGACGACACCGCCCCCAGCACCGCACCCCGCACGGCAGACGGCACCGCTCAGCCGCTCCATCCAGCGGCAGACCGAAGGCGTACGGGCCTACGACACGCGCCGCCCCTGGGTCTGGGACGGACTGCTCACCGCCTTCTGGACGGCGGCGGCCCTGATCGACGCGTCGGGCGGCTGGCGGAACATCGCCCGGGACCCGTCCGTACCCGTCGGCCTCGTCGTGGCCATGAGCCTGGCCTTCGCCCTGCCCCTCCTCTGGCGGCGCCGCCACCCCCTCACCGCCCTCGCGGTGATGGCGGGTGCGGCGCTGCTCAGCAACTGGACGGGCGCGTTCCTCCAGGCCGGTCTCCTCCAGATGATCGTGGTCTTCCACATCGCGCTCCGCCGCCCTCCACGCACCCTCCTGTGGACCCTCGCCCTCCTCGCCCCACCCTTGGTGGTGGGGGCGGCCCGCTTCCCGCAGGGCAGTTGGGACCAGCAGGTCGTCCCCACCCTGTGGGCGTACGCGATGGTCGCCCTCCTCGGCATCGCCGTCCGCTCCCGCCAGGACTACACCGCGGCACTCATCGACCGGGCCCGCCGTCTCGAAATCGAGCGCGACCAGCAGGCCCAGCTCGCCGCCGCCGCCGAACGCAACCGGATCAACCGCGAGATGCACGACATCATCGGCCACAACCTCTCCGTCATCACCGGCCTCGCCGACGGCGGTCGGTACGCGGCGGCCAAGAACCCCGAACGTGCCGCCGAGGCCCTCGACGCCATCGGCACGACCAGCCGCCAGGCCCTCGCCGAGCTCCGCCGCCTCCTACGCACCGAGGCGGTACGCGACCCCCAACCCACCCTGGCCGACCTGGACGCCCTGATCACCGGCGTACGAAAGGCGGGCCTGCCGGTACGCCTGGAGACCACAGGCCCCGCCCAAGACCTCCCTGCCGGCGCCCAACTGACGGTCTACCGGGTGGTCCAGGAGGCCCTGACGAACACGCTCAAGCACGCAGGGGAAGGCGCGGAGTCCACGGTCGTCTTCACGTACACCGAGGCGGCGGTGACAACGGACGTAACGAACACCGCCCAAAGCCAGACGGAACTGAATGGTGCCCCCGGCCCGGGCCCGGGCCAAGGCATCACAGGAATGCACGAGCGCGCCAAGCTCTACGACGGCACACTCGAAGCCGGACCGCTGCCCGAAGGCGGCTGGCGCGTACGACTTCGACTTCCCCTGGAGGACTCCCCCTCGTGACGACGGTGCTGATCGCGGACGACCAGGCCATGCAACGCTTCGGTTTCCGCATGCTGTTGGAGAGCCAGGACGACATGACGGTCGTCGGCGAGGCGCCGAACGGCACCGAGGCGATCCGCCTCGTGGACCGCTACCGCCCGGACGTCGTCCTGATGGACATCCGGATGCCCGGCCTCGACGGCATCGAGGCCACCCGCCGCATCGTCGCGACCGGCGCCCGCACCCGCGTCCTGATCGTCACGACCTTCGACCTCGACGAGTACGCGTACGAGGGCCTGCGCGCCGGCGCCAGCGGCTTCCTCGTCAAGGACGCCCAGCCCGAGGAGCTGCTCTCCGGCATCCGCGCGGTCGCGAGCGGGGACGCGGTGGTGGCCCCGAGCCTGACCCGCCGCCTCCTGGACGCGTACATCCACCACCTCCCCGCAACGACGACCGCCCAGGGCGAGCCGCACGAGGACCACCGCCTGAAGTCCCTGACGGACCGGGAACGCGAGATCCTCACGGTCATCGGCCAGGGATGGACGAACACGGAGATCGCCGAACGCCTGCACCTCGCGGAATCTACGGTGAAGACCCACATCAGCCGCGTCCTGGCCAAGACCGGCGCCCGCGACCGCGTCCAGGCAGTGATCCTGGCGTACGACACCCGCCTGGTGACCCCGGAGCAGTGACGGCGGCACTGGCGGCACTTGAAATGCCCGTAAACGCAGAAAAGCCCCGCACCATAAGGTGCGGGGCTTTCCCACAATGATTGTTCGGCGGCGTCCTACTCTCCCACAGGGTCCCCCCT
>NZ_JBHXPI010000030.1:0-62568 GCF_042718575.1 Streptomyces sp. NPDC058579
GAGCGCTGCTGCCTGGCGACGTCCACCAGACAAGCAGGGCTGAACGGGCGACGCAACGACCCCCGGTACGAAGCGGAGTCGGACCCGCGCCGAACTACCCGGGTGTGGGTGAGGGGGTGTTTTCGCAGGCCGCGTGGGCGTATGGGGGGATTTAGGTGGTCTTGACCCTCTCCTATTCCACGTCGTACGTGACCTAGGTCCTGTGGGCCGCCTCACCCCGGAGGGCCTCTTCCGAGCCCTCGAATGTGACCTGGGCCTCGAAGTTGGCGCGCCGCGTGGCCCGCCGGAGCGCCTTCAGGACCGTGCCGCCGATGGTGAGGGTGAGGACGACGGTCAGGGAGGCCCGGCCGAGGTCCCAGCCGAGGGAGGTGGCGAGGACGTACGCCAGGAAGCGCACCAGGTTCTCGCCCACCGGGTCCCCGGGCTGGAAGGAGACTCCCGTACCGAGGCCGCCGACGGTGACCCAGCCGTACAGATTGGTGACGGTGCCGTACGCGAACGCCGCCACGAACCCGTACGCCGACAGCATCAGCAGCTCGGCCCGGCCGCGGATCCCGCGCTCCGCCGCGCCCGGCAGCAGGCCCGCGCCCATGGTGAACCAGCCCATGGCCAGCATCTGGACCGGCATCCAGGGGCCCACACCGCCCGTGAGCAGGGCGGACGCGAACATCGTGACGGCGCCGAGGACGAAGCCGAAGCCCGGCCCGAGGACTCGGCCGCTCAGCACCATCAGGAAGAACATCGGTTCCAGGCCGGCCGTGCCCGCCCCGAGCGGCCGCAGCGCCGCGCCGACGGCGGCGAGCACGCCCAGCATGGCGACGGCCTTCGCGTCCATGCCGGAGTCGGCGATCGTCGCGACCACGACCGCGATGAGGAGGGGCAGGAGGGCGGCGAAGAACCAGGGGGCGTCGGCGGCGTGGGTGGTGACGGCGGAGTCACTGTCGGCGAAGAGGGGCCAGCCGACGGCGATCAGCCCGACGGTGGAGACGAGGGCGAGCGCGGCGATGGAGCGGACGCCGAGCCGGATGGGACGGGTCTTTCTGGCGGGGGCCCTGGTCGCAGTGCCAGTCACAGTGCCTCCCTGACCTGCTCGACCGTGAGCCAGGGCTGCGGGGCGAGGATCTTGGCGACCTGCGGGGAGAAGGCGGGGGAGGAGACGACGACCTCGGCCGTCGGGCCGTCCGCGACGACCTCGCCGCCCGCCAGGATCACCACCCGGTGCGCCAGCTCGGCGGCCAGCTCCACGTCGTGCGTGGCGAGCACGATCGCGTGCCCGGCGGCGGCGAGCTCGCGCAGGTGGGCGACGAGGCGGGCCTTGGCGGCATAGTCGAGACCGCGGGTCGGCTCGTCGAGGAGGAGGAGCGGGGGGCGTCCGGTGAGGACGACGGCGAGCGCGAGCGCGAGCCGCTGGCCCTCGGAGAGGTCGCGGGGGTGGGTGTCGTCCGCGACGCCCGCCAGCAGCTCGGACACCAGCGCCCGGCAGGTCCCGGGGGCGGTGCCCGCGTCGGTGTCGGCGGCGGAGCACTCGGCGCCTACCGTGTCCGCGTACAGCAGGTCACGGGGTTCCTGCGGTACGAGACCGACGTGGCGGATCAGCTCGCGGGGGTCGGTGCGGTGCGGGGCGCGGCCGGAGACGAGGGCGGTGCCGGAGGTGGGCTCGACGATGCCGACGAGGGCGTTGAGCAGGGTGGACTTGCCGGCGCCGTTGCGCCCCATGAGCGCGACGGTCTCGCCCGCGTCGACCCGCAGCTCCACCCGCCGCAACGCCTCGACCCGCCCACGCCGCACGCCTAGTGCGCGGACGTCGACGAGGGGGGCGGTGAGGGCGGTGGGGGGTGGGGTGGGGTCGGCGGTGCCCCGGGCGCGCCGCCGGAACAGGGAGATTCCCCCACCCCGCCCCTTCCCGAAACCCTGCCGGGGGCTGGTGGACGGTTGATCACCGGGGGCTGGTGCCCCCGGATCCGCCTGCTGCGCGGAGGCGTCCGAATTCAGCCCGTCCGGCGTTTGAGGACCGGGGGGTCGGGGGCGGAGCCCCCGGTTTCGGGAAGGGGCGGGGTGGGGGAGAGGCCCCGCAGGGCCGCCGCCCTCGGGGGCGTGGCCCACGGGTGCGCCGGCCTCCGGCGTCCGGCCCTCCAAGCGGGACCGTAGCCCCGACGCCTGTCGGCGGGCGTCTCGGATTGTCAGGGGGAGCGGGGTCCAGCCCGCCAGGCGGCCCAGGGAGACAACCGGGGGGTGGATCGGGGAGATCGCCATGATGTCAGCGGGCGGGCCCATGACCCCGTCCGGCAGCAGCAGGACCTGGTCCGCGTACTGGACCACCCGCTCCAGGCGGTGCTCCGCCATCAGGACCGTCGTGCCGAGGTCGTGCACCAGCCGCTGAAGGACCGCGAGGACATCCTCCGCCGCCGCCGGGTCCAGCGCCGACGTCGGCTCGTCCAGGACGAGGACCTGGGGGTGCGGGGTCAGCACCGAGCCGATCGCCACCCGCTGCTGCTGCCCGCCGGAGAGCGTGGCGATCGGCCGGTCGCGCAGCTCCGCGAGGCCCAGGAGGTCCAGGGTCTCCTCGACCCGCCGCCGCATCACGGCGGGCGCCAGGCCCAGGGACTCCATCCCGTACGCCAGCTCGTCCTCGACCGTGTCCGTCACGAAGTGCGCGAGCGGGTCCTGGCCGACCGTCCCGACCACGTCCGCGAGCTCACGCGGCTTGTGCGTACGGGTGTCCCGCCCCGCGACCGTGACCCGGCCGGTCAGCGTGCCGCCCGTGAAGTGCGGGACCAGGCCCGACACCGCGTTGAGCAGCGTCGACTTGCCGACGCCCGACGGGCCGACGAGCAGGACGAGTTCGCCCTCCGGGATCGTCAGGTCGATGCCCCGGAGCGTGGGCGCGGCCTCGTCCCCGTACCGCACCGAGACGTTCTCGAACCGGATCACTACGACTCCCTCGATACGGATGCGGATGCGGAGACCGGCACCGGGGCCACCCACGCCGGCAACAAACCCACCAGCAGCGAAAGCGCCGGCCACAGCGGCAGCTCCGGCGCCTCCAGCGGTACGACCCCCGGATGCAGCGCGTCGTACGCGTACCCGTTCGCCCAGATCATCAGCGCCGCCACCGCCACGCCCGAGCCGGCCACCAGCCAGGCCCGTACGCCCCACCGGTCCGGCCGGTACCGGGTCCGTGCCGCACGCAGGCCGCCGAGCCGGAGCCCCGCCATCGCCGCGACAAGACCGACGACGACCAGCGGAAGCCCGTACCCCGCGCCCTCCGCCGCCAGCAGCCCGTACGAACCCGCGCACACCCCGAGCAGGCCGCCCAGCGTGAGCAGGTTCGTCGTCCGCCGTACGGCCGGCGGCACCTGCGCCGTACGCCCGTACCCCCGCGCGTCCATCGACGCCGCCACCGCGATCGAGCGCTCCAGCGCGCCCTCCAGGACCGGAAGGCCGATCTGGAGCACCGCCCGTACCCCGCCCGTCGGCCGCCCGCGCAGCCGCCTGGCGGTCCGTAGCCGGACCACGTCGGCCACCATGTTCGGCGCGAAGGTCATCGCCACGACGACGGCGACCCCCGCCTCGTACAGCGCGCCCGGCAGCGACTTGAGCAGCCGCGCCGGGTTCGCGAGCGCGTTCGCCGCGCCCACGCAGATCAGCAGGGTCGCCAGCTTGGCCCCGTCGTAGACGGCGAAGACCACCTGCTCGGCCGTCACCCGGCCGCCGATCCGCACGCCCTGCGCCCAGTCCGGCATCGGCACCTCGGGCAGCGTGAACAGCTCCACCGTCCCCGGGATCGCCGAGCCGAGCACCACCGAGAACACCACCCGCAGGGCCACCACGAACAGACCCAGCTTCACGAACGCCCCGTACGAACGCGCCCACGGCGCGTCCGTACGGCGGGCCGCGACGACATAGCCCGCGACCGCGACGATCAGGCCGAGGAGCAGCGGGTTGGTGGTACGGGACGCGGCGACGGCCAGACCGAGCGCCCAGATCCACCAGGCGCCCGCGTGCAGCGCGTTGGAACGGCTCGCCTCGGGGGCACGGATCATGCGCGGCGGCGTGCCTTCCAGAGCGCGGCGCCCCCGAGCACGAGCACGGCGGCTCCGCCCACCAGGATTCCGACGGAGGGCCCGCCGGTGCCGTCGCCGTCCGCTTGCGGGGAGGCAGAGTCCGTGGCCGAGGCAGAGGCCTTGGGGCTTCCGCTGGGCTTCTTCTCCTCCGCCACCTGCTCGCCGCAGCCCTTCGCCGGGTACCCGGCGATCCCGCACAGCAGCGCCGCGCTGTCGTACCGCAGCGGCTTCGCCACGGCGGCCAGCGCCTCCGCGCTCGTCGCGTCGGTACGGACCTGGGCGCAGCCGGTCTTCACCGGTGGCTCGGGCGGGGTCTCGCCCTGCGGGGCGTCCTGAGCGGTGCCGAAGTCGATCACGACGGCGACCCGCTTGGTGCCGGCCTTCTCCCCCGTACCGCCGCAGATGCCCGCGAAGTCGGGGCCGGTCGTGGGCTTGGCCGCGTCGTTGGCGTCCTCGCTGACCGCGAAGCGGAAGCCGATCGCGTCGCCGTCGGAGGGCCGGGCGGTCGCCGGGCCCTGCGTCGCGTACGCCCAGGTCTTCCCGCCGTCGCTCTCCCAGTACGACCAGTAGCGATAGCCGGCGGCCTGGGCGGGCGCGGCGGTGGCGGCCAGTGTCAGTACGACACCGGCCGCCGCTCCGAGCAGCCGTGCCCTCACTTCTTGCGCCGCCCGCTCAGCAGGAAGCCGATCCCGATGCCGACGACCGCGCCGATGCCGATGATCCACCACAGGTTGGTCGAGTCGGAGTCGCTCTCCTCGCTCGCCTCGGCCGTGGCCTTGGCGGACGGCGTGGCCTTCGGCGCGGGGCCGGTGGCGGCCAGTTCCTTGAGGAGGTCGGTCGAGCCGAACGCGGTCGGGTCGACGTGCATGGCCGTCGCGGCCAGGGTCAGCTGCGCGTACGCGGCCGGGCCGTTCTCCTTGGCCCAGGCCGCGGAGTTCTCCTGGAGCCAGGTCAGCGCGCCGGTCGCCTCCTTCGTCGCACCGGCGGCGGCGAGCGCGACGACGGCGTCGGCGGTGTTGCCGTAGTCGGGCTGCTCGGTCGGGTCGGTGGCGCCGGGCATCGGCGGGGTGTTCAGGTGGCCGGTCTTCGCGAGCGCGGCGGCCAGGTAGGAGGCGCCGTTGAGCGCGGCCCGGTCGATCGTGGGCTTCGCCTCGGGCGTGCAGGTCGGCGTCTGCTGCGGCTCCACGCCGCGCGCGGTGATGCCCTTGCCGAGCCCCGCGAGGGTGGCGGCGGCGGTCGCGTCGGCGTTCGCGAGCAGCTTGCCGTCCTTGTCGGGCTGGTACGCGAAGGCGCCCGCGCCGTCCTTGGTGGAGCAGGGCAGGGCGAGGGTGAGCAGCGCGTCGTACGGGGTCTTGCCCTCGGCCGACTTCACATCGCCGGGCTTCTGGCCGAGCGCGGTGAGGGCGCTGACGACGATCGAGGTGGAGTTGGCGTCGCTGGGGCTGCCGGGGTTGTAGCCCCAGCCGCCGTCCTTGTTCTGCACGCTCTTCAGCCAGCTCGCGCCGGCCTCGGCGGACTTGCCGAGCGCCGGGTCGGTGTTCTTGCCCCTGACCCCGGTGATCGCCTGGACGGCGACGGCGGTGGCGTTGGTGTCCAGCATGGTGGTCGCGTCGCAGGGCTTCGCCGGGTCCGCGCGGTAGGAGGAGTAGGCGCCGTCGGCGCACTGCTGCTTCGTGAGCCAGGCCACGGCCTCGTCGGCGGGCTGGACGCCGTTGGTCGTCTGGGCGATGAACGCGAGGGACTGGCGCCACACGCCGTCGTACGTCGGGTCCTTCGTGCCGTAGAGACCGGCCGGGACCGTGGGCGGCGCGGGGGTCGCGGAGGGGGACGGGGCGGCGGTAGCGGCGGGGGCCAGGCCGGTGCAGAGCACCGCTGCGGCTGCGAAGGCGGCGGCGCCGCGGCGAACGGTGGTCATGCGTGTGGTGGCCTCTCCTGCGGCCGGGCACCGGCACGTTGAGGCACCAGGCTCGGCTCCGTATTCCTCGACGGTGCCGGCGGTCACGTCCCGGGCGGGGCATTCCGGCTTCCGTCCTCAGGGCGCCTTGGTGCGCCTGGCGCTCTGCGAGGGACGGTCACGGCTGCGGGTCAGTGCCGGATTTGCACCGGCTTCCCCCCGTACGGGTGTGATGACGACTCGCCCACTCTACCGGCCCGTACCCAGCCCGGCCGGGTGGGGAGGAGGGGGCTGGCCGGATGGGTGCGAGGGGCGTGCCCGGGTGGGTAGGAGGGCCTGCCCGGGCTTCGCTCGTGCCCCGCCCCGGGCTTCGCGGACTCGCCGCCGGGGTGCGGGTCCGCTGTGCCATGCTGGCCGCTGTTCGCGAGGACGGCGTCTCACGGGGGTGCGGAATGCGGCCGTTGACCGAGACCGATCCGCGTCGGGTGGGCGCGTACCGGTTGCTCTACCGCCTGGGGGAGGGCGGCATGGGCTGCGTCTACCTCGGCCGTTCGCCGGGTGGGCGGACGGTCGCGCTGAAGGTGGTGCACGGCACGCTGGCCGGTGACCCCGGATTCCGGCGGCGGTTCGCCCGCGAGGTCAGGGCCGCCCAGTCCTTACGGGGCGCGGGCACCGTACCCGTACTGGACGCGGATCCCGAGGCGGCGGTGCCCTGGCTGGCCACGGCGTACGTTCCCGGGCCCGCGCTCTCCGAGGCCGTGATCGCCCATGGGCCGCTGCCCCAGGAGGCCCTGTGGCGGCTGCTCTCCGGGCTCGCGCACACGCTCCACGGGGTGCACGGGGCGGGCCTGGTGCACCGGGACGTCAAGCCGTCCAACGTGCTGCTCGCGCAGTCGGGACCGCTCCTCATCGACTTCGGCATCGCGCGCTCGGCCGACGAGACGGCGCTGACCGGGACCGGTCTCGTGGTCGGTTCGCCCGGCTACATGTCGCCCGAGCAGGCCGAGGGCAAGGAGATCACCTCGGCCGCGGACGTCTTCTCGCTCGGCGCGGTCCTGGCCTTCGCGGCCACCGGGCGCGGCCCCTTCGGCGGCGGCTCGGTGGCCGAGCTGCTCTACCGCCTCGTGCACCACGAGCCTGACCTCGACGGAATCGGCGGCCGCTTCGAGGAGCTGGCGCGGCACTGCCTGGCCAAGCGCCCCGGGGACCGCCCGACGGTCACCGAACTGGCCGCCGTCGCCGACGAGCAGGGCGCGACCCGCGGCTCCTGGCTGCCGGGGCCGGTGATCGCCGCGATCGCCGAGAAGGCGGAGGAGCTGCTCAACGCGGAGGCGGAGGAGGACTCCTGGGAGGTCGCGGAGCCCGTTGCCAAGGCGTCGTCGGAACGCGTCACCACCGCCCTGCCCTCGCACGCCCCGCGGCCCACGACGGTCCTGCCGGACCAGGACCAGGACCCGAACCCGGCCCGGGTGTCGCCCGGACCTCGGCCCAAGGCGGCCGTGCCGCGTGCCCGGGCCGAGTCCAGGGCCCCGTCCGCCCGCGAGAGGGCGGTCAACGGCGTGAAGTTCGGGCTCGGCAGACCGCTGTACGCGCTGTTCTTCCTGCTCCCGATGGTCGTCTTCCTCGTCGGCGGCGTCGATCTCATGGACCGGGCGGTGCGGCACCCCTCCGAATCGGACCAGCAGCAGGGCCCCTTCCAGTGGGCGGCGGACGCGTGGTGGCGCGTGCCCGGCACCCTGGCCCTGTTCGCCGCCATGGTGGGGCTCCACCTCTACCGGCGGCGCCTGCTGACCGTCCCGCCCGGCAGGGTCCGGCTGTGGACGGTGGGCGTGGGTCTGTTCTGGATCGCGCTGATCGCGATGACCGTCCTGCACGTCCTGTGGGTCGCGTTCCTGGAGAACGGCACGGCTGCCGGCGGAGAGCACTGGCTGATGTGGGTGGCCATCCCGGTGATGATCCTCGGCGGCGGTACGGCTCCGCTGATCCTGGGGGCGTCGGTGATCAGGATCGCCAAGGCCTGAGTGTGAGGTCCTGCCGCGCCGGCCTCACACCGCCACGTACGTCACCGGCTCCGTACCCGCCACGGCCTCCGCGCGGCCCAGCTTCACGAGCCGGCGCAGATGTGCCTCGGCCTCGCTGACCGCGATGGTCCGGGAGCCGTACGGGATCTGGTCCCAGGGGCGGTTCCACTCCATGCGCTCGGCGAGCTGCCAGGGGGTGAGCGGGTTCGCGAGGAGGACCAGGAGCCCGGTCAGCCGCTCCTCGTGGTGGTCGAGCAGCTCCCGTACCCGCCCGGCCGCGTCGGTGAAGGCGTACTGGTGGGCGGGGAGCACCTCGGCGACGCCGAGCCGGCCGATCCGCTCCAGCGAGTCCAGGTAGTCGCCGAGGGGGTCGGTGGCGGTGACGTCGTCGGGGTCCTCGTAGAGGCCGATGTGCGGGGAGATCCCGGGCAGCAGGTGGTCCCCGGAGAAGAGGCGGCCGTGCCCGGGGAGCCGGGAGGGGTGCTCCTCCTCCAGGTGCAGGCAGACGTGGCCGGGGGTGTGGCCGGGGGTCCAGATCGCGCGCAGGCGGCGGCCGGCGAGGTCGAGCAGTTCGCCGGGGACGATCTCGCGGTCGGGCAGGGCGGAGCGGAGCCCGGGCAGGGTGCTCGCGCGGCGGCCGGAGGCCCGGGCGGCGAGGAGCGGCGCGGTGTGCTCCTCGGGCGCGCCGACGGCGGCCAGTTTGCGGGCGAGGTAGTCGAGCCACGTACCCGGCTCGGACTCGCGGGTGCGGCGGACGACGGCGGTGTCGGCGGCGTGCATCGCGATCCACGCCCCGGACGCCTCGCGGACCTGCCCCGAGAGGCCGTGGTGGTCGGGGTGGTGGTGGGTGATGACGACGCCGTGCACGTCCCGTACGGAGGTCCCCAACGCGACGAGTCCGTCGGCCAGTTCGGTCCAGGACGCGGGATCGTCCCAGCCGGTGTCGATGAGTACGGGCCCCCGGTCGGTGTCGATGACGTGGACGAGGGTGTGCCCGAGGGGGTTGTCCGGGATGGGGACCCGGATCGACCAGACGCCTCCGCCGTGCTCGGTCACCTGGCTCATGGGCCCTCATCTCTCCGCGACGGCAAGGCGTTCGGCTTGTCAGACCATGGCCACTATAACGAGATCTGACGATACGTCAGAAGAGTCTTGCTCACTCGACGAGTGCGGCGACGGCGGCGGGCGTCCAGTGCCCGAGCGCGCCGGGCCGGCCGGCGAGGTACTCCGCGATGTCGTCCACGCTCCAGGCCCCTGAAGCGCGGAGGCCGCCCGCGAGGTGCCGCAGGTAGACGGCGGAGGGCGCGAGGAGGGCGACCTCGGCGATGCGCCAAGGCGCGGTGAACGTCAGAAGGGGCAGGCCGTCGAGACGCCCCGGGCACACGACCGTCTCGTACCGCCCCGCCCCCAACTCGCTCCGCCCGAAGGCGAGAACACCGGCGAGGTCGAGGTCCACGGCCGTCCCCGGCTCCCGGTACATCTCCTGGGCGAGGATGTCGGAGAACTGCTCGACGGTGATGAGATGCGCGACGCCCCAGGCGACGCCGTCCGCGTCGGGGTCGTAGAACCCCCGGCCACCTCCCCACACCGGGGACTCGGTCGCGAAGTAGACCTGCCCCGGGAGGATGACGGCGACCGACCGCGCGGGGGGAGTGGTGTCGCGGCAGCCGGGATGGGCGTGCCCGGCGCCGCCCGGTGGAAGGCCGCCGGCGATGTAGCGGTTCAGGCGGGCGGGATGCATGTTGGAGCCGTAGGAGGCATACCAGACCCGCGACGCCGGACCGAGGTCACCCATGACGAACGCCTCCCGGGTGGGTGCTGGGCGGTGCTGTGCTGTGCTGTGCTGTGCGACAACGTCTCTCCGCCCCTCTCCCCATGGTCCTCCAAAACTCCCCGTCTGCCGGGAGGGCGCGGTCATAGACACCCGGGGTGGAAAAGACACCGCACTTCCCCGAGCTGCTGAGGCTGATCGACGAGCGGTCGGTGGCCTTCCGCGCCGCGATCGCCTCCGCGCCCAGCCTCGACGCACGGGTGCCGACCTGCCCCGAGTGGACGCTGTTCGACCTGGCGCGGCACCTGGGCGAGGGGCGCCGCGCCTGGGCCGCGACCGTCGCCGCGGGGCCCGCCGCCACGGCCAAGTCGGCACCGGAGGGCGCCCCGCCCGCGCCTCGGGAGCGCGAGGCCCTGCTGGCCTGGCTGGCCGCGTCGGCCCAGGAGCTGCTGGACGCGCTACGGGATGCCGGGCCGGACCGCGGTTGCTGGACGTGGTGGGGCGGCTCGCAGTCGCCGCAGACCTCGGGCGCCGTCGCCCGCCACCAGCTCCAGGAGGGCGCGGTACACACCTGTACGACCGCATCCCCGCGACCGCCCTCCACGTCACCGGAGACCCACCCAGATCGACCTCCTCCGCGCCTGGGACCCGGAGGGAGTAGGCGGAACGCTGAACGGGCAGCCGAGGCGTGGCGGTCGCCATCGGAGAGCCCTTCGCCGGTACGCGCTGGCGTCCACCCATCCGCGGCGAGCCGCTTTGAGCATTCGAGCAGGGCCAAACCCGACTACCACTTTCATCGGCTCGCCCCATCTCGCAGTCCCTACCAGCGATCGCCTCCAGCGCCTCAAGTCCTTGCTAGACATTCGGGACTTGAGAGGTGTCTGTGTCTGCTCGCCGTCGGTTAGTCTCGGCGGCATGGCTGCACGGAAGGGAATCATCGCGTTCGCTGCGCTGCTGGGTGCGCTCTGCGGCTCGACGGTGACAGCAGGCGTGACGTTGGCTATTGGGGGAAATTCGACTCCGTCGGTGGAATCGCGCACGGAGGTGCCTCCCACACGTGAGGAATCCATCCGCCAGTGGGAAGCAGCCTTGTCCAAGTCGGGGAAGACGCTCCCCGCAGGCGTGAACAAGATGACCGACCGGGAAATCTATGAAGCGATGTGGGCAGAGTGGCGGAAATACATCGTCCCCGAGAGTCCACCGAACCACCTTGTCGACTGAGAGCAACCGGTGACGGGCCCGCGCTGAGAGAAGGGCCCGTCACCGTAGGGTGTCTCAGGGTCAGACTCCGTTGGCCATGTTGATCACTGCAGCCGCGTGGCTTCCGTGCTCGGACGAGAACAGGTCATCGCTGACGCGCTGCCGGGTGTCCTTGTCCGCGTCGTAGTGACTGTTCGTTCCGACGATGCGTGGATCGTTCGGACCTGCCTGAATTGCGAACGGTCCGCCACTGGATCCCTGACCCATGTCGCAGTCCAGCTTGATCCTGTCGTCGAAGGGGTTCAAGGGGCTGGCGTCAGTGGTGTTGCCCATGCAGTACATCTGGCGCATGCCGTCGAGGTCGGCTCGCTTGTACCCCTGCATCGGATAGCCCATCGTGGCCACCGGCGCGTAGTCCGTCCTGTTCTCGGTGAACAGATAGCCGAATGCCACCCCGACGGCGTCCACCAGGGTGCCGTGATTGGCGTGCGAATTGAGGACGATGGCGGCCATATCGGCTTCATCGTGGTCGCCGTCCTGAGTCCAGGCCGTCGGGGCGAAACGGTGCGCGCCAGTCCATGACCCAAGAGGTTCGCTGCCGTTCCGTGACCCGGGAACGTACAGGAAGTGCTTCATCCAGCCGGCGTCACCCGAGCCGTCACCAAGATGGACGCAATGGCCGGCAGTCCAGATGGTGTTCTCGTTGGCCGAGGTGATCGACGCCGCGCTGCAATGACTGGGCGTCCCATCGGGCAGGAAGAAGAACAGCTTGCCCACAACCTTGTCTTGAGGTGCGGCGGGGGTCTCCTGAGAGACAGGGATCGTGGGAGGCGGCTCGGCTGCGGTGCTCGCCCCCGTCGGAGGCGTGCGCGCGTTGAAGCCCTGGGCAGGTGCTGACGCGGCCAGATTCTGCGGTGGAGCCATGCTTCGGACGCTGCGAACAGGGTCGGGACGCATGGCGGCCGGCTTCGCAGGATTGCGGAGCGCTTCCTCAACGCGTGCCGACGTCCACAAGGCGCGAATCTCCTTGTCCGAAAGCTCGTCCTTCTGGTCGTCGACGAAGGCGGTGCCAAGTCCCGTCGCGACCGGTTCTGCGGTGGCCGTGGTGGGGATCAGGAGGGCAAGTACAGAGGCCGCTGCGGTTGCCGCGGCGAAGCGGAGAAGACGCACGGATGCCCTTTCGCAGGGGTCGTTGGCGATCTACGTATGGCATCGAATCACGAGCAACTGGCATGTACACCGCACTTTCGCGCCGGTCTCGCCGGTGGAAATCGCCCTCGCTCCTCCCTTCTGCTCGCCGCCTGCCGGGCCGACCTCGTGGTCGCGGGAGGGTGTCCCGGGCGCGAACTGGGCTCGGGAGCCGTGGAGGGTTGCGCATGCGGGTGCGCAAGCGGTCGGCCCAGGTTCAGGCCCGTGGGGTCCTCGCCATTGCCCGTGATAACTAGAACTGGTATCAGTTCTGATGCACAGTCAGAAAAGTCGGGAACATCGCGGGTTCCGGGAGGCAGTCGGTCATGACCGAGCTTGTGGAGCACGGAAAGCTGTACATCGGTGGGGAGTTGACCGAGCCGGCGGGTGGGGACGTCATCGAGGTGATCTCGCCCCACAGCGAGGAGGTCATCGGCCGCGTGCCGCACGCCTCGCGGGCCGACGTGGACCGGGCCGTCGCCGTCGCGCGGGAGGCGTTCGACCATGGGCCCTGGCCGCGGATGACCCTCGAGGAGCGCATCGAGGTCGTCGGGCGGATCAAGGACGCCATCGCCGTGCGCCACGAGGAGATCGCCCGGTCGATCAGCTCCCAGAACGGCTCCCCGTACTCCTGGAGCGTCCTCGCCCAGGCCCTCGGCGCCATGATGGTCTGGGACGCGGCGATCACCATCGCCCGCGAGTTCCCGTACGAGACCCGGCGCGCCGGCGTCCTCGGGCCGATCATGGTGCGCCGCGAGCCCGTCGGCGTCGTCGCGGCCGTCGTGCCCTGGAACGTCCCGCAGTTCACCGCCGCCGCCAAGCTCGGGCCGGCCCTGCTCGCCGGCTGCACCGTGATCCTCAAGCCGTCGCCCGAGTCCCCCCTCGACTCGTACATCCTCGCCGAGATCGCGACCGAGGCCGGGCTCCCGGAGGGCGTCCTGTCGATCCTGCCCGCCGACCGCGAGGTCAGCGAGTACCTGGTCGGCCACCCGGGCGTCGACAAGGTCTCGTTCACCGGCTCGGTCGCCGCCGGCAAGCGCGTGATGGAGGTCGCCTCCCGCAACCTCACCCGCGTCACCCTCGAACTCGGCGGCAAGTCCGCCGCCGTCATCCTCCCCGACGCCGACCTCGCCCCCACCGTCGCCGGGATCGTCCCCGCCGCCTGGATGAACAACGGCCAGGCCTGCGTCGCCCAGACCCGCATCCTCGCCCCGCGCAGCCGGTACGACGAGATCGCCGAGGCCTTCGCCGCCGCCGCGGGCGCCCTGGTGGTCGGCGACCCGCTCGACCCCGCCACCCAGGTCGGCCCGCTCGTCGCCCAGCGGCAGCGGCAGCGCTCCCTCGACTACATCAAGGTCGGGCAGGACGAGGGCGCCAAGGTGCTGACCGGCGGTGGGCGGCCCGCCGGGCTCGACCGCGGCTGGTACGTCGAGCCGACCCTCTTCGGCGGCGTCGACAACTCCATGCGCATCGCCCGCGAGGAGATCTTCGGGCCCGTCATCTGCCTCCTCCCGTACGGGGACGAGAGCGAGGCGCTCGCGATCGCCAACGACTCCGACTTCGGGCTCAGCGGCAGCGTCTGGACCGGGGACGTGGAGCACGGCATCGACTTCGCCCGGAAGGTCCGCACGGGCACCTTCAACATCAACACCTTCAGCCTCGACATGCTCGGCCCTTTCGGCGGCTACAAGAACTCCGGTCTGGGGCGGGAGTTCGGGCCCGAGGGCTTCAGCGAGTACCTGGAGTACAAGATGGTGCATCTGCCGGCCGGGTACGAGGGGCCGGGTGGTGCGTGATGGGCGACCGCTGGCTCGTGGAGGTCGACCGGAGCGTGTGCATCGGCTCCGGGATGTGCGTCAACCACGCCCCGGACGGCTTCCGGCTCGACACGGCCCGCCAGTCCCACCCGCGCGAACCGGAGTCCGACGCGAACGAGCGCGTCCTCGCGGCGGCCGAGGGCTGCCCGGTCGAGGCCATCCTGATCACCCTGCTCGACGGCGGGGAACCGGTCTTCCCGCCTGAGGAGTGACCACCCCGGTCGACGGGCCCGAGCCGTGTGTGACACTCCTGCGGCATACGTACGACAGGGGTGGGGGACATGGTGAGGATGCGGTGGGCTGTGCCGGCGGCTGTACCGGCGGCTCTCGCGGCGCTGGCTGCGGCGGTGCTCGTGACCGGGTGCGACTCCGCGGGGCGGGCCGGTGCCGGCACGCCCTTCGGGCGGACCGCGGCCCAGACAGACATCGACGAGGCCACGGCCGCCGCCGGGCTGCCGGCGTCCGGGCGGCCCGAGGCGGTGGCGTCCACCACGCCCACCGCCAGGCCCTCCGCCACGCCGTCCACGGAGAAGGAGCGGGAGAAGGAGAGGCTCAAGGCGCGGGCCACGGCCTGTTCGGCGCACTGGATGAGCGGGGACAGCGAGCTGCGCGGAAGTGGAGATCCCCGGGGGAAGTTCGACGCGACCACCGCCGAACTGGTGAAGAGGGGATGGAGGGTGACGACGGACCGCCGCGAGGACAAGGTCGATGCGAAGGGCAGTACCGTCAGTGTCACGCTCAAGAAGAGCGGCTGGACGCTGATGGGTCGCCATCACGACCTGGGATCCGTGGACATGGTGTCCTTCCAGGCCTCCGAGGACGCCTGCATGAACGAGTTCAGCGAGAAGGACTGGGAACTCCTCGTGAACCAGGCCTGACCGTCCGGTGCCCGGCCGGGCGCGGCGCCAGGGACCGTTCTCACGTGCAAAAATCTTCCCTTGATCACGGGGGCAACAGGCCCGTGTGCACTCAGGATTGGGACAGTCGTGCGCAAGGCGAAGATGGTGGCCGCGGCCGCCGGTGTGGTGCTGCTGGTCGCGGGTTGCGGCAGCGAGGGCGGCTCGGGCAAGAACAAGGGCGGCGGCTCGTCCGCCTCCTCCTCGGGCTCCACGACCGGCGGCGCGGAGGCGGGTGGCGGCGAGAGCCCCACCGCGGCCGCGGTGGAGAAGGAGATCGAGTCCGCGGCCACGGCGGCGGGCTTCGTCCGGGACTCCTCGGGCGAGGACATCCCGGCCGGGCTCAAGGAGTGCATGGTGTCGTGGACGCCCGACGCCCAGAAGGCGGCGGACCCGAAGAAGTCCTACGAGACCACGGTGACCACGCTGACCGGCGGCGGCTGGACGCAGGGCCAGAAGACCGAGCAGGCCGGCTCCACCGTCCAGACGCTGAACAAGGGCGGCTGGTCGCTCAAGGCCAGCAACCACGGCGCCGCGGGCCTCGCCATGGTGATGTTCATCGGCACGGACAACTCCTCGAAGTGCGAGGCGCTGTTCAAGGCCGATCTGGAGAAGAACAAGAAGCAGTAGCGGTAGCAGTCGCAGTCGCAGTAACGGTCCGCCGTCTGCCTCGTCCCGTGGCCCCTCTACGGGGTCACGGGCACCGTGGCCGCCCCGGGCCCGGACCCGGTCCCGGGCCCCTCCGGCATCGTCAGGTCGATCAGCCGGCACACCGTCTCGATGTCGATCTTGACCTGTGCGATCGAGGCCCGCCCCGACAGCCAGGTGATCAGCGCCGAGTGCCAGGTGTGCTCGATCACCCGTACCGCCGACAGCTGCTGCGGCGTCGGGTGTTCGAGCCCCATCGAGTCCAGGATGATCGCCGTCGTCAGCCGCGAGACGGTGTCCACCTCCGGGCTCACGCTCCGGTCCGCGAACGTCAGCGCCCGCACCATCGCGTCCGCGAGCTGCGGCTCGCGCTGGAGCGCCCGGAACGCCCGCATCAGCGTCTCCGCGACCCGCTCGGCCGAGGTCTCACCCGCGGGCGGCCGCTTCCGCAGCGTGGTGTGCATGTGCTGGAGCTGGTCCTGCATGGTCGCGACCAGCAGATGGATCTTGGACGGGAAGTAGCGGTACAGCGTGCCCAGGGCCACCCCGGCCGCCTCCGCGACCTCCCGCATCTGTACGGCGTCGAATCCGCCCCGCCCGGCGAGCTGCGCGCTCGCGTGCAGGATGCGACGGCGGCGCGCCTCCTGGCGCTCCGTCAGGGGCGGCGATGCGGGTCTGTCTTCCGCGGTCATGAAGTCCCGTTCCGTGCGGTGGGCGAGCGGCGGTACGGCCGGAGTATGGCGGGGCTTCCGTCGTGGCGCGAATCACCTGATCCGGCTCTCGCGACGCGGCTACCTGCCGGTAGATTCTGTGCTCCTTGAACGATCAAGAATGATCAGGTCTGACAAGTCTGAAACTTGTTCTAGATTAGCGCGAGCGGATACGCTCCCGCGAAACGCAAGCTCGAAGGGGGCCGCGAGTGACCGCTGAGGCCATAGAGGCAAGCCCCCGCCAGGGCGTCCCGGACCACGGTGACTCCCCGTTGCGGATCGCTCTCCTCACGTACAAGGGAAATCCCTTCTGTGGCGGTCAGGGCGTCTATGTCCGCCACCTCTCGCGCGAACTCGCCCGCCTCGGCCACCACGTCGAGGTCATCGGCTCCCAGCCGTACCCCACCCTCGACGAGGGCGTCCCGCTCACCGAGATCGCCAGCCTCGACCTCTACCGCTCGCCGGACCCGTTCCGTACGCCGAAGCGCGACGAGTACCGCGACTGGATCGACGCCCTCGAGGTCGCCACCATGTGGACCGGCGGATTCCCCGAGCCGCTCACGTTCTCCCTGCGGGCCCGGCGCATGCTCGCCGCCCGCCGCGGTGACTTCGACGTCGTCCACGACAACCAGACGCTCGGCTACGGACTCCTCGGCGGCCCCCGGGTCCTCGGCGCCCCGCTCGTCACCACGATCCACCACCCCATCACCGTCGACCGGCAGCTCGACCTCGACGCCGCCGACGACTGGAAGCGGCGCCTCTCCGTCCGCCGCTGGTACGGCTTCACCCGGATGCAGAAGCGGGTCGCCCGGCGCCTGCCCTCCGTCCTCACCGTCTCCGGCTCCTCCGAGCAGGAGATCGTCTCCCACCTCGGCGTACGCGAGGACCGCGTCCGGGTCGTCCACATCGGCGCCGACACCGACCTGTGGTCCCCCGACCCAGCCGTCGCCGAGGTCCCCGGCCGCATCGTCACCACCTCCAGCGCCGACGTCCCGCTCAAGGGCCTCGTCCACCTCGTCGAGGCCCTCGCGAAGCTCCGCACCGAGAACCCGGCCGCGCACCTCGTCGTCGTCGGCAAGCGCGCCGAGGACGGGCCGGTCGCCCAGGCCATCGAGCGGTACGGGCTCGAAGGCGCCGTCGAGTTCGTCAAGGGGATCTCCGACCGCGAGCTCGTCGACCTCGTGCGCTCCGCCCAGGTCTCCTGCGTGCCGTCCCTGTACGAGGGGTTCTCGCTGCCGGCCGCCGAGGCCATGGCCACCGGGACCCCGCTCGTCGCCACCACCGGCGGCGCGATCCCCGAGGTCACCGGAGCCGACGGCGAGACCTGCCTGGCCGTCCGCCCCGGCGACGCGGGCGCCCTCGCGACCGCCCTCGGCCGGCTCCTCGGCGACCCGGAACTCCGCGCGCGCCTCGGAGCGGCGGGCCGCGAGCGCGTGTTGTCCAGGTTCACGTGGGCCCGTGCCGCCCAGGGCACCGCGGACCTGTACCGCGAGGCGATCGCCGCGCAGGGGCGTCCCGTACGCCAAGGAGCCCGCCGGTGACCGTGCCCGCCGCCACCGCCCCCGCGTACCGCTCCCACCCCCGCACCGCCACCCCTCCGGAAGGGCAGACCTCGTGCTGACCGTCGACTTCACCCGCTTCCCGCTCGCCCCCGGCGACCGCGTGCTCGACCTGGGCTGCGGTGCGGGCCGGCACGCCTTCGAGTGCTACCGGCGCGGTGCCCAGGTCGTGGCCCTCGACCAGAACGGCGAGGAGATCCGCGAGGTCGCCAAGTGGTTCGCGGCGATGAAGGAGGCCGGCGAGGCCCCGGCCGGCGCGACCGCCACCGCGATGGAGGGCGACGCGCTCAACCTGCCCTTCCCCGACGAGTCGTTCGACGTCGTGATCATCTCCGAGGTCATGGAGCACATCCCGGACGACAAGGGCGTCCTCGCCGAGATGGTCCGGGTCCTCAAGCCCGGCGGCCGGATCGCCGTCACCGTCCCGCGCTACGGCCCCGAGAAGGTCTGCTGGGCGCTCTCCGACGCGTACCACGAGGTCGAGGGCGGCCACATCCGCATCTACAAGGCGGACGAGCTGCTCGCCAAGATCCGCCAGGCGGGCCTCAAGCCGTACGGCACCCACCACGCGCACGCGCTGCACGCGCCGTACTGGTGGCTGAAGTGCGCGTTCGGCGTGGACAACGACAAGGCGCTGCCGGTACGGGCGTACCACAAGCTCCTGGTCTGGGACATCATGAAGAAGCCCGCCCTGACCCGGGTCGCCGAGCAGCTGCTCAACCCGGTGGTCGGCAAGAGCTTCGTGGCGTACGCGACCAAGCCCCACCTGCCGAAGGTGAAGGCCGAGGCGTGACAAGCCCCGAGCAGATCGCGGAGCACCTGCTCCTCCCCGGGGTCCTCACCGCCGAACAGGCCGCGGAGACCGTCGCCGGGATCCTCGCCGCGCAGTGCGAGGACGGCGCGATCCCGTGGTTCCGCGGCCACCACCTCGACCCCTGGGACCACACCGAGGCCGCCATGGCCCTGGACACCGCCGGTGAGCACACGGCGGCGGCCCGGGCGTACGAGTGGCTGGCCCGGCACCAGAACACCGACGGCTCCTGGTACGCGGCCTACCGCGACGGCGACCCGGAGGACGTCACCGACCGCGGCCGCGAGTCCAACTTCGTCGCGTACGTCGCCGTCGGCGTCTGGCACCACTACCTGGCGACCGGCGACGACGCCTTCCTCGACCGGATGTGGCCGGTCGTCTACGCCGCCGTCGAGTTCGTCCTCGTCCTCCAGCGGCCCGGCGGGCAGATCGGCTGGAAGCGGGAGGCGGACGGGCAGGCGGTCGAGGACGCGCTCCTCACCGGCAGTTCCTCCATCCACCAGGCGCTGCGCTGCGCGCTCGCCATCGCCGAGGCGCGCGAGGAACCCCAGCCCGACTGGGAACTGGCGACGGGCGCGCTCGGCCACGCGATCCGCAGCCACCCGGAGCGCTTCCTCGACAAGTCCCGCTACTCGATGGACTGGTACTACCCGGTCCTCGGCGGCGCCGTGAGGGGCGCGGCGGCCACGGCCCGGATCGACGAGCGCTGGGACGACTTCGTCGTCCCCGGCCTCGGCGTGCGGTGCGTCCTGCCCAACCCGTGGGTGACCGGCGGCGAGAGCTGCGAACTCGCCCTCGCCCTCTGGGCGATGGGCGAGTCCGACCGGGCCCTGGAGATCCTCCAGTCCATCCAGCACCTGCGGGCCGAGGGCGGGATGTACTGGACGGGGTACGTCTTCGAGGGCGAGGCGGCCGTCTGGCCCGAGGAGCTCACGACCTGGACGGCAGGCTCGCTGCTGCTCGCCGTGGCGGCGCTCGGCGGCGACGAGGCGACGGTGGCGGTCTTCGGCGGGGAGCGGCTGCCGAGCGGCCTGGAGCCGGAGTGCTGCGGGACGTGAGCGCCTCTGGGCGTCCGCGTCAGCGGCTGCGGAGCTTGCCCGCCACCGTGTGCCCGATGGCGAGGTAGACGACGGCGGCGAGACCGTAGCCGGCGACGACCCGCGCCCAGGCGTCGTCGAAGGTGAACAGGTCGTAGGACCAGGCCGCCAGCCAGCGGGCGGCGTCCTGCACGAAACTCACCAGGGCGTTGGCCCGGTTGGCCTCCAGCAGGTACATGAGGATCCAGAGGCCTATGAGGCCGGCGGCGATGTCCGCGGCGACGGCGATGACCTTGGCCGCCTGCGTCGTACCTCTGTGAGCAGTCATGGGTGTCGTCTTGCCGTTTGCCGGGCGGTCGAAACCCGTTCGGAGTCGCCCGAGTGGCGGAGCGGTGGGGGCGGGGCGAGGCTGTGGCCAAAGCCCTCAGGGAGGTCGAGTCGTGCCCAGTTCCGTTGTCCCTTCCGGTCCGATACGCCGCGGGATCGTGGCGTTGCTGCTGTCCTGCGCCCTGCTTCTGACGACGGCGGCCTGCGGTGGCGACGACGACCAGAGCGCGAGCGGCAGCGCCACCGCGAGCACGACGGCCGAGCAGCAGAAACTCGCCAAGACCCGGTTCGTCGCCAACGCGGGCCTGGCGGCCGGGGCGACGTACCAGTGGATCGTCAAGCCGTACCGCGCGGGCAAGTTCAAGAAAGGCGCGGACGGTCAGAAGTTCGCGCTGGTGAAGGCGGGTCTGGCGGGAGCGTTCGCGTACAACCGGCTCAAGGCGGCGGTGAACAACGCCAAGGGTGACGAGCACCTCTCCAAGGCGGTCGCGCCGCTCACGGCGGGCATCGAGAAGCTCAAGGACCTCGGCACGAAGCTCCGCAAGGGCGAGGCGAGCGAGGCGGACGTCGGCTCGTTCGAGGACGTCATCAACAACGTCAAGGACGCGGGCGCGAGCGCGGGCGCGGTGGTGACGGACAAGGTGCCGAGCACGTCCCAACTGGGCGGCTAGGGCTACGCGTTCAAATCGGCCAGCAGTCGCAGCGTGGCCGGGTCGGGCGCCGTGACGAGCAGGTCCGTCACCGGCCCCTTACGCCACTCCGCCAGCCGCTCGGCGATCCGCTCCCTCGGCCCGACGAGCGAGATCTCGTCCGCGAAGGCGTCGGGCACGGCGAGCACGGCCTCCTCGCGGCGGCCGGCCGCGAACAGCTCCTGGATGTGCCGGGCTTCGGACTCGTACCCCATGCGGGCCATGAGATCGGCGTGGAAGTTACGGGCGGCGTGCCCCATGCCGCCGATGTAGAAACCGAGCATGGCCTTGACGGGCAGCAGCCCCTCGGCCGGGTCGTCACAGACCTGGGCACGGACCATAGGAGCGACCAGGAAGCCCTCGGGCAGCCGCTCGGGGAGCGAATAGACCTCGGCGTACCGCGAGGGCGACCAGTAGAGCGGCAGCCAGCCGTCGGCGATCCGCAGGGTCTGCGCGATGTTCTTGGGCCCCTCGGCCCCGAGCAGCACGGGCAGGTCGGCTCTGAGGGGATGGGTGATGGGCTTGAGGGCCTTCCCGAGTCCGGTGCCGTCCGCTCCGGCGTACGGATGGGAGTGGAACCGCCCGTCGAGCGCGACGGGCCCCTCGCGGCGCAGGACTTGGCGGATCACGTCCACGTACTCGCGGGTCGCGGTGAGCGGACTGCGCGGGAAGGGCCGGCCGTACCACCCCTCGACGACCTGGGGCCCGGAGAGCCCGAGCCCGAGCATCATCCGCCCACCGGAGAGATGGTCGAGGGTCAGCGCGTGCATGGCGGTCGCGGTGGGCGTCCGGGCGGCCATCTGCGCGACGGCGGTCCCGAGCCGGATGCGCGAGGTGTGCGCGGCGATCCAGGTCAACGCGGTGAACGCGTCGGACCCCCACGCCTCCGCGGTCCACACGGAGTCGTACCCGAGCCGCTCGGCCTCGCGGGCGAGCTCGAGGTGTGCGGGGGAGGGTCCGCGCCCCCAGTAGCCGAGAGCGAGTCCGAGACGCATGACGCGGCACCTTTCTGACGCTCCGTCAGTTCACGCTTCCCGGGGACTGTACGGCAACGGCCCCCCGCCCGGAAGGGATTCCGGGCGGGGGGCCGTGAGGGTGCGGTGGCGGCGCAGGCGTCGCTCAGCCGCGCTGGATGCCGGTCGTGTCCTGGAGGACGCCGCGGCGGCCGTCCTGGGTCTGGGCGATCAGGCCCGGGCCGCGCTGCTCGACCGCCAGGTACCAGGTACCGGGGGCCAGTTCGGCGATCGGGGTCGGCGAGCCGTCCTCCGCGTACAGCGGGCGGGCGACCGGAACCGCGAACCAGAACGGAGCGAAGTCACCGGCGGGCTGGCCCTGTCCGCCCTGCGCGGGCGCCGGGGTCGGCTGCGGGGCGGCGGCGTGGGCGTTCGGGTCGGGCTGCGGCTGACCGCCGTACGGCTGCGGCTGGGCGCCGTAGGGCTGCTGGGCGCCCGGGTAGCCGTAGCCGCCGGGGACGCCCTGCTGGCCGGGCTGGCCCGGCTGCATGCCGTAGGGCTGCGGGGTCTGCGGCTTCGGGGCGCTCAGGAGCGGGGCCTTGAGAGCGGGGACCAGCGGGGCGGCGACGGCGGCACCTGCCAGGACCAGGGAGGCGATCAGGCCGAGGATGAGGCCGGCACCGGCGTTCACCGACTCGAACATCCACATCAGCATGTTCCAGGCCGAGGCAACGGCGAACGCGACGCCGACCTGGCCCAGCTCAAGACCCGCGACCTTGCGGTTCTGGAGCTGCGGCAGCCCGCGCGACAGGACGACGAGCGCGGCACCCGCGATGCCGAGGATGATGGCGCCCCAGCCGAGGGGGGAGACCTCCCAGGCGTTCGTGCTCGGGACCTGGTCGCAGATGGCGGGGGCGGCGTCGCAGCCGTTGATGCTGAGGAATGAAGCGATGAACAGCACCACCGCTGCACCGATCAGAACGCCATCGCCTCGAGTGAGGGAGCGGATATTCACGTAAGAAGTCCTTCGTCGGGTCGTCTCGTCGGGGTGGCGCGAAGCACGGGGGCGGCCCCCATCGTACGGAGGGAATCTATCGCCCGTCGGTACTACCCCTTGAGGTAGGTCCCGATGCCGTCCGCCATTCCCTGCGCCGCTTTCTGGCGCCATGCCGCATTCGTGAGGAGTGCGGCGTCCTTCGGGTCACGCATATTGCCGCACTCGACGAAGACCTTGGGCACGGTCGAGAGGTTGAGCCCCCCGAGATCGTCCCGTACGTCCAACCCCGTTCCGCCACCGAGGTAGTTGGCGGGCGCGGTGCCGGTCGCGCGCGCGAAGTGGGCGGCGATGGCCTCGCCGAGCTCGCGGGAGGGGCCGACGATCTTCGTGGTGTCGGCGGCGCCGGAGCTTACCTGGGCGGGCAGGATCACGTGGAAACCGCGGTTGCCGGTGGCGGAACCGTCCGCGTGTACGGAGACGACGGCGTCGGCGCGGGCGGCGTTGCCGGTCCGCGCGCGCTCGTCGATGCAGGGCCCGAAGGGGCGGTCGGCGTCGTGGGTGAGCAGGACCTTCGCGCCCTGGGCCGTGAGGAGATCACGGAGACGGTGTGAAACATCGAGGGTGAACGCGGCTTCGGTGTAACCCGCGTTGGTGGAGGTGCCGGTGGCGTCACATTCCTTGCGACCTGTGCCGATATCGACCTTTTGGTTAATTTCCTGGGAATGGCGGAAATTGCCGGGATTGTGACCCGGGTCGATCACGATCGTCCGACCGGTGAGCGGGAGCCCTCCGGAGGAGGGCGTGGAGGGCGTGGAAGGCGTACGCGTGGGGACGCTCGTGGTCGTCTTGGCGTCCGGGGCCGCCGATGGCGAGCCGCCGCCGCAGCCGGCGAGCGCGCTGAGGGCCGCGCAGGCGGTGAGAGTCCCTGCGAGGGCGCGGGTGCGGGTGCGGGTCTTTCGCTGGTCGTACGGCACCTTGCGACTCTAGTGGGAGCTTCCGGTGTGTGTTCGGCCGACGCGTCGGGACTGTGAAGGCCGCGTGGGGGGTATGCAGAGAGGACGTACACGGACCACGGGGGGAACTGTGACGGGGGAAGAGCCGAACGACGTACGTCCAGCGGGAGAGCCGGAGCCGCAAGGGCCGCACGGGCCGCACGGGCCGCACGGGGTGTCGGAGACGCCTTGGGCTTATGGGGCGCCGGGGACGGCGGGGTTTCCGCCGCCGCCCACGCAGCCGCCCGTGGCGCCGGTGCCGCCGCCCGCACCGGTCGAATCCAACCCGGCTCAGGCTGTCCTCGTCGGGTTACTGAACCTGTCCTGTCTGGGACTCGGATATGTCCTGCTCAAGAAGTGGGTCCAGGCCGCCGTCTGCGTCCTCGCGACCGCCGTGCTGCTGCTCGTCGCGCTGCCCGCCGACGTGGACGGCGTACCCACCGGCGTACTGGTGGGGTACGCAGCGTTCCTGCTGGCCGCGGCCGTCGACGGCGCCCGGCGCGGCCTGCGCGCCCCGCTCGCCCTGCCGGCAGGCGCCGCCGCCACGGCCGGCGCCGGGGCGCGGCGGCTCGCGCTCCCGCTGGCCCTCGGGCTCGTGCTGCTCGCGGTGCCGGTCGGCGGCTCCGTCGCCTACGGCGCGGCGCGCGACGAGGCCATAGAGCAGTCGCTGCTCGCGCGGCTCGCGGAGGCGGACAAGCAGGTGAAGTCGGTGGAGGGCCAGAGCTTCGGCGGGGCGGAGCACACGTACGGCAAGGCGCTCGCCGTCTACCAGGAGCTCGGCACGAAGCACGCGGGCTCGCGGGCGGGCCGCCAGGTCCCCGACCGGCTGAACGACTACTACGCGTCGGTCTCCGCCCCGTACCAGCAGAAGAAGTACTGCGAGGCCGTCCCGGGGCTCCAGCATCTGCGCGCGCTGCCGGAGAAGGTGGACCGCGCGCTCCTGGACGGGCTGACGGGCAAGGCGGACGACCCGCTCGCCCACTCCTGGTACGAGTGCGGGATCACCGGTCTCGCCCGCGCGGGCACGGAGGCGTCGGCGGGGGACAACCTGAACGCGCTGCTGTCGACGTTCCCCGAGTCCTCGTACGCGAAGAAGGTCGAGCTGACGGTCCGCGAGGGGCTGAGGACCCGGGGCGCGGCGATCGCCGCGGGCAGCACGGACCCCTGCGACGCCGTCCTCGAACTGCAGCGCTTCCGCACCACCGTCGACCTGCTGCCGAAGGACACCTTCGCCGCCGTCTCGACCGACACGGGCAAGGAGATCCAGAAGGGCGACTTCGCCTGCGGGGTCGAGCAGTTCAAGGAGAAGGAGTTCAGCGAGGCCGTCCAGACGATGAACGACTACGTCAAGGAGTACCCGGGCAGCGCGCAGGTCGCCCACGCGCGCTCCATCGCGATCGCCGCCGAGATAGCCGACGAGACACCGGCCGCGGGCAACCGGCTGCCGTCCGCCACGGTGCCCGGCGGCTCCCGGATGGTCATGGTGGTGTCCAACGACGGCCCCGGTGAGGTCGAGCTGCTCTACACCGGGCCGGTGACCGGACGCGTCACGCTGAAGGCGTGCGGGACCTGCACGGCGTACGGGGACCTCCTCGCGCGGGGCGCCGCCAAGCCCAAGGTGTGCTCCGGACCGTCGTCCAAGTACCCGAAGGCCACGCTGTGGCTGCCCGCCGGCGACTACCACTTCCTCCAGAAGCGGCCGGGTTCGGGGTCGCTGGCGGCGGGGGACAAGTCGAGCACGGCCAAGATCGAGCCGGGGTACTCGTACACGAACTGCCTGTACGTGACGAGGGGCTACGGCTTCGGCCTCTAGCCCACGGCCGTCCGCGCCGTACGCGTCCGTCAGCGGCGGCGCAGGACCCGCAGCGAGTCGGTCACCGAGACCTCCTCGAAGTCGCCCGACTCCAGAGCACGGAGGTAGATGCGGTACGGGGCCTGGCCACCGTCCTCCGGGTTCGGGAAGACGTCGTGGATGACGAGCAGCCCGCCGGCGGCGACCTTGGGCGCCCAGCCCTCGTAGTCGTTGCCGGCGTGCTCGTCGGTGTGCCCGCCGTCGATGAAGACCAGGCCCAGCTCGCCCGCCCAGACCTTGGCCACCTGCGGGGAGCGCCCGACGACCGCGATCACGTGCTCCTCCAGGCCCGCCGTGCGCAGCGTCCGCCGAAAGGCCGGCAGGGTGTCCATGAGGCCGACCTCGGGGTCGACGACGGTCGGGTCGTGGTACTCCCACCCCGGCTGCTGCTCCTCGCTGCCCCGGTGGTGGTCAACGGTCACCGCGACCGTCCCGGCCTCCCGGGCGACGTCGGCCAGCAGGATCGTGGAGCGCCCGCAGTACGTCCCGACCTCAAGCAACGGCAGCCCGAGCTTCGCGGCCTCCGTGGCGGCGGCGTGCAGGGCGAGCCCCTCGTCGAGCGGCATGAAGCCCTTGGCGGCCTCGAAGGCGGCGACGATCTCGGGCGCGGGCATGGGGGCCTCCTACTGGCGGGTACGGCAGCTGCGAGCGCCCATGGTGCCCTACGCGTCGCACTCGAACCACACCGTCTTCCCACCCGCCGCCTCCGACGCCCCCCACCGGTCCGTCACCCCCCGGGCATACGACCGCCGATCCGGCAGCCAATCAGAGAGAGTTCGCTCCGTTACGATCACGATCACGATCAGGACCACCTGCAGGCTGCCGCGCTCCCCGTGGAGGGCTAGGCGGCGCTGATCGCCCGCGTAACGGAGGAACGCCATGGGGACCAACCAGAACCTGATGGGCGCGCGCACTCCGGCGGCTTTCACCGCGTTCGTGGTGGCCGCCGCCGATGGCCGGATCGGCTGAGCGGTGCCGGTACCGCCGTTCGACCCCGAGCTGGCCGTCGTCCTCGCGGCCCTGGACCCCGAGGCGCTCGCGCCCGTCACCCCGGAGAACCTGCGGGCCGTGCAGGAGCGGGACGTCAACGCCCGGCCCCGGCCGACGGTCGAGGAGTTGGGCGACGGCGGCCGGTTCGAGGTGGCGGAGCTGAGCGTGCCGGGGCCTCCGGGCGGGCCTGAGGTCACGCTCGTGAGCGCGCGGCCCGCCGGGCTCGCGGGGCGGCCGCTGCCGTTGCTCCTCTACATGCACGGCGGGGGCATGGTCATGGGCAACGCCTGGTCCGTGCTGCCACGCGTCCTGAACGACTGGGCGGAACCGCTGGGCATGGCCGTCCTCTCGGTCGAGTACCGGCTCGCGCCCCAGACGCCGTACCCGGGTCCGCTGGAGGACTGCTACGCCGCGCTCGTCTGGGCCGTCGAGCACGCGGCCGAACTGGGCGTCGATCCCGACCGGGTCCTCATCGGCGGCAAGAGCGCGGGCGGCGGCCTCGCCGCCGGCCTCGCCCTTCTGGCCCGTGACCGGGGCGGCCCGGCGGTGCTCGGGCAGGTGCTGCTCTGCCCGATGCTCGACGACCGCATGAGCGGATTCTCCAGCCGCCAGATGTCGGGCATCGACATCGGGGACCTCACCTCCCACGCGACCTTCTGGCACGCGTACCTCGGCGACGACCTCTACGGTTCCGCCGACGTCCCGCCCTATGCGGCGCCCACCCGCGCGACGGACCTCTCCGGGCTCCCTCCCGCCTACATCGACGTGGGCTCGGCCGAGATGTTCCGGGACGAGAACATCGCCTACGCCGACGCGATCTGGCGATCGGGAGGCCAGGCCGAACTCCACGTCTGGCCCGGCGCCTTCCACAGCTTCGACGGCATCGCCCCGAACGCCACCGTCAGCCAGGACGCCCGCACCACCCGCACCCGCTGGCTCCGCCGGCTCCTCGCTCAGTCCGGGCGGTCCTGAAGGGCTTTCGGCGCGGACGCGGCCTGGCCCCGCTCAGTAGCGATGGTTCGGCCAATGCGGGTCCTCCCAGCGGGCGGGGCCCGTCAAGCCGATGAGCCGTATCCGGTGGAGCGGTTCCTCGGGTACGTCCGGCACGGCGCGAAGCCGCGCCGGGGCGCATCGGACCAGCCAGGCGACGAGTTCGGCGCGCAGGGCCTCCTCGTCTCCCCAGGCGGACCAGGGGAGTTGGTCGCCCAGCAGGTCGTACTCCCAGACGTCGACGGCTTCGGCCAGGTGCCGGTCGGTGTGGCGGTCGTCGAGCGACTCCCAGGCCGTCAGCCAGGGCGTGAGCGTGTCGGACGCCTCGGTGCACAGCACGAGCACCTCGTGGACCGGGACGGCGGGATCCGCAGTGGCCAGGCTGTAGGCCCACCAGGCGTGTAGGAACTCCCACACCGCCTCTCTCTGAGGCTCGGGCCACTCCTGCCAGTGGCCGAGGGCGAACGAGCGTCCGGCGTCGTCCATGCGGAACAGGTGACTCTCCAGCCCCTGGACGAGTGATCGGGCGAACTGCGGCAGGACGCGGCGAAGTACCGCGCCGTGGTCCTGCCAGTCGAAAGCGCGCCAGGTACGTCGCAGAAGGTCCGGATCGAGCTCGACGTCCGGGATCTTCAACAGCGCGAGCTCTTCCGCGCTGCCCCAGTGGCACTCGCAGTTGTCCTCGTCGGCGCGGGCGGTCATCCCGCGGAAGGTGACGGCCAGGAGGTCCAGAACGCGGTCGAGTCGGAGTCGCGCGGATGTCTCGTCGGGACCGTCGGGATCCATGGTCATGGGGCACAGCCTCACAGGACTCCGGCCAAGTCTCACCGGCCGAAGGTTCCGACGATACAGGTCCGGGCGAACCCTTTAAGTATCTGACCTTCCGTCAGAATGGAACGTGTTCTAGTCTGCGGCCCATGGGCATCGGAATCACGCAAGAGCAGCGGGAGTTGGCCCGGTCCGTGCGCGGGTGGTTCGCCCGGGCTGTGCCGTCCGAGGACGTGCGGAAGCTTCTCGACGCGCCTGCGGAGAGTGGGGCCGGGCGGCCCGGGCACTGGGACGGGCTCGTCGAGCAGGGGCTTCTCGGGGTGCACCTGCCCGAGTCGTACGGGGGTGGGGGCGGCGATCTCGTCGATCTGGCCGTTGTGCTCGAAGAGGCCGCGCGGGCGCTCGTGCCGGGGCCGTACCTGCCTTGCGTGCTCGCCGGGGAGATCCTTAGCCGGGTCCCGGGAGCGGGTGACCTCGTCGCCGACCTTGTGCGTGGCGCCCGTGTCGGGGCCGTCGCACTTGGGGCCGGGGGGATGACCGGGGTCGAGGTCGAGGGCGGGGTCGTGTTCGACGGGGTCGCGCCGCCCGTTCTCGGGGGCGCCCAGGCCGACCTGCTGATCCTGGCCGCGAGCACCGCGCGGGGTGTCGTCTGGGCCGCCGTGGACGCCGAGACCCTCGCCGTCCGCCCGCACGAGAGCGCCGACCCGACGCGGCCGACCGCCGAGGTCACCGCCGACGGCGTCCACGTGCCCGCCGAGCGGATCCTGGAACTCGACCCCACCCTCGTACCGGACCTGGCCGCCGTGCTGTACGCCGCCGACGCCTGCGGGACCGCCGCCCGGGCGCTTGAGACGGCCGCCGAGTACGCCAAGACGCGCGAGCAGTTCGGGCGGCCCATCGGGCAGTTCCAGGGGGTCAAGCACCTCTGTGCCGACATGCTCGTACGGGTCGAGCAGGCCCGCGCGCTCGCCTGGGACGCCGCCAGGGCCACCGAGTCGACCGCGCGCTCGCTCGTCGCGGCGCTCGCCGCCGCCACCGCCCTCGACGCCGCGTACAGCTGCGCCAAGGACTGCATCCAGATCCTCGGCGGGATCGGCTTCACCTGGGAGCACGACGCCCATCTCGCCCTGCGCCGCGCCCTCGTCGCCCGCCAGCTGCTCGGCGCCGGTGACACCCACCGGGCGCAGGCCGTCCGGCTCGCCGCCGAGGGCGTACGGCGTGAGCTGCGGCTCGAACTGCCGCCGGAGGCCGACGCGGTCGGCGCCGCCGCGCGCGAGGCGATCGCGCCCGCCGTCGGCCTGGACCCGGGCGCCGCGCGCCGTGCCCTCGCCGCCACCGGGTACGCCGCCCCGCACCTGCCCGAGCCGTACGGCCTCGGCGCCGGGCCGCTCCAACAGCTCGCCGTACAACGGGAGCTGGACGCGGCCGGGGTCCGGATCGCCGGCCTCGGGATCGCCACCTGGGTGGTCCCCTCCCTGCTCGCGTACGGGACGGCCGGGCAGCAGGAGCGTTACCTCGGTCCCACGCTCCGGGGCGAGTTGCTCTGGTGCCAGCTCTTCTCCGAGCCCGGTGCGGGGTCCGACCTCGCCTCGCTCCGTACGAAGGCGGAACGGACGGAGGACGGCGGCTGGCGGATCACCGGGCAGAAGGTGTGGACGAGCGCGGCCCAGTGGGCCGACCACGGCATCCTGCTCGCCCGCACGGATCCCGACGCGCCCAAGCACAAGGGGCTCACGTACTTCCTCGTCGACATGAAGAACACCCCCGGGATCGACATCCGGCCGCTGAAGGAGATCACCGGCGAATCGCTCTTCAACGAAGTCTTCTTCGACGGCGCGCTGCTTCCGGCCGACGCCGTCGTCGGCGAGGTGAACGACGGTTGGCGCGTGGCCCGCAACACCCTCGGCAACGAGCGCGTCCACATGGCCGACCAGGTCGCCTTCGACTCCGGGCTCGAAGCGCTGATCGAGCGGGCGGACGGTGCGGACAGCTCCGTACGCGTACGGATCGGGGCCCTTGCCGCCGAGGCCCACGCGCTCGCCTGCATCGGGCTGCGGACCACGATGCTCCAGGTCTCGGGGCTCGAACCGGGGGCGGGGGCCAGCGTCCGCAAGCTCGTCCAGACCGTCCACCAGCAGAAGGTCGCCGAGCTGACGCTCGAACTGCTCGGCCCCGAGGGCGCCGTGCGGGAGGGCGCGGGGGAGCGGGCGGTGCACGGGCTGCTGATGTCCCGCTGCCTGACCATCGCGGGCGGCACCACGCAGGTCCAGCTCAATGTCGTGGCCGAGCGCCTGCTCGGCCTGCCGAGGGACTAGAGACCAGAGACTGACTGAACTGACGGAGGGGAACCGGAGATGGGGAAGGCGTACATCGTCGGCGTCGGGATGACGAAGTTCGAGAAGCCCGAGACGCGCGACTGGAACTACTGGGACATGGCGCGCGAGGCCGGGACGGCGGCGCTCGCCGACGCCGGCGTCTCGTACGAGCAGGTCCAGCAGGTCCCGGTCGGCTACTGCTTCCAGGCCTCCACGGCCGGGCAGCGCGCCGCGTACGAACTCGGTCTGACCGGCGTGCCGGTCTACAACGTCAACAACAACTGCGCGACCGCGTCGACCGCGCTGATGATGGCCCGGCAGTTCGTGGAGGGCGGGATCAGCGACTGCGTCCTCGCGCTGGGCTTCGAGAAGATGGCGCGCGGGGCGCTGGGTGGCGGATCCGACGGCGGCGACTTCAAGACCTCGCCGGTCGCCCGGCACTACGGGATCATGGCCGCCGCCCACGGCTTCGAGATGTCGCCGCCGACCGCGCAGATCTTCGGCAACGCGGCCCGGGAGCACATGGCGCGGTACGGGACGACCGAGGTGCAGCTCGCGGCCGTCGGCGCCAAGAACCACCAGCACTCGGCGAACAACCCCAACGCCCAGTTCCAGGACGTGTACTCGGTCGACGAGATCCTCGCCGCCAAGACCATCCACCGGCCGCTGACGAAGCTGCAGTGCTCGCCCACCTCCGACGGGTCGGCGGCGGCGGTCGTGGTGTCGGAGCGGTTCGTGGTCGAACACGGGCTGCACGACAAGGCCGTCGAGATCGCGGCACAGGCCATGACCACGGACACCGGGGACTCCTTCGCGTCCGGATCCTGCATCGACGCGGTCGGCCGGCCGATGTCGCGTGCGGCGGCCCGGCAGGTCTACGAGAAGTCCGGGCTCGGCATCGAGGACGTGGACGTCGTGGAACTCCACGACTGCTTCTCCATCAACGAGCTGCTGACCTACGAGGCGCTCGGCATGTGCGAGGACGGTGCCTCGGGGAAGCTCGTCGAGTCGGGGGCGACGACGTACGGCGGGCGGTGGGTGGTGAACCCGTCGGGCGGGCTGATCTCCAAGGGGCATCCGCTGGGCGCCACCGGGCTCGCCCAGGCCGCCGAACTGGTCTGGCAGCTGCGGGGCGAGGCGGGGCCGAGGCAGGTGGCGGGGGCGCGGGTCGGCCTCGCGCACAACATCGGTCTGGGCGGGGCGGCGGTGGTGACGATGCTGCGGAGGGGGTAGGACGGGGCTGTGGGCTGTGGGCTGTGGGCCGTGGGTCCGGGCCGGGGCGTGGGCCGAGGGTCCGGAGGTCGTAGGACCGTTCCGGACCATTCCTGGGCCCGTTCCTAGGACCGATTGCCGATGTACGGGGCAAGGGGTGTCTGCGACCATCACACGCATGGCCCGAACCGAGTCCTCCGCCGAGTCCTCCGCCGCCGAGTCGGCCGCACCGTCGTCCACCTCCATACGCCCCGCCCCGCGCACCTGGCTCGTGGTGCTGGCCGCGTGCGCGGGGCAGTTCCTCGTGGTCCTCGACGTCTCGGTCGTGAACGTCGCGCTGCCCTCGATGCGGGCCGACCTCGGTCTCTCGTCGATCGGGCTGCAGTGGGTCCTCAACGCCTACTCGATCGCCTTCGCCGGGTTCATGCTGCTCGGCGGGCGGGCGGCGGACCTCTTCGGCCGGAAGCGGATGTTCCTGCTCGGGCTCGGGCTCTTCACCGCGGCCTCCGTCGCGGGCGGGCTGGCTCAGGAGGGCTGGCAGCTGGTCGCGGCCCGGGCCGTGCAGGGCCTCGGCGCCGCGGTGCTCGCGCCCGCGACGCTCACGATCGTGACCGCCGCCGTACCCGCGGGGCCCGCGCGGACCCGGGCCATCGGGACGTGGACGGCGGTCGGGGCGGCCGGTGGCGCGGCGGGCGGCTTCGTGGGCGGTGTCCTCGTCGACCTGCTCTCCTGGCGCTGGGTGCTCCTGATCAACGTGCCCGTCGGCGTGCTGGTTCTGGCCGGGGCCGCGCTGTGGCTGAGCGAGAGCCGTACCGGTGGCGGGCGACGGCTCGACCTGCCGGGCGCGGTCCTCGTCACCGGCGGCCTCGCCTCCGTCGCGTACGGCATCGTGCAGACGGAGGAGGGTGGTTGGGGCGCCCCGGCCACCGTGGTCCCGCTGCTCGGCGGTCTGGCGCTGCTCGGGGCCTTCGTCGCCGTCGAGGCCCGGACGGCGGCCCCGCTGATGCCGCTGAAACTCTTCCGCTCGCGGGCGGTCTCGGCGGCCAACGTGTCGATCCTGCTCGCCGGTTCGACCTCGTTCGGCATGTGGTTCTTCATGACCGTGTACGCCCAGAACGTCCTCGGCTACACCCCGCTCCAGGCGGGCCTGGCCCTGGTCCCCAGCTCGGTCAGCGTCATCGTGGGCTCCAAGCTGGCACCGCGCCTGATGCCGACGACGGGCGCGCGCAACCTCGCGGTCATCGGAGCCCTCGTGGCCGCGGCCGGCTTCGCCTGGCAGTCGACGATGACGGCGAACGGCACGTTCCTGACCACCATCCTGGGCCCCGGCATCCTGATGATGGCCGGCATCGGCCTCCTCACCACCCCACTGGCCACCCTGGCCACTTCCAGCGCCGCGCCCGGCGACGCGGGCCTGGTCTCCGGCCTCGTCAACACCTCCCGCACGATGGGCGGCGCACTCGGCCTCGCCGTCCTCTCCACCGTGGCCGCCGCCCGCACGGCAGGCGGCACGACCCCCGAGTCCCTGACAGAGGGCTACGCCCTGGCCTTCCGCACGGCAACGGGCGTCCTCCTCGCGGCGGCACTCCTGATGCTGCTGTGGCTCCCGAAGCCGAGTCGCCAGGACTGAACCGTCAGAGCCAGCCCTGCTGACGGGCCTCCCGGACCGCCTCCATGCGGTTACGGGTGCCGGTCTTGCCGATGGCGGACGAGAGGTAGTTCCGTACCGTCGACTCGGACAGGTGCAGGCGCGTCGCGATGTCGGCGATCGTCGCGCCGTCCACCGCCGCGCCCAGGGCCTCCCGCTCGCGGGCGGACAGCGGGTTCGGCCCCGCGCTGAGGGCCGCCGCCGCGAGGGCCGGGTCGATGACCGTCTCGCCCCGCAGGACCTGCCGGATCGCCGAGGCCAACTCCTCCACCGGCCCGTCCTTCACCAGGAATCCGGCCGCTCCCGCCTCCATCGCCCGCCGGAGGTACCCGGGCCGGCCGAAGGTGGTCAGGATCAGGACCCGGCAGTCGGGCACCTCTTCGCGCAGGTCGGCGGCGGCGTCGAGGCCGGAACGCCCCGGCAGCTCGATGTCGAGCAGCGCCACCTCGGGCCGACTGACGAGCGCCACGTCCACGATCTCGTCCCCCCGTCCCACCTGAGCGACGACCTCGATGTCCGGCTCCATCCCGAGCAGCAGCGCGAGCGCGCCCCGCATCATGCCCTGGTCCTCGGCGAGGAGAACTCGTGTACGCGAAAGCGGGCGGTGGTCCTGCGGCATCTCGCTCATGAGGGAAAGGGTACTCACCGGCGTGGGGCTCCAGGCGGGTCCACAAGTAGCAATGCAAAGGACAGCGGCACACACTGGGAGTGATTCGGGCAACCGGTTTCGCCGGGCCCGCGCCCCCCATGACCGCCAATGCGGCACTTCGAAGTTGATGGATAAATATCCATCGCCTGCGTCGCAGCGGAATGAGCTCAGTGCCTGGTCCACCAAGGGAGCGTCCATGAGCGCCAAAGAAGAGACCCCACTTCAATGCACGCTGAAAGAGGAGAACTTCACAGCTGTAGCGAGCCTGCACAGTGGCGGTAGGCGGCGAGTCACTGTCACCGGTCGGCTCACCTGCCCGACCCCTGGCTTCACGTTGCGCCTCGAGCTCGACAACCCGGGAGTCAACCCGCAGCCGAACGAGCTCGTACTGAAGGTTGTCGAGGTTGAGCCGAGTGAAGACGTGACACTGGTTCTGACCGAGACCGAAGTATCTGACTACTTCCCGGTCAAGCCGGAGGTGGACACCGTCATCATCCGCAATCTCGGCATCAGCATTCCAGTCGAGGGTCAATAGGCGAGTGAATTCGGCCGTCATTCAGTGATGCGTGAGCCGCCACCGGGAGTTCCGCGGTCACGCGGAAGCCGCCTTCTGGCGCCGGGCCCGAGTTGAGGGTGCCGCCTGCGGTCGTTATGCGTTCGTGCAGGCCCTTCAGGCCGCTGCCGGGCGGGGCCGCGGAGCCCTTGCCGTTGTCCGTGATCGTCAGGCGGACGTGGGTCAGGGTGCCGCCGAGGTCGATCGTGCAGCGGGTCGCCCCGCTGTGGCGGACCGCGTTCGTCACCGACTCCCGTACGACCCAGCACAGCAGCGCCTCCGTGGCGGGCGACAGCGGCGGGCCGGACTGGCGGACCACCGGGTCGATGCCCGCCGAGGACAGGGCGTCGCGGGCGCCGTCCAGTTCGGTGGCGAGGCTGCCCTCGCGGTAGCCGGTCACCGCCTCGCGGATCTCGGCGAGCGCCTGGCGGCCGACGGACTCGATGTCCGCCACCTGCGCGAGCGCGGCCTCGACGTCGCGCGGGGCGAGCCGCCGCGCCGCCTCCGACTTGACGACGATCACGGACAGGGTGTGCCCGAGCAGGTCGTGGAGGTCCCGGGAGAAGCGGAGCCGCTCCTTCTCCACCGCCGTCCGGGCCAGTTCCTGCCGGGTCGCGCGCAGCTCGCGGACGGTCTCGGAGAGGGCGAAGATGGCCGCCGTCACCATCGCCGAGATGAACGTCCCGTAGGCCACGTTGATCGCGCCCCAGCCGTCCCGTATCCCCGCGACCACGGCCGCCGTGACGCAGAGCGGGAACACCACCCGGGGCAGCCGCCTGCCGCGGGTGACCGACCCCGCGGCGAGGCCGAGCAGCGGGAAGTACAGCAGGTACGGTCCGCCGTAGGTGATGCCGAGGCCGAGGGTGATGGCCGCCATCCCCGCCAGCAGCCACCAGGTGGTGGGCGCGTCGCGCTTGGGGCCGCTGAAGGCACGGAAGACCACCGCTATGTAGAGCGAGTTGAAGACGAGCAGGCCCAGGCCGGTGATCAAAGGGTTGGACGTCTTGCCCTGGAAGAGGTGGGAGACCGCCCCCATGCCCATGAGCAGCCAGGGCAGCATCGAGTACCCGTTGGGCGGCGTCATCCCCTCCGGCGCCCACTCCCGGCGGCTTCGCCGCGTACGTCCCCAGCGCATGGCGCCCCTCCCGAGCATCGTGCCTCTCCCGCGCATGGCTCCCCTCCCGCGCATCGTGCCCGTCCTCACGTCCGCCTCCCCGAGCGACGGTACGAATCCGTCGCGTACAGGCCGAACAGCAGGGCCCACACGGTGATCACGGCGATCGCCGCGAGGCCAGGTGCGGAGCCCTCCGTCAGTGCCCGGCCGAGCTCCGCGAAGCGGTTCGTCGGCGTGTACGAGGAGACCACACGCAGCCAGTCGGGGAAGAGCTCCACGGGAAACCACAGGCCACCCACGACCGCGAGCCCCAGATTGCAGGCCACGTTGACGACCCCGGTGGTCTGGGCGGAGAGGCGGTAGCCGTTGCCGAGGCCGAGCAGGGTGAAGGGGAGCGAACCGAGCCAGAGGGCCAAGGCGACCGCGGCCCACTGCCAGGCGGCCATCCGGACGCCGTTGACGACCGCGCCGGCGAGGAGGACGGCGGTGAGGGCGGGCAGGACGATCACCGACCCCGTGAGCGCGCGCCCGATGACGACCTGGCGCGGTGTCATCGGGGTGATCCGCAGCTGCCGCAGCCAGCCGACGGACCGGTCCTCGGCGATCCCCGTCCCCACGGACAGCGCCGCGTTGACCGCTCCGTACGCCGCCATGCCGACCATCGAGGCGGTCTTCCACACGGCCTCGTCCGTGCCGAGGTTGGTGAACAGGAGGTACATCATCACCGGCACGCCGATGCTGCCGATCGCGAATCCGACGTCGCGCAGGGACCGGCGGACCTCGAGTCGTACGTACGCGGTGATCACGAGGTCGTCTCCAGGGTGCGTCGGGTCAGGGACAGGAAGGCGTCGTTCATCGACACCGGGGCGACCTCCAGGCCGCGGATCGCGTTCAGCGCCGCGAGAGCGACGACGGTCGCGTCGGAGTCGTCGGTGCGCAGCCGGGCGCGGTCTCCCCGTATCTCCACCGAGGTCACGCCGGGGAGGTGGGCGAGCCCTTCGCTCGACCCGCCCGCCAGGTCGAAGGAGACGAGGCTGCCGCCTCCCGCGCGCCTGAGCTCCTCGCCCGTGCCGTCGGCCAGGACGCGGCCCCCGTCGAGGACGACGATCCGGTCGGCATGGGCGTCGGCCTCCTCCAGATAGTGGGTGGAGAAGAGGACCGTGTTGCCCCGGCGGGCGTACCCGCGCATCGCGTCCCAGAACGCCTCGCGGGCCTCCACGTCCAGAGCGACGGTCGGCTCGTCGAGCACGATCAGCTCGGGGCTCCCCGCGAGGGCGAGGGCGAACCGGACCCGCTGCGCCTGGCCGCCGGAGAGCCGGTCGACACGGCGGCCGGCGAGTTCCGTGAGGCCCGCCAGCTCCAGGGCCTCGGCCACCGGCAGTGGGGCCGGGTAGGTGCGGGCGACGAAGGCGACCAGCTCGCGGACCGTCACCCGGGAGACCGGCCGGCCCTCCTGGAGCATCGCGCCGACCCGGCCCGCCTCCACGGCCCGGGCCGGGGCCGCGCCGAACAGCGACACCCGGCCGCCGTCGGGCTCGGCGAGGCCCAGCATCAGACCGATCGCCGTGGACTTCCCGGCGCCGTTCCTGCCGAGCAGGGCCACCGTCTCGCCACGGCGGACGGTCAGGTCGACACCGTCCACAGCGCGCACGCTTCCGTAGCTCTTCGTCGTGGCCTCGAAGACCACCGCGGGTTCGTTCCTCATGCCGTCGAAGCTACGGATCCGGCCCAGGTGCGCGGCAGGCGTGGATGTACGGACCTGGCAGTGACAAATGTCCTGCCCGGCCGATGAGGTCGCTGGCGCCATGAAGCTGACGTGGCGTCAGATGTCCGCTCCCGAGGGCTTCTCAACTCACCCCCGCTCGGCTATACATGAGGATCACCGACCTAGAACGCGTTCTAGAACGGAAGAACGGGCGCGTACGGGACGGTCCCCGCACGGCCTCGGTGCGGCCGACGGTGCGGACGGTCGCACCGAGGTCTTCCACACCTCTCGACCTTCACGGATCTCCAAGGAGCAGCATCCCCATGCCCATTGATGCCGCCAAGGCCGTCGCCGCCGAGCCCCGCAGCGCCGAGATCGGCTGGGACCACAAGGACGTCCAGCTCTACCACCTGGGACTTGGCGCCGGAACCCCGGCGACCGACCCCGGCGAGCTCCGCTACACCCTCGAATCCAGGCTCCACGTCCTGCCCAGCTTCGCCACCGTCGCCGGCGCCGGCATGGGGGTCGTCGGCGGGCTCTCCGCGCCCGGCGTCGACATCGACCTCGCCGCCGTCCTGCACGGCGGCCAGACGATCACGCTCCACCGGCCGGTCCCCGTCAAGGGCCGGGCCGTCACCACCTCCCGCGTCGCCGCCGTGTACGACAAGGGCAAGGCGGCCGTCCTCGTGCTGCGTTCCGAGGTCGCCGACGACGACGGCCCGCTGTGGACCAGCGACGCGCAGATCTTTGTCCGCGGAGAGGGCGGCTGGGGCGGCGACCGCGGACCCTCCGAGCGGCTCGAACTCCCGGACCGCGAGCCCGAGAAGACCGTCGAGCGTCCCGTACGCGAGGACCAGGCGCTGCTGTACCGGCTCTCCGGCGACTGGAACCCGCTCCACGCCGACCCCGAGTTCGCCGCGCTCGCCGGCTTCGACCGGCCGATCCTGCACGGACTCTGCACCTACGGAATGACCCTCAAGGCGGTGGTGGACACGGTGCTCGGCGGGGACGTCGCCCGGGTCCGCTCGTACCGCACCCGCTTCGCCGGGATCGTCTTCCCCGGCGAGACCCTGCGTATCCGGATGTGGACCGGGGACGGCCGCGTCCAGGTGTCGGTGACGGCCGTGGAGCGCGACGACGCTCCCGTGCTCGCCGACACCCTCGTCGAGTATTCCTGATCGGGCGATTGGAGCCGCACCATGCGCGCAGCCGTACTGCACGAGATCGGCCAGGACAAACTGGAGGTCCTCGACGACGTCGAGGCCGTGGGATTCGGCCCCGGCAAGGTCAAGATCCGGGTCAGGGCGACCGGGCTGTGCCACTCCGACGTCTCCGCGATGAGCGGCGTGCTTCCGCAGCCCGCCCCGTTCATCCCCGGCCACGAGGGCGCGGGCGAGATCCTCGACATCGGTGACGGGGTCACCGGGCTCAGCGAGGGGCAGCGGGTGCTGCTGTGCTGGCTGCCCGCGTGCGGCACGTGTCCCGCCTGCAAGCGCGGCCAGACCCAGCTCTGTCTGGCCGGCTTCATGAACGCCGGTACCCCCAACTTCCGTAGGCCCGGAGGGGAGGTCTTCGGCTTCGCGGGGACCGGCACCTTCACCGAAGAGGTCGTCGTCGACGCCGGCTGCGCCGTCCCGATCCCCGACGACGTGCCCTTCGACATCGCCGCGCTCATAGGCTGCGGCGTGACCACCGGGCTCGGCGCGGCCATCAACACCGCGAAGGTGGAGGCCGGTTCCTCGGTCGCCGTCATCGGCTGCGGTGGTGTCGGCATCTCCGCGATCCAGGGCGCCAAGCTCCAGGGAGCCGCCCAGATCATCGCCGTCGACCCGGTCGAGTCCCGGCGCGAGGCCGCCCTCCGCTTCGGCGCGACCGAGGCCGTCGCCCCCGACGCGCTCGCGGACGCCAAGCAGCGCGTCACCGCCGGCGAGGGCTTCGACTACGTCTTCGAGGTCGTCGGCAAGTCCGCCACCGCCCGTACCGCGTACGAGACGACCCGGCGCGGCGGCACCCTCTGCGTCGTCGGCGCGGGCGCGCTCGACGACTACCTGCAGCTCAACATGTTCGAGCTGTTCTTCGACGAGAAGCGGATCCTGCCGTCGATGTACGGCGGCGGTGACGTCATGCGCTCGTACGAGCGGGCCATCGCGCTCTGGCGGGCGGGCCGGATCGACCTGGAGTCCCTGATCACCCACCGGGTGCCGCTCTCCGGGATCAACGAGGCGCTGGAGCAGATGCGTACGGGCGTCGCGCTCCGCACCTGCATCGAGATCTGAGACCAGAGAGGACGCGAATCGATGTCACTCCCTTCGATGTCACTCCCTCTTGAGGGGCTGTCCGCGATCGTCACCGGCGCCGGCCGGGGCCTCGGCCGGGCCGAGGCGCTGGAACTCGCCCGCCTGGGCGCGGCCGTGGTCGTCAACGACTACGGCCAGCCGGGGCGCGACGGCTCCGGCGAGGCGTCGGCGACCCCCGCCGAGGAGGTCGCCGAGGAGATCCGGGCGGCGGGCGGCCGTGCGGTCGCGCACCTGGGCGACGTCGCCGACTTCGAGACCGCGCGGGGCCTGGTGGACCTGGCGGTGGGCGAGTTCGGGAAGCTGGACATCCTGGTCAACAACGCGGGCATCCTGCGGGACCGGATGGTCTTCTCGATGAGCGAGGAGGAGTGGGACTCGGTGATCCGGGTCCATCTCAAGGGCCACTTCAACACCACGCACTTCGCGGCGGTGCACTGGCGGGGGCGGGCGAAGGCGGGGGAGACCGGCGTGTACGGCCGGATCGTCAACACCTCGTCCGAGGCGTTCCTGGCCGGCTCGGCGGGCCAGCCCAACTACGCGGCGGCCAAGGGCGGGATCGTGGGCCTGACGACCTCGACGGCGCTCGCCCTCGCGAAGTACGGCGTCACGGCGAACGCGATCTGCCCGCGGGCCCGGACCCGGATGACGGAGGACGTCTTCGCGGGCTTCGCGGAGCCGGGGGACGGCGAGCTGGATGCGCTGGCACCGGAGCACGTGGCGCCGGTCGTGGGCTACCTGGCGTCCCCGGCGGCGGCGGCCGTCAACGGCCAACTCCTCGTCGTCCACGGCGGGATGGTCGCGATCGTGGACCGGCCGAAGGTGTCGGCGAAGTTCGACACGGCGAAGGACGCGTTCACGTACGAGGAGCTGGACGGGCTGCTGTCCCCGCACTACGCGGGCCGCCCGGCGGGCGAGACGTTCGCGGCGGCGGAGGTGCTGGGGCTGAAGCGGGGGTAGGGCGGGGCGGTGGGGTGAGGGAGTTCCCCCACCCCACCCCTTCCCGAAACTCTGACGAGACGGGGGCGCTGCCCCGCCCCCCCGAGGCGCGGCGGCTGCGTCGCGCCTCGGGGGGGCGATGAGAACGACCCCGAAGGGCCCGCGGTGGTCCGCCGCGATGGGTCGGCGGTCGAGCGTCGGCGGTCGAGCATTGGTGCGCGGAGACGAGAGCGGCCCCGGAGGGATGCCCCGGGGCCGTTTTCGTTGTTGCGGCTGGTGTTACTGATCCGCGTCGCGGCGGTGGCGGCCGTGGGGGGAGGACGTGGAGTCCTCCGACGGCGCCGCCTCGCCGCGATGCTTACCGGAGGCCTGCTGCTCCGAGCCGTCCGTACGCGCTTCCGACATGGTGGAACTCACCCCGTATTGATCGCTGTTGTCGTGCGGCCGCGAGTCTAGCCAGCGGCTTTGCGGTCGGCGAGGGGAGCCTGCTGGAGCGGTACGGGGCGGCAGACGCGCGGTTCGACCCTGACCGCGACCGGCTCCGGGTCCGGCGGGACCGTGAGCCCTGCGAGGCCGCAGGACGTGTCCTGCGTAGCGTACGGCAGTCGCAGCACGCCCTCCGGCGTCCAGACGCCCGAGCCGGCCATCCATCCCGTCGGCGCGGCCAGGTGGTGCATCCGCCGGCCGGTCGGCTGCCACATGCCGACCCAGCTCCCGGCCGCCGCGTCGATCCGCAGCGCGACCGAGCAGCTCTCCGGAAGGAGCACCTGCCCCGGCTGTACGGCGAAGGGGGTCACCGCCGCGTCGTCGAGCCGCAGGCACTCCGGGAAGCGGATCGGCAGCAGGCTGCCAAGGACGCCCCAGCCGAGCCGCTCGTGGCCCGGGGAGGGGGCGTCGGAGCGGATCAGGAGCAGTCCGCTGTCCGGGTCGGCCAGGAGCAGCCGGTCGTGGCTCTCCTCGGTGATCTGGAGCAGCGGCGTCACCTCGCCCCCGCGCTCCAGGTCGACCGCGACCGCCTTCACCGGGCCGCCGTCCAGGCACCGGTCGAGGGCCAGCATCCGTCCCGTACGGTCCAGCCAGACGCCGCCCGTGCAGCGGCCCTTGACCTCCGCGACCTGCTCGGGGCCGAACGCGCCGCCCGCCACCAGCCAGATCGTGGTGGTGTCCGCGCCGACGCACATCGCGTAGCCGCAGATGCCGTCAGGGGAGGGCGGCAGGAGGACGAGATCCTCGGCCTCGACGGCGCCCAGGGGGAGTTGGCCGGTCCCCGGGCCCGTCGGATAGAGCAGGCAGAACGTGTGCCGCTGTCCGTCCACCCGGCGGCCGATGAGCACCCGCCCGTCCGCGAGCGGCAGCAGCTGGGTGTGGGCTTCCTCGGGCTGGTCGAGCGGGAGCGGTACGGCGTACGGCTCCGGTCCGTCCAGGGTCCACCGCTCCGCGTACAGGGCGTCCCCGGTGCCGGCGAGCCGCGCCGCGTACGCGCCGTTCGCCGTGATCGTGAAGCGCGCCGGCCGCACCGCGCCGCGGTCGTCCGTCGTTGTCTCGATGGCACAGGCTGTCATCGACTCGTCACCTCCGGCCACCGAAGCTAGTTTTCGCACTTCCTGCCGAACAACACGAGACCGGTCACTTCACACATAAGGGTGGCCGTGAATCGATTCTGCTGAGGGGAGGGGGCCGGGTGTGCTGGAGAGATGAGTGGTACGTAAGGTAAGGCGATCCTAAGTGGAGCCTGTGACTCCGGGTGTGGGCCCGCCCCGCGCCGGCCGCGCACCGGCTTCCGCGCCGCACCGCCCTCGTATCCGTACAGGAGTCACCCCATGTCCCTCCGCCGCCGCGGCACCGCCGCAGCCGTAGCCCTCGCCGCCGCGCTCTCCCTCGCGGCCTGCGGAGGCGGCGCCGACGCACCGGCCGCCACCTCGGAAAAGAAGGACGGCGCCGCCAAGAAGGACGTCGCGACGGGCGGCAAGGACTTCGGCGACGCGGCGGCCAAGACCGCGGCCATGGGGACCGACGCCAAGCCCGGCCAGTTCCCGCGCACGCTCACCCACGCGCTGGGCAAGACGGAGATCACGGCCGCCCCGAAGCGGGTCGTCGTCCTCGACGTCGGCGAGCTCGACAACGTCGTCTCGCTCGGGATCAAGCCCGTCGGCTACGCCCCCGCCGAGGGGGACGATGGCATTCCCACGTATCTGCAGAAGGACGCGGGCGCCCCCAAATCCGTCGGAACGATCAACAACCTCAACCTCGAAGCGATCGCCAACCTGGAGCCCGATCTGATCCTCGGCAGCCAGCTGCGCGCCGCGGACAAGTACGACGAGCTCTCGAAGATCGCCCCCACCGTCTTCTCCATCCGCCCCGGCTTCACCTGGAAGGAGAACTACCTCCTCAACGCGGCGGCCCTGGACAAGACCGCCGACGCGAAGGCGAAGCTCGCGACGTACGAGACGAAGGCCAAGCAGCTCGGTACGGACATCGGCCCCAACAAGCCGTCCGTGTCCATGGTCCGGTACCTCCCGGGCAAGATCCGGCTCTACGCCAAGGCGTCCTTCATCGGCACGATCCTTGAGGACACCGGCCTGCCCCGGCCCAAGAACCAGCAGGTCGACGAGCTCGCCGCGGAGATCAGCCCCGAGAAGATCGACCAGGCCGACGCCGACTGGATCTTCACCGGCGTCTACGGCGATCCGAAGGCCACCAAGCGCGACACCGCCCAGGGCAACCCGCTGTGGAAGAACCTGAAGGCGGTCAAGGCCGGTCAGGCCAAGGACGTCCCGGACGAGACCTGGTACCTGGGCCTCGGCGTGACCGCGGCGAACAGCGTCCTGGACGACCTGCGCGCGGACCTGGTCAAGAAGTAGACGGAGCGGACGACCGGCCCTCGTGGAGAAGTAGACGACGTGGATGACCGGCCCTCGTGAAGAAGTAGACGGAGCGGACGACCGGCGGAGAGCGGTGCTTTCCGCGGTTGTCCACAGGCAGGACGGCGGGGCGTGGGGGCCAGGTAGCCTTTCCCTCGTGTCTCGTCCCCGTCTGTCCGAAGTCATCGCCGCGCTCGACGCCCTCTGGCCGCCCGAGCGGGCCGAGCAGTGGGACGCCGTCGGCACGGTCTGCGGCGATCCCGACGCCGAGATCGGCCGCGTCCTCTTCGCGGTCGACCCCGTCCAGGAGATCGCGGACGAGGCGATCGCGCTCGGCGCCGACCTGATCGTCACGCACCACCCGCTCTATCTGCGCGGTACGACGACGGTCGCGGCCTACCACTTCAAGGGCCGCGTCGTGCACACCCTGATCAAGCACGACATCGCCCTGCACGTCGCGCACACCAACGCCGACACCGCGGACCCCGGCGTCTCCGACGCCCTCGCCGGCGCCCTCGACCTGCGCATCACCGGCCCCCTGGTCCCCGAGAACAACCTCGGCAGGATCTGCGAGCTGGACCACCCCGAGACGCTGGCCGAGTTCGCGGCCCGCGCCGCGAAGCGGCTGCCCGCCACCGCGCAGGGCATCCGGGTCGCCGGCGACCCGGGGATGACCGTGCGCCGGGTCGCCGTCAGCGGCGGCTCAGGCGACAGCCTCTTCGACGCCGTACGGGCCTCGGGCGTGGACGCCTTCCTCACCGCCGACCTGCGCCACCACCCGGTGTCCGAGGCCACCCAACACGCGCCGATCGGCCTGGTCGACGCCGCCCACTGGGCCACCGAATGGCCCTGGTGCGAGCAGGCGGCCGCCCAGCTCGACGAGATTTCCGACCGCCACGCATGGGACCTGCGCGTCCACGTCTCGAAGACGGTCACCGACCCCTGGTCCTCCCATCACACCTCCCCTGGAGCCCCCAACTGAACGCCGCGCCCGCCGACCAGATCCGACTCCTCGACGTCCAGTCCCTCGACGTCCGTCTCCAGCAGCTCGCCCACAAGCGCAAGTCCCTTCCCGAGCACGCCGAGATCGAGTCGCTGACCAAGGACGTCACCCAGCTGCGCGACCTGCTCGTCGCCGCGCAGACCGAGGAGAGCGACTGCGCCCGCGAGCAGACCAAGGCCGAGCAGGACGTCGACCAGGTGCGCCAGCGCGCCGTCCGAGACCAGCAGCGCCTCGACTCGGGCGCAGTCTCCTCCCCGAAGGACCTGGAGAGCCTCCAGCGCGAGATCACCTCGCTCGCCAAGCGCCAGGGCGACCTGGAGGACATCGTCCTCGAGGTCATGGAGCGCCGTGAGTCCGCCACCGAGCGGGTCGCGGAGCTGACCGAGCGGTCCTCCGCCGTCCAGGCCAAGACCGACGACGCGACCGCCCGCCGCGACGCGGCGCAGGGCGCGCTCGACAGCGAGGCCGCCTCGGTCGGCAAGGAGCGCGAGCTGGTGGCCGGCACCGTCCCCGCGGACCTGATGAAGCTCTACGAGAAGCTGCGCGAGCAGCAGGGCGGCGTCGGCGCGGCCCGGCTGTACCAGCGCAAGTGCGAGGGCTGCCACATCGAGCTGAACATCACCGAGCTGAACGATGTCCGCGCGGCCGCGGCGGACACGGTGGTGCGCTGCGAGAACTGCCGCCGGATCCTGGTCCGCACGTCGGAGTCCGGCCTGTAATGACGGCCAGGAGCGGAGGGGCCGGGGTCGGCGAGGTCGTCGTCGAGGCCGACGGAGGCTCCCGGGGCAACCCGGGCCCCGCCGGCTACGGCGCCGTGGTCCTGGACCCGGTCAGCGGCGAGACGCTCGCCGAGCGGGCCGAGTACATCGGCGTCGCGACGAACAACGTGGCCGAGTACAAGGGCCTGGTGGCCGGCCTCAAGGCGGTGCGCGAGCTGTTCCCGGACGCCAAGGTGCACGTCCGGATGGACTCCAAGCTGGTCGTCGAGCAGATGTCGGGCCGCTGGAAGATCAAGCACCCGGACATGAAGCCGCTGGCGGCGGAGGCGGCCCGGATCTTCCCGGCGAGCCAGGTCCGCTACGAGTGGATCCCGCGCGAGAAGAACAAGCACGCGGACCGGCTCGCGAACGAGGCGATGGACGCGGGCAAGCGCGGCAAGCAGTGGGAGCCGTCGGCGTCCACGGCCGCCCTTGACACGTCGGCGGCCCGCAACGCGGCGTCCGCTGCCCCGGCGGGCCCACCGGGAGACGCGACGGCGGGCGCGGCCCGCGCGAGGGCGGCGATTGCGGGCTCGGGTAGTGGCACTGCTACCCGTACGGGCTCAGGTGAGGGACTCGCTGCGGTCCGTTCCGACGAGGGGCTCTTCCCTGCCGACGAGACCGTCGCGGCGCAGGCCCGTGCCGCCCTGGCGGCGGCCGGGGCGGCGGAGCGCGCGTCCGCGTCGAGCGGCGACTTCGAGGCCGAGGCCTCGGTGCAGGCTTCCGCACCCACTACCGCCTCTCCCGGCTGGGGGTCCGCCGACATGGGGGCGCCGGCCACGTTCGTCCTGCTGCGGCACGGGGAGACGGCGCTCACGCCCGAGAAGCGGTTCTCCGGGAGCGGGGGCACCGACCCCGAGCTGTCCGCCGCCGGGCTGCGGCAGGCCGACGCCGTCGCCACCGCGCTCGCCGCGCGCGGCACGATCCAGGAGATCGTCAGCTCGCCCCTGAAGCGGTGCCGCCAGACCGCCGAGGCGGTCGCCGCCCGCCTGGGACTCGACGTACGCATCGAGGAAGGGCTGCGCGAGACCGACTTCGGCGCCTGGGAGGGCCTGACCTTCGCCGAGGTGCGCGAGCGGTACGCCGAGGACCTCGACGCCTGGCTCGCCTCGCCCAAGGCCGCCCCGACCGGCGGCGGCGAGAGCTTCGCGACGGTCGCCCGCCGCGTCTCGGCGACCAGAGATCGGCTGACCGCCGCGTACGCGGGCCGTACGGTCCTGCTCGTCACGCACGTCACGCCCATCAAGACCCTGGTCCGGCTGGCCCTCGGCGCCCCGCCGGAGTCGCTGTTCCGGATGGAGCTGTCGGCGGCCTCGCTGTCGGCGGTCGCGTACTACGCGGACGGCAACGCGTCGGTACGGCTTCTGAACGACACCAGCCACCTGCGGTGATCAGGAAGGGGCGGGCCACGGAAATCGATGGCCCGCCCCTTCCTCCCGTAGCACCATCGTCGCCATGACGTGGCACATCACCGAGGACGCCGAAGCCTTCCGGGCCGCGGCCGTGGACCACTTCGCGGCCGACCCCGCCCGCAACACCGTCCTGCTGACCGTCAGCGAAGGCGCCCGCAGACGGCCCCTCGAATCCGGCCGGTACGGCTGGTGGGCCGAGCCGGACGGCCGGGTCACCGGCGCATTCCTGTTCACCCTGCGCCACGAGCCGGCGCTCGGGCCGATGCCCGCCGTGGCCGCGCGCGCCCTCGCCCATGTCCTGCCGGACGCGGCCGAGTTGACGGGCGTACGGGGCGAGGAGGAGACGGCGGAGGCGTTCGCGCGGGAGCTGTGCCGGGTGTCGGGCCGGACGTGGGCGACCGCGCGCCGGATGCGGCTGCACCGCCTTGGCGACCTCACGCCACCGGACCCGGCGCCGCCGGGCCGGGCGAGGGTGGCGGGTGCGGCGGACATCCCCCTCGCGGTGGAGTGGATGCGGCAGTTCGCGCGCGACATCGGGGAGGAAGCCGACGTCGACTTCACCCCGAACATCGAGCCCCGCGTCGCCGAGGGCCGCCTCCACCTCTGGCAGACGGACGAAGCCGGACCGGTCTCGATGGCGAGCGTCTCGCGCATCGTCGCGGGCCAGGCCCGGGTCTCACCGGTCTTCACCCCGGCCGAGCAGCGCGGTCGCGGCTACGCGGCCGCCGTCACCACGGCGGTCACCCGAGCCGCCCTGGACGCGGGCGCGGCCCAGGTCCTCCTCTTCACGGACGTGGCCAACCCGACCAGCAACGCGCTGTACCGACGGCTGGGGTACCGCCCCGTGATCGACCACGTGGGCCTGACGATCACCTGACGACCAGGAGCCCTGAAACGCTCCTGACGACCGGTCAGCGGGCGCGCAGCCCCGCCGCCTCGCGCGCCAGGGTCTCCACCCGCGCCCAGTCGCGGGCCGCGAGGGCGTCGGCGGGGAGCATCCACGTGCCGCCAACGCAGCCGACGTTGGGCAGGGACAGGTACGACGGGGCCGAGGTCAGGGAGACGCCGCCGGTCGGGCAGAAGCGGGCCTGGGGGAGGGGGCCCGAGAGGGACTTCAGGTACGGGACGCCGCCCGCCGCCTCGGCCGGGAAGAACTTCATCTCGCTCACCCCGCGTTCGAGGAGGGCCACGACCTCCGAGGTGGTCGAGACGCCCGGCAGGAACGGGACGCCGGAGGTCTTCATGGCGTCCAGCAGGCCGTCCGTCCAGCCGGGGCTCACCAGGAAACGGGCGCCCGCGCCGACCGCGTCCGCGACGCCCGCCGGTGTGATGACGGTGCCCGCGCCGACGACGGCGTCCGGGACCTCGGCGGCGATCGCCCGGATCGCGTCGAGCGCGGCGGGCGTCCGCAGGGTCACCTCGATCGCGGGCAGACCGCCCGCGACGAGCGCCCGGGCCAGCGGTACGGCGTCGGCGGCGTCCTCGATCACCACGACCGGGACGACGGGGGCGAGGTCGAGAACGGAGGCGGAGGCGGAGGGCAGCGCGGAGGTCATGGCGCCCATCCTGCCCGGCCGCGACAACCTCCGCAACGAGCGTTGCGCAGGGCGCAACACCCCTGCCCTCCCGTCCCCTAGTGGATCTCGTCCACCAGCACGTCCAGCGCCCCCGCCTTCCCCTCCTCCACCACGTACTTCAGGTCCCGCAGCGCCTCCACCAGCTGCGCCGGGTCCTTCGGGGCCGCGCCCGCCTCCAGGAGGCTGCGGACGATCCGGCCCTTCGTCGCCTTGTTGAAGTGGCTGACCACCTTCCGCGTCGGCGCGTGCAGGACCCGTACCGTCGCCGTCCGGGCAGCCACCTCGCCCTTCGGCTTCCACGCCGACACGTACGCCGAGGACCGCAGGTCCAGGACGAGCCCGTCCCCGGCCGCCTCCGGCATGACCGTCGCCATCGCGTGCCGCCAGTGCGCGACCAGCGCGCCGAGCCCCGGCAGCTTCACGCCCATCGAGCAGCGGTACGACGGGATCCGGTCGTCCACCCGGACCGCGCCCCACAGCCCCGAGAACACCAGGAGCGAATTCCGTGCCCGCTTCCGGGCCGCCGGGTCGAGCGTGGCCAGGCCCAGCGCGTCGTACAGCACGCCCGTGTAGATCTCACCGGCAGGACGGGCACCGGCCGTCCGCAGCTCCGTGTTCTTGGCGACCTCGCCGCGCAGCCCCTCGCTCAGCCCGAGTACCTCGCGGGCCTTCTCCTCGTCGGCGACGCACAGCTCGACCAGCTCGTCCAGGACCGCCGCCCGTGCCCCGGCCAGTCCCGGCAGCGACAGGGACTCCGGCTTGAGCGGCGCCCCCCGCCCCGACGCGGCCTTACCCTCCGACGGCGGCAACAGCACGAGCACGGTGGTTCTCCTTCGTACGACCGGGGCTGGGGGTGCGGCCCCAGGACGTTCAGCCTACAAAGTGCCGGGCCCCGCCCCGCGCCATACGCTCGGTCCATGCCCCGCCGCCACCTTCACGTGACCGGCGCAGCCGAGGCTCCGCTGCGGGCCGCCCTGCGCGCACTCCGTACCGAGCTCGCGATCCCCGACACCTTCCCGCCGGACGTCCTCGCCGAGGCCGAGGCGGCGGCCAAGGCGCCCAGCCTTCCCGGGCACGACGCCACCGACATCCCGTTCTTCACGATCGACCCGCCCACCTCCACGGACCTCGACCAGGCCATGCACCTCGCCCGCCGCGCCGACGGCGGCTACCGCGTGCACTACGCCATCGCCGACGTCGCCGCCTTCGTCGCGCCCGGCTCCGCCCTCGACGCCGAGGCCCACCGCCGCGTCCTCACCCTCTACTTCCCCGACGGCAAGGTGCCCCTCCACCCCACCGTCCTCTCCGAAGGCGCCGCGAGCCTCCTCCCCGGCGAACCCCGCCCCGCCCTCCTCTGGCGGATCGACCTGGACGCGGAGGGCCGCCGCGTCGCCACCGACGTGCGCCGCGCGCTCGTCCGCAGCCGCGCCAAGCTCGACTACGCGGGCGTGCAGCGGCAGATCGACTCCGGTACGGCCGAGGAACCGCTCGCCCTCCTCCGGGACATCGGGCGGCTCCGCGAGGCCCTCGAAGGCGAACGCGGCGGGATCTCCCTCAACGTGCCCGAGCAGGAGATCGTCGAGCAGGACCACACGTACGCGCTCGACTACCGCGCCCCGCTGCCCGCCGACGGCTGGAACGCCCAGATCTCCCTCCTGACCGGCATGGCCGCCGCCGACCTCATGACCGCCGCCGGCACCGGCATCCTGCGCACCCTCCCCACCGCGCCCGTCGGCGAGGTCGCCCGGCTGCGCCGCTCCGCGCACGCCCTCGGCGTCGACTGGCCGCACCACGTCTCGTACGCCGACGTCGTCCGCGCCGCCGACCCCACCGACCCGCGCCAGGCCGCCTTCCTGCAGGAGTGCACGACGCTGCTGCGCGGCGCCGGCTACTCCGTCTTCACCGACGGCAGCGTCCCCACGCCCGCCGTCCACGCGGCCGTCGCCGACGAGTACACGCACTGCACCGCGCCGCTGCGCCGGCTCGTCGACCGGTACGCGGGCGAGCTGTGCGTCTCCGCCGTGGCGGGCGAGGAGCCGCCGGAGTGGGTACGGGCCGCGCTCCCCGCCCTCCCCGACGAGATGGCGGCCGGCTCGCGGCGCGCGAACACCATCGAGCGCGAGTCCGTCGACATCGTCGAGGCGGCGCTGCTCGCCGGGCGGATCGGCGAGGTCTTCGACGCGTACGTGATCGATGTGAAGGAGCGCGAACCGGCCGTCGGGACCGTCCATCTGGACGATCCCGCGGTCGTCGCCCGGATCGAGGGCGGCACGGCCGCGCTGCCGCTCGGGGAGTGGCTGCGGGTCCGGCTCACACACGCCGACCCGGGAGCGGCGAAGGTGCTGTTCGCGCCCGCGTGACGGTGCTCAGCTCCCGGTGGAGCGCCCGGGCGTCGTCGGCGTGACAGCGCACGATCCGTACCGGCCGGGTCCCGCCGAAGAACCTGGGCGCGTCGAAGGGCTCGGTCAGCTCGATGGTGACGGAGGTCTGCGAGGCGACGGCGAGGTTCAGCTCGCCCTCCTTCTTCTTGTCGTGGGTGAAGACCAGCTCGTGCCGTACGGAGGCGATCCGGTCGAGCGGGATGCGGAGGTCGACGTGCGCGGCCTGCCGCAGGTGGAGCGTGTCGGCGGTGAGGACGTGCGGGTGGACGACGGAGGCGCCGTGAAGCCCGAGGACGAACAGGACCGTGTACACGTCCAGGACGAGCACGATCGCGTGGACGACGGGCCAGTCGGCCAGCAGGTACGACATGCCGACGGTCTCGACGAGGCAGACGAAGGCGAAGCCGTACATCAGGGCCGCCTGGTCGCGGGCGTGCCCGAACGCCTGGTCACCGGGGCGTACGCCGACGCGCCGCCGGCCCACCCACAGGGCGAGGCTCGTCATCAGGCGCAGCTCGTGCCCGATGATCCGGAGCACGGGCTCGGGCACCAGCTCGCCGAGGGCCCGGCGGGCGGAGCCCTCGCGTCGCCAGAGCCGCAGGAAGACGCCGGCGCCGATGACGAACAGCACCAGGCCGACCAGCTCGGCGGCGGCGAGGGCGGCCGGGGGTATCCGTACCCCCGATACGAGCAGGACGAGGAGGACGACCTCGGCGGGGAGGAAGACGTAGGCGACGGCGCGCATGAGGCGGATGAGGGTGTTCATCGGTTCCGCTCCCGGAGCAGGTGGAAGGCGTGGTGGAGGGCGGCGGTCTGGGCGGGGGAGAAGTCGCCGAAGAAGGCTTCGGTGATCGGCCCCCGCGGCATGCCCTGCTCGCCGATGTCCGCGACGAGCGAGTCCGGCAGGACGTCGGCGAGGGCCTGCCCGGCCTCCGCCACGCGCGGGTCGTCGGCCGCGGCGTGGGCGAGTGCGTCGAGCCGCACGTACACGTCGTGGGCGCGGGCGACGGCGTCGGGGTCCTCGGTGATGGAGCGCATCGCGCCGATGAGCCGCGAGCGGTCCTCGTCCGGGGCGACGGTGTCGAGCAGGGCGAGGATCTCCCGGTCCTTGGCGGCCATCGGGGACTCCGGGACCTCGCCGAGGCCCGAGAACAGCCCGGCCAGCTCCGGGGAGACGGGCCCCTCGGCGGTCAGCCGACCGGCCCGCGCCTCCCCGAGCAGCTCGGTGAGCCGCTCCCGGCGCGCCCGGATCACGGCCTCCTGCCGCCCGAGGTCGGCGTCGAGCTCCTCCAGCACCTCCACGAGCTCGCGCCCCTCGTCGTCGGCGAGCACGTCCCGCACCTCGTCGAGCCCGAGCCCGAGCTCGGCGAGGCGCCGGATCCGGGCGAGCAGGACGGCGTCCCGGATGCCGTACTCGCGGTAGCCGTTGGCCCGCCGTACGGGCTCGGGCAGCAGTCCGAGGTGGTGGTAGTGCCGCACGGCCCGCGGGGTGACCCCGACGAGGGCGGCGATCTCGCCGATTCGCATGAGCCCAGTACAAACCCTGACGCTGCGACAAGGTCAAGCGGCCGCGGGTCCCTGCGGGTCAGCGGGCGGGACGCGGGTCCCTGCGGGTCAAGCGGACGCGACGCGGGTCCGTGCGGGTCAAGCGGGCGAGACGCGGGTCCCTGCGGGTCAAGCGGGCGGGACGCGCCGGGTAGCATGGTCGGCACGGCAGACGAGCCGGGCGGGCGGCCGCGTGGGGATCCTCGGATCCTCCCGAGGAACGTCCGGGCTCCACAGGGCAGGGTGGTGGCTAACGGCCACCCGGGGTGACCCGCGGGACAGTGCCACAGAAAGCAGACCGCCGGGGACCTCGGTCCTCGGTAAGGGTGAAACGGTGGTGTAAGAGACCACCAGCGCCTGAGGCGACTCAGGCGGCTAGGTAAACCCCACCCGGAGCAAGGTCAAGAGGGGTCGTCCTCGGACGACTCTGCGCGAACGACCGAGGGCTGCCCGCCCGAGTTCGCGGGTAGACCGCACGAGGCCGGCGGCAACGCCGGCCCTAGATGGATGGCCGTCACCCCGACGACCGCGAGGTCCCGGGGAACAGAACCCGGCGTACAGCCCGACTCGTCTGCCGCTCTCCAGCCTCTGGCCAGGAAATACAGGTCAGAGGCCTTTTCTTCGCGAACTGGCGGGCCCGGCGCCCGGCCCCGCTCACTTGATGGTCGTGTCGCCCAGTGCCTCCATCACCTGGCGCAGGCCCCCCGCGGTCTGTTCGACCACGGCGCGGTCCACGTCGGCGAGCAGTCGCGCGTAGTTCGCCAGGTGGTCGGCGAAGGCGGCCCTGGTGACCTCGTGGCCGTGTTCGGTGAGGCGGATCTTGATGGTGCGCCGGTCCTCTGCGTCCCGTACGCGCTCGACCAGGCCCTTGGCCTCCATCTTGTCGATGCGGTTGGTGATCGCACCCGAGGTCACCATGGATGCCTTGACGAAGGCCCCGGCGGTGAGGGTGTAAGGCGGCCCGGAGCGCTGCAGCGTGGTGAGCACGTCGAACTCGCCGTGCTCCACGCCGTGCGCGGCGGCCGCCGCGCTGACTGACTTGTCGACCACCCGGGCCAGCCGCTGGATCCGGGCGAAGAGCTGCACCGGCCAGAGGTCCTCCACCACGTCGGGGCGCTCCTCGGCCCACTGGCCGACGATCGCGTCCACCGCATCGCTCATGAACGTCACTCCACTCAATGGACATCTTCTCAACGTTAAGACACTTGACGTTGAAGGAGTTGGGCTGCTTTTATTTCAACGTTGAGATTATCAAGACTGAACGGCAGGAGCACCCCATGTCCCAGCTCGCTCTCCACGTCACCGCCCAGGACCTCCTCTTCCGTGAGGCCCGCACCGCCAACACCTTCACCGCCGAGCCGGTGACCGATGGTCAGGTGCAGGCGATCTACGACCTCGTCAAGTACGCCCCGACCGCCTTCAACCAGTCGCCGCTGCGGGTGGTCCTGGTCCGCTCCGACGAGGCCCGCGCGCGGCTCGTCGACCTCATGGCCGAGGGGAACGGGCGCAAGACCGCGGCCGCGCCGCTGGTCGCGATCCTCGCCGCCGACAACGAGTTCCACGAGGAACTCCCCGCGCTGCTCCCGCACTTCCCGCAGGCCAAGGACCTCTTCTTCGCCGACCGCCCGGTCCGCGAGGAGTCCGCGCTGCTCAACGCGACCCTCCAGGCGGCGTACTTCATCCTCGGCGTGCGCGCGGCCGGCCTCGCCGCGGGGCCGATGACCGGCTTCGACTTCCCGGGCGTACGGAAGGAGTTCCTGGACGACGACCACACGCCCCTGATGGTCGTGAACATCGGCCGCCCCGGAGCGGACGCCTGGTACCCGCGCTCGCCGCGGCTCTCCTACGACGAGGTCGTCACTACGGTCTGAGCGCCGTCCCCGAGGCCTCCGCGCCCCCGGCTTCCTGTCGATTCCCCTCGTACTCCGCGCCGACCCCGTCACCTTCCCGGAGCCTGTCATGACTCTGCCAGCCATCCCTCGCCCCGCCGCACAGGTGTCGGCTCCCACACCGCCTTCGCGCCCCGTCCCGGCCGCATGGCTGGCGTTGCTGGCCGCACCCGTCGCCGCCGGCGCCAACAGCCCGGTCCTGATCCTGCCCGACATGGCCGGCTCGCTCGGCATCTCCACGGCCACTGCGACCTGGCTCGTCACGGTCTTCGCCTGGGCCATGGCCGTCGGCACCCCGCTGATGGCGGGTCTGCTGCGGCGCCGCGGCCTGGGCGACACGCTCCGGCTGAGCGCGGCCCTGATCGTGGCCGGTACCGCGGTCGTCGCCGTGGCGCCCTGGCTGCCGCTGGCCATGGCGGGCCGGGCGGCCCAGGCGGTGGGCGGCGCGGGCCTGGTCACCGCGGCCATGAGCCTGGCGGGCTCGGTCCGCCGGATGGGGGTGATCACGGCGGGCTTCGGGACGCTGGGCGCGGTCGGGCCGCTGCTCGGCTCGACGATCGCGAGTACGGCCTCCTGGCGGGTGTCCCTCGCCGTCGGGGCGATCGCCCTCCTGGCCCTGCCGGCGGTCATGCGCCGCGCCGACCTGTCCGCGCCCCCGCGGACCACCCCCTTCGACGGCCGGGGCGCCGCCCTGCTGGTCCTGACGGCGACGGCCCTGGTCCTCATCCCGCGCCACCCGCTCCCGGCGGTGGCCGCCTCGCTGATCGCGGCCGCGCTCCTCGCCCGGCACATCCGGTCCCACCCCACGGGCTTCGTCCCCGCGGAGCTGCTGCGCACCCGGGCCTTCGTCCTCTCCGCCCTGCTCGCCTGCGCCTTCGCGACCTCGTACTTCACGCTGCTCTTCACGGTCCCGCAGCTGCTGCGCGACCGTACCGACTGGTCGACCTCGACCATCGGCAGCGGCCAGCTCGTCGCCCTCCTCGTGGGCTCCGTGCTCTCCATGGTCCTTGCCGCGGCCGCGGCCCGGCTCGGCCGCCCGCGGGTCCTGACGATCCTGCTCACGGTCGGAGCGCTGGCTCCGCTCGCCGCCGTCCTGACCCCCTGGGCGCCGCTGCTCCTGCCGGTCGCGACGCTGGCCGTCCTCGCGACGAGCGCGGGCCAGGCCGTACTCGCGGTCTACGCCACCCAGTCCGTGCCGACCCCCCAGCGCCCCACGGCGATCGGCCTGTTCAGCCTCTGCTACCAGCTGGGCGGCGCCTTCGGCCCGGCCATCGCGGCCCTGATCACACTGGGCGGCTGACCTCCCCGCCGGGGGAATGGCCGGTACCGCCGGTCACCGGGGCGCGAAACGCGGTCTTGCTGTCAGAAGAGCGGCATCGTCTCGTCGGGCGTGGGGGACGCCGCGTCCCTCGCAACCAGCTCCAGCTGCCAGGCCGTCGCGTGGGCGAGGGGGAGGTGGGTGGCCGAACCGGTGCACAGGAGCAAGGACTTGCGTTCCTGTTTGTGGTCGACGACCGCGCCGTGGCCCAGTCTCTTCGTGGGCATCAGGGCGACGGTGCGGCCGCAGACGGGGCAGGCGGCTCGGGGCATCGGCATGGGCATGCGCCCAAGGATGGCGTACGGGACTGACAATGCCCTGGCCCCCGGGGCGTACGGGACTGACAATGCCCCCGGCCCCCGGGGCGTACGGGACTGACAACGCCCCGGCCCCTGGCCGTACGGGACCGACAACGCCGGCCCGGAGGAAGCGTCAGTCCTCCAGCGAGCGGGCCGCCACCCTGCGGACATGGCCCGCGAAGACCTCCGGTGCGTCCGGGGTCAGGGTGCGCAGGGCCACCATCGCCGTGATGATCACGTCGCACAGCTCCGACTCGACGTCCTGCCAGGTGTGGGTAGTGCCCTTGCGCGGGTTCTGGCCCGTCGCGCCGATCACCGCCTCCGCCACCTCGCCGACCTCCTCCGAGAGCTTCAGGACGCGCAGCAGGACGTCCTGTTCGGGCGGGAGGGTGTGGTGGGCCGAGATCCAGGAGGCCAGGCGGGTGATCGTCGTCCAGGGGTCGTCCGTGAGGTCGGTCATGGGACCGAAGCCTGCCAGCTCCGCCAGGTGGCCGAGTCCCCGTACCGGCGCGCGTCACACCTCCGGCCCGGGTCCGTGGCGGGCGGGGGTGGGCGGTGTACCCGTAGGTCCATGACGATTCCTGTCGACAAGATCAGCGACCCCGCCGTGCGTGCCTTCGTCGCCGCCCTCAACGCCAACGACCAGCAGGCATTCCAGGCGGCTCTCACGCCTGACGCCACCATGTCCGACGACGGCTCCGACCGGGACATCGCCGAGTGGACCGAGAAGGAGATCTTCTCCTCGAACGGCCACATGGCCGTCGAGTCGCAGAAGGACGAAGGGCGCACCCTCGTCGCCAACTACCGCAACGACACCTGGGGCGAGATGCGGACCGCCTGGCGGTTCGACGTCGTCGGCGGGAAGGTCGCGCGGTTCGAGACCGGGCAGGCCTGAGCCGCCGTTGGGTGGGGGGTGGGGGCGGGAGCCCCTACCCCCGTCCGATGTACGGCATGTTCGTCGCCATCACCGTCGCGAACTGCACGTTCGCCTCCAGCGGCAGAGCCGCCATGTGCACGACCGTCGCCGCCACGTCCGCCGCGTCCATCACCGGTTCCGGCGCCAGCTGCCCGTTCGCCTGCAGGATGCCCGTCTGCATCCGCGCCGTCATGTCCGTCGCCGCGTTCCCGATGTCGATCTGACCGCAGGCGATCCGGTACGGGCGGCCGTCCAGCGACAGGGACTTCGTCAGGCCGGTCATCGCGTGCTTCGTCGCCGTGTACGCGATCGAGTGCGGGCGCGGTACGTGCGCCGAGATCGAGCCGTTGTTGATGATCCGGCCGCCCTGCGGTGACTGGTCCTTCATCGTCCGGAAGGCCGCCTGCGCGCACAGGAACGCGCCCGTCAGGTTGACGTCCACGACCGAGCGCCAGGTCTCGTAGGCCAGCTCCTCCACCGGGGTCCCGCCGCCCGCGAACGTGCCCGCGTTGTTGAACAGCAGGTCGACCCGGCCCCACCTCTCCCGTACCGAGTCGAAGAGCGCCGCCACCGCCTCCGGCGATGTCACGTCCGTCGGGACGCACACGACGTCCGAGGAGGGTGACAGCGCCGCCGTCTGCTCCAGGGGCTCCCGCCTGCGGCCCGCAAGCGCCACCTGCCAGCCCGCGCCGGCCAGGGCAAGGGCCACACCCCGGCCGATGCCCGAACCCGCTCCCGTCACCACCGCGACCCGCGACTCAGTGCTCATGGGCGCGCAGCGTACGGGAGATCGGTGCACAGGGAACTCATCCGTCCGACACGCGGATGTTCTGTACGCGACAACCCACGGTCGTCCCGCGCCACTCCAATGCCTCACGGACAACATCCGTCAGGGGAGGGGCACATGACGTACGCACACATACCCGCAGCCGACAGGTCCGCCCACACCGACGAACTCCGCGCCGCCGCCCGGCACTTCGAGGGCGCCACCCGCCGCCGATTCCTCACCGCCACCGGCGCGGCCGCCGCGCTCGCCTTCGCCGTCCAGCTGCCGGCCGCCGGCGCCGCGAGCGCCGCCCAGCTGAACCCGCGCCGGATCACCGAGAACCCGTTCACCCTGGGGGTCGCGTCCGGCGACCCGCTCCCCGGCTCCGTGCTCCTGTGGACCCGGCTCGCGCCGCGCCCCTTCGAGCCCGACGCCGGACTGCCCCGCACCCGGGTCGCCGTCCGCTGGGAGCTCGCCCACGACGAGCGCTTCACCCGTGTCGTACGGCGGGGCGGCGTCACCGCGCACCCCGAGTTCCAGCACAGCGTCCACGTCCCCGTCGACCACCTCGACACGGACCGCGTGTACTACTACCGGTTCCTCGTCGGCGACTGGACCAGCCCCGTCGGCCGTACCCGTACCGCACCCGCCCCCGGTGCCCGAATAACCGGGCTCAAGATCGCCGCCGTCTCCTGCCAGGCGTACCACGACGGCTACTTCACCGCCTACCGGCACCTCGCCCAGGAAGACGTCGACCTCGTCCTCCACCTCGGCGACTACCTCTACGAGTACGCCGTCAACGCCACCGGCGGCGCCCGCGCCTACACCGACCGCCGGCTCCCCACCGTCTTCAACCGGGAGACGATCACCCTGGAGGACTACCGGCTGCGGTACGCCCTCTACAAGTCGGACCCCGACCTCATGGCCGCCCACGCCGCGCACCCCTTCGCCGTCACCTGGGACGACCACGAGACCGAGAACAACTACGCGGGCGGCACCCCCGAGAACGACGTGCCACCGGAGGAGTTCCTGCTCCGCCGCGCCGCCGCCTACCGCGCCTACTGGGAGAACCAGCCGCTCCGCAGGCCCCAGCAGCCCGAGGGGGCCGACATGCGGCTCTACCGGCGGCTCCGCTTCGGGCGGCTCGCCCAGTTCGACATCCTGGACACCCGCCAGTACCGCTCCGACCAGGCGTACGGCGACGGCTGGCGGGTCCCCGGGCCCGAGTCCGAGGACCCGAGCCGCACCATGACCGGCGCCACGCAGGAACGCTGGCTGCTCGACGGCTGGCGCGCCTCGCGCGCGCTCTGGAACGTCGTCCCGCAGCAGGTCGTCTTCGCCGAGCGGCGCGACGTGCCGACCGACGCCTTCAAGCTCTCCATGGACTCCTGGGACGGCTACCCGGCCTCCCGGCAGCGGATCCTGGACGGCGCGACGGCGGCCGGCGTCGAGAACCTGATGGTGCTCACCGGCGACGTCCACGTCGGCTACGGCCTCGACATCAAGGCCGACCACCGCGACCCCGCCTCCCGCACCCTCGGCACCGAGATCGTCGCCACCTCGATCGCCAGCGGCAAGGACGGCGCCGACCGGCCCGCCAACTACGACAACCTCACCGCCGCCAACCCGCACCTGAAGTTCTACAACGGGCGGCGCGGCTACGTGACGGTCGCGCTCGGGCAGGACAGCGCCCGCGCCGACTTCCGTACGGTCTCGGCCGTGACGACCCCGGGCGCCCCGGTCACCACGGCCGCGTCCTATGTCACGGAGGCGGGGAATCCAGGGCTCAAGCCCGCATAGCGAGTTCCTGCGGGTAGCGGACGCCGACGCGGGCCCGTACCGCGTCGAGCGTCCGCATCACCGCCAGCGAACCGTCCAGCGGTACGAGCGGGGACTCCGTCAGGCCCTCGCGCAGGCAGCGCATGACCTCCTCCGCCTCCGGGCGGAGGGACTGCCGGTCGGCGTCGCCCTCGAGCACGAACTCCTCCGGCTCCCGGCCGTGCCGCCGCAGCGTGAAGCGGTCCGGGAAGAAGAAGCCGTGCGGGAGATCGATCCGGCCCGCCGAGCCCGTCACGGACGCCGTCATCGGGGTGTCCGCCACCACCGAGCACGACAGCAGGGCCGAGGCCCCGGACGACCAGCCGAGGAGCATCCCCGTGTTCAGGTCCACGCCCTCGGGCGAAAGGAGCGCGTGCGCCTGGACCGTGTCGGGCTCGCCGAGCAGCAGCTGTGCGAAGGAGACCGGGTAGACGCCGAGGTCCAGGAGCGCCCCGCCGCCGACCGCCGGGTCCCGCAGCCGGTGGTCGGGGGCGAACGGGCCGGCCAGGCCGAAGTCCGCCTGGACGGTCCTGACCTCGCCGATCGCCCCGTCCCGGACCAGCTCCGCGAGGCGCCGGATCAGCGGGTTGCAGTACATCCACATGGCCTCCATCAGGAAGAGGCCACGGTCCCGGGCGAGCGCGACCAACTCCTCCGCCTCGCGCGCGTTCAGGGTGAGAGCCTTCTCGCAGAGGACCGCCTTGCCCGCCGCCAGGGCGAGCCCGGCGGCCTCCCGGTGCGCGTGGTGCGGGGTCGCGACGTACACCACGTCGACGTCCGGGTCGGCGGCGAGCGCGGCCCACTCCCCGTACGCCTTCGGTATCCCGAACCGGTCCGCGAAGGCCCGCGCCGACGCCTCCGTACGGGAGGCCACGGCCACCACCTCCGCGCCGCCCGTCGCGCGCAGTTCGTCGGCGAACTTCGCCGCGATCCCGCCCGTCGCGAGCACGCCCCACCGCACGGTCTTCCGCATGTGCCACCCCAGAAAGGTCTCGACCTGTCCCGTCGAGCTGAGAGCATAGGGAAAGTTTCAACGAAATGGAGCAGTCGATGCAGGAGAGCGGCCAGCCCACGAAACAGGGATCGCCCACCCACATATCCGCCGGTCCCGCCGCCCCCGCCCGGCGCGCGAGCCTGCTCGTCACGCTCGTCCTCGGCGGTCTCACCGCCCTCCCGCCGCTCTCCATGGACATGTACCTGCCGGCGCTGCCGGAGGTCACCGAGATGCTCCGCTCGCCCGCCGCGACCGTCCAGCTGACCCTGACCGCCTGCCTCGCCGGCATGGCGCTCGGCCAGCTCGTCGTCGGCCCGATGAGCGACAAGTGGGGACGCCGCCGCCCGCTGCTCATCGGCATGCTCGTGTACGTCGCCGCCACCGCGGTCTGCGCCTTCGCGCCCACCGTCGAGCTGCTCATCGGCTTCCGGCTGCTGCAGGGCCTGGCGGGCGCCGCCGGCATCGTCATCGCCCGTGCCGTCGTCCGCGACCTGTACGACGGCGTCGAGATGGCCCGGTTCTTCTCCACCCTGATGCTGATCTCCGGCGTCGCCCCGATCATCGCCCCGCTCATCGGCGGCCAGATCCTGCGGATCACCGACTGGCGGGGCGTCTTCCACGTCCTCGCCGTCATCGGCGTCCTGCTGACCCTGGTGGTCTGGAAGTGGCTGGCCGAGACGCTGCCGCCCGAGCGGCGCCACGAGGGCGGCGTGGGCGCGGCCCTGCGCACCATGCGCGGGCTCCTCGCGGACCGGGTCTTCACCGGCTACGTGCTGGCCGGCGGCCTCGGCTTCGCCGCGCTCTTCGCGTACATCAGCGCCTCGCCGTTCGTGGTCCAGGAGATCTACGGCGCCTCGCCGCAGACCTTCAGCCTGCTCTTCGGCCTCAACTCGATCGGTCTCGTCGCGGTCGGCCAGATCAACGGCAAGCTGCTCGTCGGCCGGGTCAGCATGGACAAGACGCTGGGCTGGGGCCTCGGCGTGATCGTGCTCGCCGCGGCGGCGCTGCTCGTCATGACGACCGGGGTCTTCGGGAAGCCCTCGCTCGCCGCCGTGGCCGCCGGCCTGTTCGTCCTGATGTCGGCGATGGGTCTCGTCCTGCCCAACACCAACGCGCAGGCGCTGATGCGCACCCCGCACGCGGCGGGCTCGGCCTCCGCGCTCCTCGGCACCTCGTCGTTCCTCATCGGCGCGATCGCGTCCCCGCTCGTCGGCATCGCGGGGGAGGCGACGGCCGTGCCGATGGCCGTCGTCCAGCTGGTCTGCGCGGCCGGGGCGCTCGCCTGCTTCCTGGGGCTCTGCCGGCCCTGGCGGTCCCAGCCGACCGCCTAAAATGTGGAGGTGAACGCCTCCACCTCCCTCACTTCCGGTGAAGCCTCCGGCGATGTCTCCGGCGACGCGCTGCGTGCCGCGCTCGCCGGGCTCCTCGGCGGGCTGCCGCCGCGCCAGGCGACCCAGGCCGTCGACCGGCTGATCGCCAACTACCGGGGGACCACCCCGACCGACGCCCCGGTCCTTCGCGACCGTTCCGACGTCGCCGCGTACGCCGCGTACCGGATGCCGGCGACGTTCGAGGCGGTACGGGCGTGCCTCGACGCCCTGCGGGGCGCGGCGCCCGCGTGGGAGCCGGCCACGCACACCGACGTCGGCGGCGGCACCGGCGCGGCGAGCTGGGCGGTCGCGGAGGCCTGGGGCGGCGCCCCGCGCACCACCGTGCTCGACTGGGCGGAGCCCGCCCTCGCCCTCGGCAGGGAACTGGCCGGCGGGGTCTTCGACGCCGAGTGGCGGCGGGCACGGATCGGCGGCGCCCTGCGGCTCGACGCCACCGACCTGGTGACCGTCTCGTACGTACTGAAGGAGCTGACCGAGGCCGACCGGACGGCGCTCGTGACCGAGGCCGCGCGGGTCGCGCAGGCGGTCGTGATCGTCGAGCCGGGCACGCCCGACGGCTACGAACGGATCATCGCCGCGCGCTCCCTCCTCGTGGAGGCGGGCTTCACCGTCGCCGCGCCGTGCCCGCACAGCGGGGCCTGCCCGATCGAGCCGGGCAAGGACTGGTGCCACTTCGCGGCCCGGGTCAGCAGGTCCTCGCTGCACCGGCAGGTGAAGGGCGGTTCGCTGCCGTACGAGGACGAGAAGTTCGCCTACGTGGCGGCGACCCGGTTCCCCGTCGCCCCGGTGGCCTCGCGGGTGACCCGGAAGCCGCAGCTCCGCAAGGGCCAGGTCCTGCTCGACCTCTGCGGCCCCGAGGAGACCGGGCTGACCCGCGAGACGGTCACGAAGCGCCACGGGACGCTGTACAAGGCGGCCAGGGACACCGAGTGGGGGGGGGCCCCGGCCCCCCCCCCCGCGCCGGGGGCGGGGGGGGCGGGGGCGGCCCGCGCGGGCGGTCGGCAGGGCCCCGGGGCGGGACCAAGACAGCGCCCCCC
>NZ_JBHXPI010000030.1:62578-84010 GCF_042718575.1 Streptomyces sp. NPDC058579
GTGCGGTTCACTACGCCCCCGGGTACGCTTTACACGGCGCCCCGGCACCCCGTGGGGGGCCCCCCCGGCCCCCCGCCCCGGGTGTCGGGGGGGGGGGCGGGGGGCCCCCCCGGCGGCTCAGGGGCGCAGCTCCTGGGTGCAGCACTTCACGCTGCCGCCGCCCTTGAGCAGCTCCGACAGGTCCATGCCCAGGGGCTCGAAGCCGCGGTCACGCAGCGGTTCGAAGAGCCCCACCGCCGCCTGCGGCAGCAGCACGTGGTGGCCGTCGCTCACCGCGTTCAGGCCGAGCACCGCCGCGTCCCGCTCGGTCGCGAGCAGGGCGTCCGGGTAGAGCCGGGACAGCACCTCCTGGCTGCCGGGGGAGAAGGCGCCGGGGTAGTACATGACCTCGTCGCCCTCCGCGTCCAGGACGCACAGGGCGGTGTCCAGGTGGTAGTAGCGCGGGTCCACCAGTTCCAGGCCGACCACCGGGCGCCCGAAGAACTCCTGCGCCTCCAGGTGCGAGAGCGGCGTGGAGCGGAAGCCCCGGCCGGCCAGGATCCACGACGAGGTGACCGCGAAGTCGCCCTCGGCCTCGTTCACGTGCTCCGGTACGCGCACCTCGGTGTAGCCGTTGGCGCGGAACCAGTCCAGGTGCGCGGCCTCCTCCTCCGTACGCTGCGAGTGGGCGAACCTGGCGCCGAGCACCCGGCCGTCCACCACGGTCGCGCCGTTGGCGGTGAAGACCATGTCCGGCAGGCCGGGGAGCGGGTCGAGCAGTTCCACGGTGTGGCCGAGGGCGCGGTAGCGGGCCGTCAGGTCCTCCCACTGGGCGAGGGCGAGCGGCAGGTCGACCGGTTTCGTGGGGTCCATCCAGGGGTTGATGGAGTACGTCACCTCGAAGTGCGTGGGTGGGCACATGAGGTAACGGCGGGGCGAGGCCTCGCGCGGGGTCTGGCGCAATGAGAGCTCCTCACGGACGGAGAATCAGTCGTCGGACGGAGCTTATGGTCCGCCCTCGACCGGGCTGTGCGCAGTGAACCGATCGGGTGGTTCCGCCGAATCTTCGGGGGGAACAGTTGGGCGAGACGCACCGTCTCGCCAGCTGCTAGATTGAAGCCATGCCCGACGCCAAGAGCACCGCCAAGGCCCCCGACGCCTCACGGCGCAGTGAGCGCTCCCGCCGCGCCATCTTCGACGCAGCCCTCGCCCTCGTCTCCGAGACGGGCTACGCCAAGACGACCGTCGAGGGCATCGCCGCCCGCGCCGGCGTCGGCAAGCAGACCATCTACCGCTGGTGGCCCTCCAAGGCCGCCGTCCTCCTCGACGCCTTCCTGGACCTCGCCGCCCAGGCCAATGAGGCGCTCGGCGGCGACGCCGACAGTGAGATCCCCGACACCGGTGACCTCGCCGCCGACCTCAAGTACGTGCTCCGCGCCACCGTCGACGAGCTGAACAACCCCACGTACGACGCCCCCTCCCGCGCCCTCGCCGCCGAAGGCGTCGTGAACCCCGAACTCGGCACCCAGTTTGTCGAGAAACTCCTGGAACCCCAGCTCCAGTACTACGTACGCCGCATCGAGGCCGCCCAGGCCGCCGGGGACATCGACCCCGCCGTCGACCCCCGTATCGCCCTCGAACTCCTCGTCGGGCCCCTGAACCACCGCTGGCTCCACCGCACCCTGCCGCTCACCCACGCCTACGCCGACACCCTCGTCGACTACGCGCTGCGCGGGCTCGCGCCCAGGGCGTAACCCCGTTACGTACCCCGGTTGGGTACTCCGGTCACCTGAAGCACGGGAAGATGCGACGATGGGCAGAGCCGAACGGGCGAGTAACAGGCGAGCGCAGGTGTGAGGGGATAGATGGGCGACGGTATCGGCCGCTACCGCGGCACGGAGAGCAGATTCGCGCACTGGCTGCGCAGGCGCCCGAAACGCACCGCGGCCGAGGACGAGAACCGCCGCGAGACCCTGCTCCTGGACATCGCCGCCGCCGGACTGCCCCTCGCCCCCGCCGCGTACCCCGTCGGCTACCGCTGCTCCTGCGAGCGCATCGGCTGTCCGACCCCCGCCCGGCACCCCGTCTCCTTCGCCTGGCAGACCCAGTCGACCACCGACCGCGCCCAGATCGAGCGCTGGGCCCGCAACGAGCCCGAGGCGAACTTCGTCACCGCCACCGGCATGGTCCACGACGTCCTCGACGTACCGCTCGCCGCCGGCCGGGCCGCCCTGGAGCGGCTCCTCGACCGGGGCGTGGAGGTCGGGCCCGTCGCCGAGTCGGCCGAGAGCGCGGGCGACGGCGGCCGGATGCTCTTCTTCACCGCCACCCGCGGCACCCCCGAGGACGAGGACGAGTGGTGGCCCTGCGAGCTGGACTGCCATCCGGAGACCATGGACGAGCACCCGGGGCTGCGCTGGCACTGTCGCGGCAGCTACGTCCTCGTACCGCCGGCCCGGCTCATCGGTGACGAGGACGAGCAGCCGTCGGTCGCCTGGGTCCGCGGCCCCGAGCACGCCCTGCCGGACCCGCTGAACCTCCTGGAGACCCTCACCGACGCCTGCGCCCGCCACGCGGCCGAGCGCGGCGACCAGCACGCCGAACCCGCGGTCGCCTGGCCGCTGGGCCGCCGCTGAAGGCTGAGGAACGGACCCGGCTGGGGATACCCAGGCGGTACGAACGTGCTTACGAGCCCTTCGCCGCCGTGACGCCCTGGAGCCGGTTCGTGACCGTGACCGCGCCGTCCGTCGTGCCCGCGGGCTTCACCAGGACCGACTGGCTCGACACCCACTCCTTCGTGACGGTGTTCTTCACCTCGCCCGTCATCAGCGCCTTCACCTCGTCGCCGACCTTCGGCCGGTACCCCTGGGCCGCCGTCTGCCGCTCGAAGTAGCGCGTCGCGAAGAAGACGAGGGCTCCGCCGTCCTCGGTCGCGAGGGCCAGCGGCGTGAAGTCCCCGGTGTCCGTGGGCTGGTCGATGTACTGCGTCGCCATGCCGACCCGCTTCGCGTCCTTCTGCCGCTGCTCCCGCCAGCCGGTGGTGTGCGGTCCTGACGCGAACGGGCCCTGCTCCCCGCCCCCGAGGTACGTGGTGTAGCTCCGGCCCAGGTCCTTGGGCGCCAGCGCGAGGCCCGTCGCGTCCGCGGCGACCGGGACCGCGAACCCTCCGGCCGTCTTGAACGCGGGGCGCTCGTCCGGGGACAGGATCGTCAGATAGGCGGCTTCCCACAGCTGGTCGGGGCCGTTGCGCACGAAGGCGACGAGCCAGCGGTTGCCGCTGTTGTCCGTGCCGGTGTCCCGGTTGGAGTCGGTGTCCGCGACGAACCAGCGCGGCCAGCCCGCCTTCTTCGGCACGACGAACTTCGCGTCGGTGAGCTCCAGGGGCTGGTGCTCCGGGTTGCCGTCGGGCTGGGTGACCGAGCGGGCCTTCATCGCGGCCTGGTTGATCGCCCCGAACGGACCGGTGACCCGGTCCGCGTCGAGCTTGGGATCGTGTTCCTTGTCGGCCTTGTTGTACGCCGCGATGAACTCCTTGAGCGCCTGCGCGGCCTCGGCCTGCGTCGCCGCCGGTACGACCTCCCGCTCGCCGTGCACCGTCACGCAGCCGCTCGCCGTCAGCGCGAGCGCTCCCGCCAACGCCGTCGCCACGAGAACCCTCGACGGTCGCCCCAGCTCAGTGCGTGCCCTCGACGGGCGCCTCGGCCTTCTCATCGGTCGCCTTCTGCTTCTCCACGGGCACGGACGGACCCGACCCTACCGGGGCCAGGAACAGCGCGAGCGTCGGGATCAGATAGAGCGCCCACACCGTGACCTGAAGGACCGTCGGGTCCGGCTGGAAGTTGAAGACGCCCTTGAGGAGCGTCCCGTACCAGCTGTCCGGCGGAATCGTCGCCGAGACGTCGAATGCCTTGTCCGCGAGACCGTCCAGGAAGCGCGCCTCCTGGAGGTCGTGCACGCCGTACGCGAGGACACCGGCCGCCACCACGACCAGCATGCCGCCGGTCCAGGTGAAGAACTTCGCCAGGTTGATCCGCAGCGCACCGCGGTAGAACAGCCAGCCGAGGAGCACCGCCGTGCCGATGCCGAGCAGCACCCCGATCAGCGGCGCCGACGTGCCGTCCGACGAGGCCCGCACGGACGCCCAGACGAAGAGCGCCGTCTCCAGGCCCTCGCGGCCCACCGCCAGGAAGGCGGTCGCGACCAGGGCACCCGTACCCATCTGGAGCGCCTGATCGAGCTTGCCGTGCAGCTCCGCCTTCAGATGCCGGGCCGTGCGCCGCATCCAGAACACCATCCAGGTGACCAGGGCCACCGCGAGGATGGAGAGCGAGCCGCCCAACAGCTCCTGAGCCTCGAACGTCAGCTCCTGCGAGCCGAACTCGAGCCCCGCGCCGAAGGCGAGCGCGATCCCGACCGCCACCCCGATGCCGATCCAGATCGGCCTCAGGGCGTCGCGGCGCCCGGTCTTCACCAGGTACGCGATGAGGATGCAGACGACCAGACTGGCTTCGAGGCCTTCGCGCAGCCCGATCAGATAATTGCCGAACACGTCGGTCCCTTCCCTTCCAGGAGAACAGCGCCCGTCTAGGAGAACAGCGCCCGGCCCCACCAGTCGTCCGTGTCCCGGACGCCCGGCGGGACGGCGAAGAGCGCCGAACCCACGTGCTGGATGTACTCGTTGAGGACGTCCGCGCGGGCCAGCGAGGTCTGCACCGGGACGAAGCCGGTACGGACGTCCCGCTGGTACGCGAGGAAGAACAGGCCCGCCTCCAGGCGGCCCAGGCCGTCGGTGCCGTCCGTGAAGGAGTAGCCGCGGCGCAGGATCGTCGCCCCGCTGTTGGAGTCCGGGTGCGCGAGGCGCACATGGGCCTCCGGCTTCATCGCCTTCAGGAACGGCTCGTCGTGCTCCTTGGCCTTGCCGACCGGCGCGCCCTCCCTCTTGTCGCGGCCGAAGATGTCCTCCTGCTCGGCCAGCGGGGTGCGGTCCCAGGTCTCGACGTTCATCCGGATCCGGCGGGCGACCAGGTACGAGCCGCCCGTCATCCAGGCGGCCCGCCCCGGGGCGTCCTTGGCGGGGACCCACACGTGCTTGTCGAGGCCCGCGGTGTCGGTGCCCGCGATGTTGCGGGTGCCGTCCTTGAAGCCGAACAGGTTGCGCGGGGTCTGCGCGTCGGGGGTGGTGGAGGACGTCTTGCCGAAGCCGAGCTGCGACCAGCGGACCGCGACCTTGCCGAAGCCGATCCTGGCCAGGTTGCGGATCGCGTGCACGGCGACCTGCGGATCGTCCGCGCAGGCCTGGACGCAGAGGTCGCCGCCGCTCCGGGCCGGGTCCAGGTTGTCGCCGGGGAACTTGGGCAGGTCGACCAGAGCCCCCGGCCGCCGGTCCGCGAGCCCGAAGCGGCCGTCGAACAGCGAGGGCCCGAAGCCGATGGTGAGCGTGAGCCGGGACGGCTTGAGGCCGAGGGCCTCGCCCGTGTCGTCCGGCGGGGCCTCCGGCAGCCCGCCGTAGGCGCCCTCGCCGACCTCGTGACCGGCCGTCATCCGCTCGGCGGCGCGGGTCCAGTCCTTCAGGAGCTGGACGAGCTCGGCACGGTCCGTCGTCTTCACGTCGAACGCGGCGAAGTGCAGCCGGTCCTGGACGGCCGTGGCGATCCCGGCCTGGTGGGCCCCGTGGAAGGGGACGGCCGAGCCGCTGTCGGAGGCGGGCACGGGGGTGTCCCCGGGGCGGCCGAGGGCGACGGCGCCGCCGGCCGCGGCGGCGCCGAGCGCGAGCCCGGCACCGCCCCAGCCGAGGACCGTGCGCCGCGAGGTCGGGGTGCTTGCCCCGGCCGCCTCTGCGGTCTCGTTGGCTTCGGACATGTCCGTGTCCTCCCGCTACTTCACGACCGCGGCGGCGAGCTTGGAGAGCGGCTCGGCCAGCGCGTTGACGCCGTCCGACAGCTCCTTGCGCTCCGCCTTGCCGACCTTGTCGTACGAGGTGAAGACGTAACCGTTCTTGTCCGTGCGGTACTTGTCGAGGAGCGTGTTCAGCGCCGCGAACTGCTTGTCGAGTTCGGCGACGAGCGTCGGGTCGTTCTTCGAGGCGACCGGCTTGAGCAGCTCGAAGGACTTCTGCGCGCCCTCGACGTTCGCCTTGAAGTCGACGAGGTCGGTGTGGGAGTAACGCTCCTCCTCGCCCGTGACCTTGCCGGTGGCGACCTCGTCGAGGAGCTCCTTGGCACCGTTGGCCATCGAGGTCGGGGTGATGTCGGCCTTGCCGACCCGCTTCACCCAGTCCGCGAGGTCCTTGTCGAGGGTGTCGGCGAGCTCCTTCTCGCGGTCGCCGATCTTCTTGTCCTGCCAGAGCGCCTTCTCCAGGCGGTGCCAGCCGGTCCAGTCCTTCGCCGGGTCCTGGCCGGCCTCCAGGCCGTCCTCGCGGACGTCGACCTTCGGGTCGATGTCGCCGAAGGACTCGGCGACCGGCTCGGTGCGCTCCCAGCCGATACGGGAGTCGGCGTACGCCTTCTTCGCGGCCTCGACGTCACCGGCGCGGACGGCGTCGGTGAAGACCTTCACCTTGGGCAGGGTCTGGTCCGCCTGCGCCTGCACGTACTGGCGGTAGGCGGCCACGGCGGCGTCCATCTCGGGGGAGCGCTTGGCGGCCGCGGCGCCACCGGTGACGGTGACCTTCTGGCGGATGCCGTCGCCCTTCATGCCGGGCTTGCACGCGATCTCGTACTCACCGGCCTTGACCTCGGCGGTGACGGTGGCCTTGGTGCCGGGGCCGATGTTCTCGCGCTCGGTCACGATCCGGTCGTCCGGGTACAGGATGTAGACCTCGGTGACCTTCGTGCCCCGGTTCTCGACGGCGAGCTCCACGTGCCCGGCCGGGAACTCCTTCTTCGAGACCTCGCAGGAGTCGTCCTTGGCGACGACCGTGACGGCGCCGTCGTCACCCTTGGCGTCGCTCTTCTCGGTACAGCCGGTGACGGCGGTCAGTGCCGCGGCGGTGACCGCGGCGGTGACGACGGAGAGACGGACGGCTCGCATACGGGCGCTCCAGAGGGGATCGGGACGGGGGTGAGACCGGGTGAGACCGGGTGAGGCGGGCCTAACTTAACCGAGGCTTACCTCAGGCATACCGGGCCGTCCAGTGATTCCGCTCTCACGTTCCCGGCCCGGTCGCGACGGGGTCACGGCACGCTCTGCGGCGCACCATGGCAGGGTCAAGCGCCGGTCAAGGCGCCGGATTTGCCGGATTCGGGCGCGGGTCCGGATCCGTGCGCGGGGCGGGGTTCGGCTTCGGCTGCGGATCCGTGTGCGGCGCGGCGCGGGACGACGAGGGGGACTCCGGTCCGCGGGTGCGCGAGCACCTCCACCGGCTGCCGGTACACCCGGCTCAGGAGCTCCTCGTCGAAGACCTCGGCCGGTGGTCCGTCGGCGGCGATCCGCCCGGCGTGCAGGACCGCGACCCGGTCCGCGTGCGCGGCGGCGAGGCCGAGGTCGTGCAGGACGACGACCACCGCGACCCCGGCGGCGGCGCGTTCGCGGCAGACCTGGAGGACGAGTTCCTGGTGGCGCAGGTCGAGCGCGGCCGTCGGTTCGTCGAGCAGCAGCAGCGGGGTGCGCTGGGCGAGTACGCGGGCCAGGGCGACGCGGGCGCGTTCACCGCCGGAGAGCGCGGAGAAGGGGCGGTCGGCGAACTCCGCCACCTCGGTGGCCGCCATGGCCTCGGCGACGGTGGCCTCGTCCTCCTCCTCGTACCCGGTCCCGGCCCACGGGGCTCGGCCCATCCGGACCACCTCGGCGACCGGGAACGGGAAGGCGAGCGCGGCCGCCTGCGGCAGCACGGCCCGGCGCAGGGCCAGTTCGGGCGCGGACCAGCGGGTGACGGGCCGGCCGCAGATCCGTACCTCGCCGCCGGCCGGGGCGAGATCGGCGGCCAGAGCGCCGAGCAGCGTGGACTTCCCGGCCCCGTTGGGCCCCACCAGGGCCAGCACCTCACCGGCCCGTACGAGAGCGTCCACCCCGCCGAGCACCTCCCGCCCCCCGAGTCCGACACGGAGGCCCCGGGCCTCGGCGACAACGTCACCGGCGGCCGGCGGGACGGGAAGCTCGCGCCTACGGCCCGCGAGCCGCAGAAGACCGCTGATCATGCCCAACCACCTTGCCTGCGACGAGTCCTGCGCAGCAGCCAGAAGAAGAACGGGCTGCCGAAGAGGGCGGTGAGGACGCCCAGGGGGAGTTCGGCCGGGGCCGCTACCGTACGGGCCGCCAGGTCGCCGGCCGCGAGGACGACCGCGCCGCCGAGCGCGCTGCCCGGGACCAGGAAGCGGTGGCCGGGGCCGTTCGCCATCCGCAGCAGGTGCGGGACGAGCAGGCCCACGAAGGTGATGATCCCCGCCACGGCGACCGCGGCCGCCGTGAGCAGTGCCACGACCAGGATGAGGACGATCCGCAGCCGTTCCACCTCCACGCCCAGGTGCCGCGCGGGCCGCTCGCCGAGTGCGAGGAGGTCCAGCTTGCGGGCGTAGAACGGGGCGATGGCGAGACCGATCAGCGCGCACGGCAGGACGGCGAGCACCTTCGGCCAGGTGGCCTGGGCGAGCGAACCGAGCTGCCAGAACGTGATCTGGGTGATCTGCGCGTTGTCGGCGAAGAAGATGAACAGGCCGATCAGGGCGCCCGCGAAGGCGTTCACCGCGATACCGGTGAGGATCAGCGTGACCACTTCCGTACGGCCGCCCGCGCGGGACATCGCGTACACGAGGAACACGGTCGCGAGCCCGGCCACGAACGCGCAGACCGTCACCGTCCAGTTGCCGAAGAAGCTGAGGCCGAGCGCGATCGCCCCGACCGCGCCCACGGCCGCGCCCGCCGAGATGCCGATCACTCCGGGCTCGGCGAGGGGGTTGCCGAACACGCCCTGCATCAGGGCCCCCGCGCAGCCGAGCGAGGCGCCGACGAGGATCGCGAGGACCACCCGGGGCAGCCGGATGTTCCACAGCACGCTCTCCGCCGACCGCTCCAGCGCGTGGCCGCCGAGGCCGACGCGGTGCTGCACGGAGGCGAGGACGTCCCCGAGCGGGATCTCGTACGCCCCGATGCCGGCGGACAGCAACGCGAGGACAAGGAGGACGGCGAGCAGGACGAGGGTGAGGGTGGCGGCGGTACCGCGCGGCTTACGGCCGGAGGGCGCCGTGGGCGCCGAGGCCGCCGTGGTCGCCGAGGGCGCCGGTGTCGCCGAGGCCGCCGGGGCCTTCGAGGTGGCCGAGGGCGCCGGGGCCTTGAGCGCCCCGTCGTCGGGCAACGGCTGCGTCACCGAGTCTTCGACGGCCGTCACTTCGTCGCCCCGTACAGCTGGCCGACCAGCGACCGCAGCACCTCGTCCGTGCGCGGGCCGTAGTTGAGGAGGACGCCGTCGTCGATCGAGACGACCCGGCGGTCCATCCCCGCCGGGGTCTCCGCGACGCCCGGGACCTTCACCAGGCCGTCGACGCCACCGACCGACTGGAGGCCCTTGGTCATGACGAGGATCGCGTCGGGCGCGGCGGCCGCGAGGGCCTCGCTGGTGATGGGCGTGAAGTCCTTCTTCAGGCCGGACTCCTTGCCCGCGTCGACCGCGCCCGCCGCCTCCAGGAGCGACGCGGCTCCGGACTCGGCGCCGCCGAGCAGGTAGACGGCAGCCGAGCCGCGCACGTACAGGAAGGCCACCCGAGGCTTGCTCTTCGTACCGCTCTGGGCGGGAATGTCCTTGCGAACGGCGTCGATCCGGTCCTGCGTGCGCTGCTTCAGCGCGGTCCCCGCCTCCGGCGCGCCGAGCGCGGCGGCGACGGTGTCGATCCTGGCGGACACGTCCGCCAGCTCCTTCGCGGGCTTCACCACGACGAGCGGGATGCCGGCGTCGCGGATCTGGGCGATCGCCTCGGCCGGTCCGGTGGAGGTGTCGGCGAGGACGAGCGTAGGCCGGAGCGAGAGCACGCTCTCGGCGGAGACGTCGTGGGCGCGGGTCACCACCGGGAGTTTCGCGGCCTGTTCGAAGGTGGCCGTGATGTCCCGGGCGACGACCCGGTCGCCGAGGCCGAGGGTGAAGACGATCTCGTTGAGGGAGCCGGTGAGCGGGACGATCCGCTCGGTGGAGGTGACGGTGACCTTCCGGCCGTCCGCCGAGTCCATGGTCGCCGGGAGCGTGGACTTCGGGGCGCCGGTCAGGGGTTCGACCCGGTCCGGGGCGGCCTTCGCCTGTGGGGAGTTCGCCGAGGGGCCGGCCTGCCGCGGGGCGCTTTCGTCGCCGCAGCCGGTCGCCAGGAGCGCGAGCGCGAGTGCTGACATCAGCACACCCGCGAGGCGAGTTCTCTGCACGGGGAAGCACCGTCCTGTTCGTTCTGGGCAGCAGTCTGTCGCTTTGCCTCCGGGTACCTTAGGTTAGCCTTACCTCACTTGCTAGCCCTCGGAGGGGTTCCATGCTGCTGTCCAGACCCGCCCGGGCGTTCACCGTCCTGCTCTTCGCGGCGATCCTCGGGTCCCTGCTCCCGGCCACCGCCGCCCAGGCCGCGGGCCGCACGGTGCAGGGTGGCAGACTCGACTGGGGAATCAAATCCTCGTTCCAGAGTTATGTGACGGGCCCCATCGCACAGGGCAATTGGAATCTCACGGGCGGCGCCGCCACCGTCGGCGGCAGCCAATTCCGCTTCCATTCCGCACAGGGCTCGTACGACCCCGCGACCGGCGCTCTCACGGCCGGCTTCTCGGGCGGGGTCCGCTTTCTCGGTCACCGCAAGAGCGACGGCACCCACGAGCTGGATCTGACGGTCAGCCGGCCCCGGGTGCGGATCGAGGGCGGGCGCGGCACGCTCTACGCCGACATGGCGAGCAAGGCCAAGGGCTCGGGGCAGGTCACCACCTCCTCGCAGGTGCCGCTCGCCTCGCTGAACCTGTCCGGCATCGACATGCGCGGCGGCGGCAGCCCGATCTCGCTGACCAACGTGCCCGCCACGCTGACCGCGCAGGGCGCGCGAGCCTTCGCCGGCTACTACACGGCCGGTACGCCGCTCGACCCGATCAGCCTCACCGTCGACGTGAAGGCGGCCGCCGAGCCGACCGCGACCAAGTCCCCCGAGCCGTCCGCGACGACCTCCGCCGCCCCCGGCGGATTCCGGGACGGTGCCGTCGACTGGGGCGTGCGCCGCACCTTCCGCGAGTACGTCACCGGCTCCATCGCCCAGGGCAAGTGGACCCTGTCCGCCGGTGCCCAGGACGGCGGCGCGCTGTTCCGCTTCCCGAGCGGGAAGGGCACGTACGACGCCCGGAAGCAGACCCTCGACGCCGACTTCGCGGGCTCCGTCCGCTTCACCGGCACCCACATCGACCTCGCCCTCGGCCAGGTCTCGGTCACGGTGACCGGCGGCAAGGGCACGCTCAGCGCCGATGTCACCAGCGCCGGCAAGACCGAGAAGGCCGTACCCCTGGTCACCTTCACGGCCAAGGACTTCGCCCCGAAGAACGGCCTCGCCGTCCTGACCGAGGCGCCCGCGACCCTCACGGAGGGCGGCGCGAAGGCGTTCGGCGGGATGTACAAGGCCGGTACGGAGATGGACCCCGTCTCGCTGGCCGTCGCGGTCGACGCGAAGGCCCAGCTGCCGGCCCTGCCCGACCTGGGCAGCGACACCAAGCCCTCGGCCTCGGCCGCCTCCCCGTCCGCCTCGGCCTCGGCGGCCCCGGCCGCTCCGGCGAAGGCGGCGGCATCGGAGGAGTCCTCCGCGACGGCCACGTACCTCGCGCTCGGCGCGGGCGTGCTCCTGGCCGCGGCGATCGCGGTGTACGTCGTCGTCAGGCGACGCCGTACGGCGACCCCTTCGGCCTGACCCCGCCCCCTTTCAGGCCCTCGCCCCCCCGTAATCCTCCCCCTCACCCCCGATCCCTGTAGGAGACCACCCGCCATGGCCACAACCACCCGTCGACCCGTCGCCCTCGCGGCGGCCGTCGCCACCGCCGCCGCCCTCGGGGCGAGCGTCTTCGCCCTGCCCGCCCTCGCCGCGGACGGGCCGGACAAGGCGGCCGGCGCGCCCGTGACGGAGCTGAAGGAGGGCACGCTGGACTGGGGCTTCAAGGAGTCCTTCCGCAAGTACCTCGCCTCTCCGATGGCTTCGGGCAAGACCACGGTGGCGGGTGGCGCGAAGCAGGCCGCGGACAACGGGGTGTTCACGTTCGTCGACGGCACCGGTACGTACGACACCGGGACGCACGCCACGGCCAACGCCTTCAAGGGCAGCGTCCACTTCGAGGCCCACCACGGCGTCCTCGACATCACGCTCTCCGATGTGAAGCTCTCCACCAAGGGCACGGCCGCGCCGACCGGCGAGATCACCGCCGACGTGGTCACCAAGGGCAACGACGGGAAGTTCGTCACCCGCGACGACATCGCGATCGCCGCGCTCGACATGAGCAAGGTGCGGCCCGGCCAGGGCGCGGGCGGCGCGATGGTCTTCAAGGACATACCGGCGAAGCTGACCAAGGGCGGCGCGGAGGCCTTCTCGGGCTTCTACAAGGAGGGCGACGCGCTCGACGCGGCGACCCTGACGGTGAAGGTTGGCGGTACGAAGCCGACCCCGACGCCCACCCCGACGAAGACCACGCCCACCCCGACCCCGACCCCGACGAAGACCACGGCCCCGCCGACGACCGCCCCCACCACGGCCGCGCCCACGACCGCGCCGACCTCCGGCACGCCTTCGGTCGTCAACGGCAAGCTCACCTGGGGCGTGAAGGAGTCCTGGCGCTCGTACGTCGTGAGCACCTGCGGCGGCAAGGCCACCACGACCGGCGGCGCGACGAAGAACGGCTCCGTGTACGACTTCGGCTTCGGCTCCGCCACGTGGGACGCGAAGGCCCGCAAGGCCGACGCGGTCTTCAAGGGCACCGTCCGCTTCGAGTGCGCGGCGCACACCATCGACCTCGCGATCAGCGACGTCAAGGTCAAGGCGAACGGCTCCTCCGGCACCGTCGTCGTGGACGTCACCACCGCCAAGGGCACGAAGAACGACGTCACCTTCGCCGACCTCGACCTGTCGAAGGCGGACTACTCGGCGAAGAACGGTGTCGTCACGCTCAAGAACGTCCCGGCCAAGCTGACCAAGGACGGCGCGGCCCAGTTCGCGGGCCCGGGCGGCGAGGCCTTCTACAAGCCCGGCACCGCCATCGACCCGGTCACGGTCGCCCTCACCGTGGACAAGGACGCCACCCTGCCGTCCACGACCGGCGGCACCAACGGCGGCACCTCGACCACGGGCGGCGGCTCGACGGCGGGTGGCTCGACCACCGGCGGCGGCACGGTCGGCGGCTCCGGCTCCCTCGCCGCGACCGGCGCGGACCTGCCCACCGGCACCCTCCTCGGCGCGGCCGGCGCGATCGCCGCCGCCGGCGCGGGCGTCGTCATCGCGGTCCGCCGCCGCACGACGACGGTGTCCTGAGCCGACGGCTCCTGAGACCGCCACCCCCCACAGGCAGGGCCGCACCCCCGAAGACGGAGGTGCGGCCCTGCCGCATGAAGCCCGTACGCACGCCTGGCAGATTCCGGGTGGAGCCGCCGAGTGGGACGGCTGGATGCTTGAATTCGGCCATGAACACGACCGCGACGAGTAGCGCCGCCGACATCGACGTCCTGCGTGTCTTCTGCGCGGGCGACGGGCGGTACGGCAACGCGCTGGGGGTCGTACGGGACGGGCGCGCGTTTCCCGACGAGGCGGCCCGGCAGGCGCTCGCGAAGGAGCTCGGGTTCAGCGAGACCGTGTTCGTGGACGATCCCGAGCGGGGGGTCGTCGACATCTACACGCCCGGTGTACGGCTGCCGTTCGCCGGGCACCCGCTCGTCGGGGCGGCCTGGCTGCTCGATCTGGAGCTCGTCCGGCCGCCCGCGGGTGAGGTGTGGGTGCGCGGGGACGGGGAGTTCACCTGGATAGAGGCCCGCGCCGAGTGGGCCCCGGCGCGGACCCTGCGGCGGTACGGCTCGGCCGCCGAGGTCGACGCGCTCGTCGTGCCCGAGCCGGGCGCGTGGGTGTACGCCTGGGCCTGGGAGGACGAGGCCGCCGGGCGGGTCCGGGCGCGCGGCTTCCCCGGGCGCGGGGACGGCATCGACGAGGACGAGGCGACGGGCGCGGCCGCCCTGCTGCTCACGGCGGAGCTGGGCCGGGCCCTGAACATCACTCAGGGCCGGGGGTCGCAGATCCTGACCGCCCCCGGCCCCGATGGAGTGATCGAACTCGGTGGACGGGTCCGCCTGGAGCGGACCCTCACCCACTGAGCGGCGAACTCACGCGCTCAGCGGGAACTCGCTGCCCAGCTCCCGGAACACCGCGCCGTTGAAGTCGAACGCGCGCTTGCACTCGTCGATGATCCGCTGCTTCTCCAGATCGTCCGCGTTCACCCCGTCGAGCAGCTCCCGGTAACCCCGCTTGAAGGCCGCCGGGTTCGTGATCTCGTCGAAGACGTAGAAGCGGACGCCGTCGCCCTTGCGGGCGAAGCCCCACGTGCGCTCCGCCTTGTCGCGGATGATCTGGCCGCCCGAGAGGTCGCCGAGGTAGCGCGTGTAGTGGTGCGCGACATAGCCGGCCGGCCACTCCCGCGCGCACTCGGCCACCCGCTCGGCGTACGCGGTGGTCGCGGGCAGTGGGGTGAGACCCTCGCGCCAGTCCGGGCCCCGCAGGTGGGCGAGGTCCTGCTCCAGGGCGGCCGTGCGGAACAGCTCCGGCTGTATGAAGGGCCCGGCCACCGGGTCGTTCCGCAGCGCCTCGGCACCGTCCTCCAGGGCGCGGTACACGAACCAGAGCTGCTCCGTGTACCGCGTGTACGCCTCGACGGCGAGCCGGCCGCCCATGAGGTCGCTCATGAAGGTCGACGTCTCGGCCTCGGTGTGCTGCTCGTGAGAGGCCGTGCGGATGAGCGTCGAGAAGGGCGTGTCCAAGGCGTGCCTCCGAGGCCGATGGGGACGGGAACCTGTTGAGATACTGCTACTTAGGCTTACCTAAGTCAACTGGTTCCCGACGTCCTGTCGGTAAAAACGTACCCCGAGGAGGCGTCAGGGCAACGTGAGAATCTCCGCCCCGGTCTCCGTCACCACGAGCGTGTGCTCGAACTGGGCCGTCCGCTTGCGGTCCTTGGTCACGACCGTCCAGCCGTCCTCCCACATGTCGTACTCGTGCGTGCCCAGCGTCAGCATCGGCTCGATCGTGAACGTCATGCCCGGCTGGATGACCGTGGTGGCGTGCGGGGAGTCGTAGTGGGGGATGATCAACCCGGAATGGAACGACGAGTTGATGCCGTGTCCGGTGAAGTCGCGCACGACGCCGTAGCCGAAGCGCTTGGCGTACGACTCGATGACCCGGCCGATGATGTTGATCTGCCGGCCCGGCTTGACCGCCTTGATCGCCCGGTTCAGGGACTCACGGGTGCGCTCGACGAGCAGCCGGGACTCCTCGTCCACGTCGCCGCAGAGGTAGGTGGCGTTGTTGTCGCCGTGGACCCCGTTGATGTACGCCGTGACGTCCAGGTTCACGATGTCGCCGTCCTGGAGGACGGTGGAGTCGGGGATTCCGTGGCAGATGACCTCGTTGACCGAGGAGCAGAGCGACTTCGGGAAGCCGCGGTAGCCGAGGGTCGAGGGGTACGCCCCGTGGTCGCACATGAACTCGTGCGCGACCCGGTCCAGCTCGTCCGTGGTGACACCCGGCGCGATGTGCTTGGCGGCCTCCTCCATCGCCTGCGCGGCGATGCGGCCGGCGATCCGCATCCGCTCGACGGTGTCGGGGTCCTGCACCTCGGGACCCGTGTACGGAGTGGGCGAGGGCTTCCCGACGTACTCGGGACGGCGGATGGCTCCCGGAACGGAGCGGTGGGGAGAGAGCTCCCCCGGTACGAGCAGCGACTGGCCAGACATGTCAGCGAGTCTAACGACCGCGTCTGGGGCAGCATGGCCCCAGAGGAAGGAGCCGACGATGGCCCTGTTCAAGAAGCGTCAGGTGGGCAAGCCGGGCGAGTGGTACTACTGCCTCGTTCACAACAAGGTCGAGGAGGGGCCGGACTGCCCCGCCAAGGACCGCTTCGGCCCGTACGCCAGCCCGGAGGAGGCGTCCCACGCGATGGAGACCGCGCAGGAACGCAACCTGGAGTGGGAGAACGACCCCAACTGGCACGACGGCTCGAAGGACGCTCCGAAGACGGACGGGACGTCTGACTAGGCGCGGCTGATCCTCAAGCCGGGGCCCCAGCGGCCCCGGCTTTCTGCTCCGCCTCCCGTTCCTCCTGCGCCGCCTTGTGCCGCCGCGCGTCCTCGTCCGTGTCGGAGTCGTACGTGAGCAGCTTCGGCAGCGTCAGGCAGAGCAGCCCCACCGCGGCCACACAGGCCACGCCGCCGCTCCAGACCGCCGCACGCGTGCCCGTCCAGCCCGCCATGGCGCCCGCCCTGACCTGGCCGAGCTGCGGGCCGACGCTGTAGGAGAGGACCTCGATCCCGGCCAGGCGGCCCCGCAGCTCCTCCGGGATCGTCTGGTTCCAGATCGTCGAGCGGCCCAGGCCGCTCAGCATGTCGCCCGCGCCCGCGAACGCCAGGCAGAGCAGCACCAGCCACACGTTCCCGAACCAGCCGGCCGCCGCGATCGCGAGGCCCCAGCCCGCCGCCCCGAACACCACGAGCAGCCCGTGCCGACGGATCTTCGCGGTCCAGCCGCTGGTCATGCCGAGGGCGAGCGAGCCGACCGAGCCCGCCGCGTACATCAGGCCCAGCGACCACTCCGCGTCCAGCTCCGCCGCCAGGAACGGGAAGATCGCGTTCGGGAAGGCGAAGAACATCGCGGCCAGGTCGATCGCGTACGTACCGAGGAGCACCGGCCGTGACCACGCGTACCGCGCGCCCTCCGCGATGCCGCGCAGCGAGGGCTTCTCGGCGTCGTGCGCGGGCGGCGCGGGGGAGAGGCGGCGGCAGAGCAGGACGGAGAGCGCGAAACCGGCGAGGGTCACGCCGTACGCGGTCGCCTGCCCCGCGTACGCCACGACCAGGCCCGCGAGCGCGGGGCCCGCGATGGCGCCCATCTGCCAGCGCAGCCCGTTGAGCGCGGCGGCCGCCGTCATCTGGTCGTGCGGGACGATCCGGGCCAGGAGCGAGTCGAGCGCGGGCCGCTGGAGCCCGGCCAGCGCGGAGACCATGGCCGCGACGACGTAGAGCGGCCAGAGCAGGGGCTCCGACAGGAGCGAGTTGAGCAGCAGGATCAGGGCGAGAAGCCCGAGCCCCGCCTCCGTCGCGACGATCACCTTCCGCCGGTCCACGGCGTCCGCGAGCGCGCCGCCGTAGAGCCCGAACACGACCAGCGGGACCAGTTCGACGGCCCCCATCAGACCGACGGCGAGCGGCGAACCCGTCAGCTCCATGATCTGCAGCGGCAGCGCGATCAGCGCCATGAAGCTCGCGAAGACGGTCACCAGGCCCTGGATCCACAGCAGCCGGAAGTCGCGGGAGGAGCGCCAGGGCGCGAGATCGGGCAGTACGGCGGAGAGCTTCGAAGTCACGAGGCACCATGCTCCGTCGGCCGCGCGGCGCCGGGCAACCGAATTACGAGGCGACGGGCCAGGTCACACGGGGCTGATCCGTGCTCACCAGCCCGTCGGCGGCGGTGACGTCAGGTGGTCCGCCAGGAGCGAGAGACGGTCACGCAAGCGGCGCCGGCCGCGCGGCGGCGGCAGGCTGTTCTCCCCGGCCGCCGCGCTCACCAGGTGCTGGACCGTGTCCAGGTCCACCTCCGCGCCCGCCCGCACCGTCAGCGTCTCGTGCGCCAGGCCGTGCACCTCCGGGTCGCCGCCGTCGAGCGAGAGCACCGTCGCCCCCGCCCGGCGCGCGTCGTGGACCCGCTCCAGAAGCCCCGCGTCGGGCCGCTCCGGCGCCACGAGCAGCAGCGTCGCCCCGCTGCGCGCCGCCTCCAGGCGCCCGAGGCCGACGGCCAGATGCGCCGGGTCGCCCGGCCGCACCCGGTGCCGTACCAGCGTCGGGGCCAGCTCCGGCTGCCCCGACCAGGCGGCCTCGTCCACGAGGTGCGCGGCCAGGTGCCAGGGCTCGTACCCGTCCGTCCCCACCAGCAGCAGCCCGCCCCCGTGCGGGACGACGGAGGAACGGAGCGCGGCCGCGAACCGGCGGGCCTCCCTCGGCCACTCCGTTCCCGCGAGCACCTCGCGCAACAACGCGACCCGTACGGCATCCATGGCGCCGCATCCTGCCGCAGCCGGACCGCGCGCGTGGGGCGGTCGCCGAGGTTCCACCCGTACGGGATCGGATGGGGCGACCGGCCAGTAATGTCGAGGCCATGACTACGACTGACAGCAAGCCCGCCCCCAAGGACCCCTGGGACCTCCCGGACGTGTCCGGCCTCGTCGTCGGCGTCCTCGGCGGCACCGGCGACCAGGGCCGCGGCCTCGCCTACCGCCTCGCCAAGGCCGGCCAGAAGGTGATCATCGGCTCCCGCGCCGCCGAGCGCGCGCAGACCGCCGCCGACGAGCTTGGCCTCGGTGTCGAAGGCGCCGACAACGCCGAGTGCGCCCGCCGCAGCGACATCGTGATCGTCGCCGTGCCGTGGGACGGGCACGCCAAGACCCTGGAGTCGCTGCGCGCCGAACTCGCGGGCAAGCTCGTCGTCGACTGCGTCAACCCGCTCGGCTTCGACAAGAAGGGCGCCTACGCCCTCAAGCCCGAGGAGGGCTCCGCCGCCGAGCAGGCCGCCGCCCTGCTCCCCGACTCCCGGGTCGCGGCCGCCTTCCACCACCTCTCGGCCGTGCTGCTCCAGGACCCGGCGATCGACGAGATCGACACGGACGTCATGGTCCTCGGCGAGGAGCGCGCCGACGTCGAGATCGTCCAGGCGCTGGCAGGGCGGATCCCGGGCATGCGCGGGGTCTTCGCGGGGCGGCTGCGCAACGCCCACCAGGTCGAGTCGCTCGTCGCCAACCTGATCTCGGTCAACCGCCGCTACAAGGCCCACGCCGGGCTCCGCGTCACCGACGTCTGAGCCGCGACGTCACCGACGTCCGAGCCGACGGACGACCCGCGACGGAGCGAGGCCGGGCATAGGGGACACTGGACGGGCACTCTCAGCCGTACCCGGACAGGAGCCGACCCCCATGCCCCGCCTCGCTCTGTACGCCCTAGCCGTCTGCGTCCTCGCCGTCGTCGCGGCCGTCGTCTCCTTCGCCGCGGGCATGTGGCTGGGGATCGTCTGGGTCCTCCTGGCCGGCCTCTCCTCCAACATGGCCTGGTACTACTTCCGCCGCGGAAAGGCCGAGGCCGCCGCCGCGAGCACCGAGGCCTAGAGGCTTTCGAAAGGCCCTAGACCGCGCAGAGCTCCGGCGTCTCCTGCCAGAAGCGGTAGAGGTTCGAGCCGCAGTAGCGGGAGATCTCCGGCACGCCGAGCGCCCGCATCAGCGCGTCGATCGCGTCGAAGAACGCCCCGTTGATCGCCGGGACGAAGAGCAGCGCGATCACCACGAAGAAGCCGTACGGCGCGTACGGCTCGATCTGCCGCTTGATCTTGTACGACAGCCAGGGCTCGATCACCCCGTAGCCGTCCAGGCCCGGCACCGGCAGGAAGTTCAGGAGCGCCGCCGTCACCTGGAGGAACGCCAGGAACGCCAGCGCGTACTGGAACGCGCGCGGCACACCGTCCAGCGCGTCCAGCCAGAACGGCGCCGTGCAGACGATCGCGAACAGCACGTTCGTCAGCGGGCCCGCCGCCGAGATCAGGCTGTGCTTCCAGCGGCCCCGGATCCGGCCCTGCTCGATGAAGACCGCGCCGCCCGGCAGACCGATGCCGCCGAGGATCACGAAGAGCACCGGCAGGATGACGCTCAGCACGGCGTGGGTGTAGGCGAGCGGGTTGAGCGTGAGGTACCCCTTCGCCCCGATCGTGATGTCCCCGCTGTGCAGCGCCGTGCGCGCGTGCGCGTACTCGTGCAGACAGAGCGAGACGATCCAGGCCGAGGTCACGAAGAGGAAGATCGCCAGACCCGGGGAGGACGCGAAGTCGGTCCACACCGCCCAGCCGGTGACCGCCATGACGGCGAGGATCGCCAGGAAGACCGGGCTGATCCTGCGCTCGTGCCTACGGGTGGTGGCCGTCGTCATCGGTGGGACTCCTCAGGGCGCGGCGGCGTGTGTGCGGGAAACGTGCCGGGGCGGGGGTGAGTTCCTGCGGAGATCCCCGGCTCACGGAGAATAGGGCCTGTGCGCTATTCCGTCCTCGGCCCCACCCAGGTCCACACCGCCGACGGCAGCCCCGTCGCCCTCGGCGGCGCGCGGCTGCGGTCCCTGCTGACCGCGCTCGCCCTCCGCGCGGACCGGACGGTTCCGGTCGGGACCCTGGTCGCCGAGGTCTGGCCCGACGACCCGCCGGCCGACGAGATCGCCGCGCTCCAGGCCCTGGTCGGCCGGTTGCGCCGGGTGCTCGGCCGGGAGGCCGTGGTGTCGGTGCCCGGCGGGTACCGCCTTGCGGCGGCCGTCGACGACGTGGACGCGCGCCGCTTCGAACGGCTCGCGGGGGAGGGCGTACGGGCGCTGGAAGCGGGCGACCCGGCGGAGGCGGCGCGGCTGCTCGACGAGGCGCTCGGCCTCTGGCGCGGGCCCGCGCTCGCGGACCTGCCGGACCGTACGGCGGAGGCAGCCCGCTGGGAGGCCCGGCGCCTCGACGCCCGCAGGGCCCGCTTCGCGGCGGCTCTCGCGCTGGGCGAGGCCGGGGCCGCCCTCCCCGAACTGGCCGCCCTCTGCGAGTCCCACCCCCTGGACGAACCGCTCCAGGCCCTCCGGATCCGAGGCCTGCGCGCGACCGGCCGCGCGGCGGAGGCGCTCGCCGCGTACGAGTCCTTCCGCCGCGCCCTCGCCGACAGCCTCGGCACCGACCCGTCCCCGGAGCTGCGCGCCCTGCACGCGGAGCTGCTCACCCAGGAACCGGAGGCCCCGGCCGCCGTCCGGGCCCCCGCCGCGCCTTCTGCGAAGGCCCGGACCACCGTCCGCCCCGGCAACCTGCGCGCCCGGCTGACCAGTTTCGTCGGGCGGGACCAGGACATCGCCCGGCTGCAGCAGGACCTGCGCGACAGCCGGCTCGTCACGCTCCTCGGGCCCGGCGGAGCCGGGAAGACGCGGCTCTCCCAGGAGGCGGCCGAGCGGGCAGCCGACGCCGCGGCAGCCGCCGCCGGGCACGCCGCCGACGCGGGCTGGCCCGACGGCGTGTGGTTGGCCGAACTCGCGCCCGTCACCGACCCCGAGGCCGTCGCCGAGGCCGTGCTCGGGGCCGTCGGGGCGCGGGAGACCGTGCTGCGCGGCGCGGGCGCCGAGGGGCTCAGGACCGCCGACGACGCGCTGACCCGTCTCGTGGAGCACTGCGCGTCGCGCCGCCTGCTGCTGCTCCTGGACAACTGTGAGCATGTGATCGGCGCGGCGGCGGAGTT
>NZ_JBHXPI010000031.1:0-21322 GCF_042718575.1 Streptomyces sp. NPDC058579
CACACGGCCCTGGGCTCGCACCGCGCATCTTGGCGCGGTCCGAGCCCTGTGCTCACATCGAGGTGCCTACGTCTGGGATATCAGAGCTGGTTTCCGACGAAGACGGTGAGGTCGACGAGTCGGTTGGAGTAGCCCCACTCGTTGTCGTACCAGCCGAGGATCTTGACCGAGTTGCCCTCCTGGACCATGGTCAGCGAGGAGTCGAAGGTGCAGGACGCCGGGTCGCTGACGATGTCCGAGGAGACGATCGGGTCCTCGGTGTAGGCCAGGTAGCCCTTGAGGTCGCCGTCCTCGGAGGCCTTCTTGAACGCGGCGTTGACCTCGTCCTTGGTGACCTCGCGCTGCAGCGTCACGACCAGGTCGGTGGCCGAGCCGGTCGGGACCGGGACGCGCATGGCGATGCCGTCCAGCTTGCCCTTGAGCTGCGGCAGGACCAGGGCGGTGGCCTTGGCGGCACCGGTCGTGGTCGGGATGATGTTCTCCGCGGCGGCGCGGGCGCGGCGCAGGTCGGAGTGCGGGAAGTCCAGGATGCGCTGGTCGTTGGTGTACGCGTGGACCGTCGTCATCAGGCCCTTGACGATGCCGAAGTTCTCGTCGAGGACCTTGGCCATCGGCGCCACACAGTTGGTGGTGCAGGAGGCGTTGGAGATGACGTGGTGCTGCGCCGGGTCGTACTTCTCCTGGTTGACGCCCATCACGATGGTGATGTCCTCGTCCTTGGCCGGAGCCGAGATGAGGACCTTCTTCGCGCCACCGGCGATGTGCTTCTCGGCGTCGGCCTTCTTGGTGAAGATGCCGGTCGACTCGATGACGATGTCGACGCCCAGCTGACCCCAGGGGATGTCGGCCGGGTTGCGCTCGGAGAGCACCTTGATGGTGCGACCGTCGACGGTGATGGTGTCTGCCGTGTGGGTGACCTCGGCCTTGAGGCGTCCCAGGATCGTGTCGTACTTCAGCAGATGGGCAGTGGTCGCGGTGTCACCCAGGTCGTTGACAGCCACGATCTCGATGTCGGCACCCTGCTCGAGCAGCGCGCGGAAGTAGTTGCGACCGATGCGGCCAAAGCCGTTGATGCCTACGCGGATCGTCACGAACCGATCTCCTCGTGAGAGTACGCCGGGTTTCGACGCCGGCGAGATTCTTTTTTAGGGATGTCCCCGACCGCTTACGACCCTACCTCTCCCATCGGCTCAGAGTGACATCGCGTGCGGCAGGAAAGGCCCGGGATCGCACCGTGGCCCGTTATTACCGACGGGTTCGGGCCACGATGCGGTTTTCGTCCCGATCACTGACTGTGATCAATAGTGCGGGCCGCCGCTCAGCCGTGCACGGCTGCGAGCGCCTTTCGGATCAACCTGCCGCGGTCGGTCGCGCTGGGCACGTGTTCGAGCCCGAAACCGAGCAGTGCGGTGTCACGGGTGGTGACGGCGGCCTGGGAGTGGAAGAGCCCCGCGGAGCGGGTCCAGTCGGCCGCGTTCCCGGGGCTGCCGGCCGGCGGACCCGGTACGGACCACGCGCCGAGCGCGGTCTCGAAGCCCTCCTTCTGGCCCGGCGTGCCGCCGACGACGAGCGCGGTGTCGTCGACGAAGGCGCCCATCTCCCCTGTGCCGGGGTCGGAGATGTACGAGATCGACAGCTCGACCTGCTTGCCCGCGTAGGCGCTCAGGTCGACCGAGGCCTGCCGCCAGCCGTTGGAGGGGCCGGTGAAGGCGTTCCAGGAGCCGGTGGTGCCGGTGGTGGCGCAGCCGTCCTCGCCGACGGTCAGGTAGCGGGCGAGGAAGGGGTGGCCCTGGACGTAGTAGCCCTCGCCGCAGTCGGCCGGGGCGGCGGTGGAGGTGCCGCCGTTGGCGTCGGGCAGCGTGGTCCAGTCGTCCTGGCCGACGGTGTGGGCCTCGACGACGAGGTTGTCGTAGCCGGGTTCGGTGTCGTAGCTGACCTGGAAGCGCAGGCTGGGGCTGTCGGCCGCGGTGACGCCGGTGAGGTCGACGGTGCGGCTGAGCCGGGCCCAGGTGTCGTCGGCGTGCCGGACGGCGGCGAACTGCGTGCCCTCGTACGGCTCGAAGGGGGTGCGGACGCCCGGGTAGTCGCCGGCGGACCGGCTGCTGCCGAACTGGGGGAACTGGCGCGGCGCCAGGGTGTCCGAGGTGACGGTGAACGCGCCGGCGTTGTCCAGCGGGTTGCCGTTCGCGCCGCCGAGACCGGCGGTGACGCCGGCGAAGCCGCCGGATCCGGCGAAGGACGGCGGGCCGTTGAGCCCGGCCCGGTGGTAGGCGCCGAGGTAGTACTGGGCGAAGTCGTTGGAGGTGGCCCGTCCGATGTCGACGAGACCGCCCGACTTCTCACCGGCGTTGACCAGCTTGCCGCCCTCGTTGAGGTACTCGCGCACGGCCAGTGTGACGGGCCCGGAGGGGGCTTCGGCGCCGGTGTACCAGACGACCGTACGGAAGTGGCTCAGGACGCCCAGCGGGTCGGGGACGCCCTGGGTGGCGACGTCCCAGACGGCGGCCTTGCGGCCGTTGTCGGCGAGCGCCTTCACATAGGCGGCGGTGTGGGTCGCGGCGGCCGTGCCGCCCTCCTCGGCGAGCACGAGCACGTCCCCGCGCGGCCGCTCGGCCACGGTGTACGTGAACGGGGTGGAGGCGGTCGCCCGGCCCTCGCGGGTGCGGGCGGTGAACCAGACCTGGACGGTGTCGCCCGGTTCGGCGTCCTCGACCTCGGCGCGGTACTGGTCGAAGTAGAGGTTGTCCTCGCCGCCGTAGGTCTCGCCGCCCCGCCAGGCGTCCAGGCGTTCGGTGTGCGTACGGCCGCCGTTGATCCGGTACTTCAGCTCCTTGCCGCGCAGCGACTTGCGGGCGGTCACGGAGACCTCCTGGTCGCCGCCGCGGGCGTAGGAGGTGGTGAAGGCGGCCGGGGTGAAGTCGGGGGCGTCGAGGCCGGTGACGGAGACGGGCCGGTCCGGGTGGGCGGCGGTCTCGGCGACGGCGAGCGCGAACGGCACGTTCTTCGCGAACTCGGCCTGGATCAGCTTCTCGTCGTCCGGGAAGGTGAAGACGGAGGCGCAGTCCGCGGGCTCCCAGGCGTCGTTCGGGTCGACGCGGGAGACGGTGGCGCAGGTCGACATCTCCGGGGTGAACATCTGCATGCCGTTGACGTTCGCCGCGTGCCCGTCGGCCTCGCCGTTGGTGGTGTACAGCTCGGAGGAGACCTGCGGCCGGTAGCCGGGGACCGCGGACTTCTCCGGGGTGCCGGCGAGGGACTTGAGCGCCACGTCGTCGGGGGTGTCGGTGGCGACCTGCCAGCCGACTCCGTAGAGCAGCAGCTGGGCGGCGGAGTGGTAGTTGATGCCGTACTGGAAGCCGATGCGCCTCTGGAAGGCGTCGAGCGCCTTGGTCTCGGGCTCGGACATCGGGCCGGTGCCGCGGAAGGTCTCGTCGGCCGGGTCGGGCGACGAACCCTCGTTGTCGTAGCCCCACTTGTAGGCGAAGTTACGGTTGAGGTCGACGCCGTCGCCGGGGGCGACGCGGCCGTCGCCGTCGTTGTCGCGGAGGTTCTTGCGCCACTGGCGGTTCGCGGGGTCGGCGTGGGTGAAGTCGTAGCCGTCCGGGTTGGCGGAGAGCACGAACCACAGCTCGGTGGAGTCGACGATCTTCGTGATCCGCGGGTCCGTGCCGTAGCCGTCGAGGTAGTGGTGCATCAGCCGCCGGGTCATTTCGGGGGTGATCCACTCACGGGCGTGCTGATTGGACATGTACAGGGTCGCGGGCTTCGAGCCGTCCCTGGCCTTCTTGGCGCCCTTGGTGACCTTCAGGGCAAGGATGTCCTGGCCGCCGAGGGACTTGCCGATGGAGACGAGCTTGGTGACGTCCGGATGGGCCTGGGCGGTGGCGAGGATCTCCTCCTTGAGCCCGCCCTTCCCGCTGTACGGGCGGAAGACGCCGTCCCCCGCGCCCGCGACCCGCTTCTCGGCCTGGGCGGAGAGGGTGTGCTCGGTGAGTTCGACGCCCTCGCCGCGCAGTTGCCCGGCCTGCTTGTCCGTCAGGTGGAGCTCGACGGTGGCGGAGCCCTTCTCCGGCACCTGCTCGGTCAGCTCGTGACCGTCGGTGCCCGCTTCGAGGAGGAGCGGCACCTGTTCCTTGGTGACCTTCGCCCGCCATACGGAGAGGGCGTCGCCGCCGCCCGCGTCCTGAGGTTCCGCTCCGGCGACGGGTGCCGCCACGAGCCCCGCGATCACCAGCGAACCCGCCGCGAGGACCGCTCTCGCTCTGCGCCTCATAAGCCCCCCTTGCTGTTGTCTGCCACGAAAGAGAACAGACGCCAGGCTGATCACCATTCATGATCATGTCAAGGGTGCCATGCGCGCCGAACGAGTGCTGCCGGTGCCTCAGAAAGGCACCGGCAGCAGTCGGTTGAGCTCAAGGGCTGAGCGGCTGAGCGGCTGAGCGGCTGAGACAGCTTCAGCCGACGAGGCTGTCGTCCAGCTCCTCCGTCAGAGTCGACTCCGTCCCGGGGATGCCGAGGTCCTGCGCCCGCTTGTCGGCCATCGCGAGCAGACGGCGGATCCGGCCCGCGACCGCGTCCTTGGTCAGCGGCGGCTCGGCGAGCGCGCCCAGCTCCTCCAGGGAGGCCTGCTTGTGCTCCATGCGCAGCCGGCCCGCGGCCGCGAGGTGCTCGGGCACCTCCTCGCCGAGGATCTCCAGGGCGCGCCCCACCCGGGCACCGGCGGCGACCGCCGCGCGCGCCGAGCGGCGCAGGTTGGCGTCGTCGAAGTTGGCCAGCCGGTTCGCCGTCGCCCGGACCTCGCGGCGCATCCGCCGCTCCTCCCAGGCGAGCACCGACTCGTGCGCCCCGAGCCGGGTCAGCAGGGCGCCGATCGCGTCGCCGTCACGGACGACCACGCGGTCCACGCCCCGTACCTCACGGGCCTTCGCGCCGATGCTCAGCCGGCGCGCCGCGCCCACCAGGGCCAGCGCGGCCTCCGGGCCGGGGCAGGTCACCTCCAGGGAGGAGGAGCGCCCGGGCTCGGTGAGCGAGCCGTGCGCCAGGAAGGCGCCGCGCCAGGCCGCCTCCGCGTCACAGGTGGCACCCGAGACGACCTGCGGGGGCAGTCCGCGGATCGGGCGGCCCCTGCCGTCGACCAGGCCGGTCTGCCGGGCCAGCTGGTCGCCGCCCGCCACCACCCGTACGACGAAGCGGGAGCCGCGCCGCAGGCCGCCGGGGGCCATCACGATCAGCTCCGAGCTGTGCCCGAAGATCTCCAGGATGTCCCGCTTGAGGCGCCGTGCCGCCATCGCGGTGTCCAGCTCCGCCTCGATCACGATCCGCCCGCTCACCAGGTGCAGACCGCCCGCGAACCGCAGGATCGACGAGACCTCTGCCTTCCTGCAGCAGGTCCGGGTGACGGGAAGCCGGGAGATCTCGTCCTTCACCGCTGCCGTCATCGCCATGGGCCGATCCTTCCATGCATCCGAAAAATACGGTCGTACGCGGCGGCCAACAGCTCCGGATCATGCTTCGGGAGACCGTCGGCACGGGCCACCGGCGCCAGCTCGACCGCGGCACCGAGCCGCTTGGCGGCATCGGCGAGGGACTCGCGATCGGGCACGGCGGCCTCGTCGGCCAGCACCACGTCCAGGGCGAGTTTAGGGGCGTGTCGTCCCAAAACCTCCAAATGACGCTGCGGAGAGAACCCCTCTGTTTCTCCGGGTTGCGGCGCGAGGTTCAGCGAGAGGACCTTGCGGGCCTTGGTCTCGGTCAGCGCGTCGAGCAGCTCGGGCACGAGCAGGTGCGGGATCACCGAGGAGAACCAGGAGCCCGGGCCGAGCACCACCCAGTCCGCGTCCCGGACGGCGGCGACGGCCTCCGGCACGGCCGGCGGGTCGTGCGGGACGAGGTGCACCGACTGCACGTCCCCGGGCGTGAGCGCCACCGTGGCCTGACCGCGGACCGTGTCCACGTCGTCCGGGCGCGCCGGGTCGTGCCCCTTGACCAGGGCCTGGAGCTCCAGCGGTACGGCGGACATCGGCAGCACCCGGCCCTGCGCCCCGAGCAGCTTGCCGACCAGGTCCAGGGCGAGCACATGGTCGCCGAGCTGCTCCCAGAGCGCGACGATCAGCAGATTGCCGACCGCGTGCTCGTGCAGGTCGCCCTTGGACTGGAAGCGGTGCTGGATGACCCGGGACCAGGTCTGGCCCCAGTCGTCGTCCCCGCAGAGCGCGGCGAGCGCCTTGCGCAGGTCACCGGGGGGCAGCACGCCCAGCTCCTCCCGGAGCCGGCCGCTTGAGCCGCCGTCGTCGGCGACGGTGACCACGGCGGTCAGGTCGCCGGTGATCCGGCGCAGCGAGGCGAGGGAGGCCGACAGGCCCATGCCCCCGCCCAGCGCGACGACCTTGGGCTGGGCGCCGCGCCTGCGGAGCGTACGGACCGAGAGGGTGGACGTACGCCGGCGGTACGGCTTCACTCGCGCCCCATGTCCCGGTGGACGACGACGGTCTCGACCCCTTCCGCGGCGAGGCGGGCGGCGAGCTTCTCGGACGTGGCGACCGAGCGGTGCTTGCCGCCCGTGCAGCCGACGGCGATGGTCACGTATCGCTTGCCCTCGCGGCGGTAGCCCGCGGCGATCATCTGGAGCAGCTCGGTGTAGCGGTCGAGGAACTCCTTGGCCCCGGGCTGGTTGAAGACGTACGCCGAGACCTCCTCGTTGAGCCCGGTGAAGGGGCGCAGCTCGGGGACCCAGTGCGGGTTGGGCAGGAAGCGCATGTCGACGACGAGGTCGGCGTCGACGGGCAGCCCGTACTTGAACCCGAAGGACATGACGGTGGCCCGCAGCTCCGGCTCCTCGTCGCCGGCGAACTGGGCGTCCATCTTGGCGCGCAGCTCGTGGACGTTGAGGCTGGAGGTGTCGATCACAAGGTCGGCGTCGCCGCGCAGCTCGCGCAGCAGGTCCCGCTCGGCGGCGATGCCGTCGGTGATGCGGCCGTCGCCCTGGAGCGGGTGCGGCCTGCGGACCGACTCGAACCGCCTGACCAGGGCCTCGTCGGAGGACTCCAGGAAGACGATCCGCCGGGTCACCTGCTGGGCGTCGAGGGCGGCGAGGGATTCCCGCAGGGCGTCGAAGAACTGCCGGCCGCGGACGTCGACGACGACGGCGATCCGGGCCACATTGCCCTGGGAACGGGCGCCGAGCTCCACCATGGTGGGGATCAGCGCGGGCGGCAGGTTGTCGACGACGAACCAGCCGAGGTCCTCCAGGCACTTCGCCGCGGTGGACCGGCCGGCGCCGGACATGCCGGAGATGATCACCAGCTCGGGGATGGCCGCCGCGTCGGCGGTCTCACCGGCCTCCTTCGTGCCCGTACTCACGTTTCCTGCTCCGTCTTCTCGCTGCTCTTCGTGCTCTGCTTGCTGCTGTTCGTGTAGCTGATCGTGCTCTTCGTGCTTCTCGTGCTCGGTCATGCGGTGGTGCCCCCGTCGTCTTCCATGATCTCTCCTGTGGCCGTGTTCACGGCGGGTGCGGCCGGAGCCGCCTGGGCGAGAGCCACGGCCACGGCTTCGGCCGTCTTCCTGCCCATGCCGGGCACCTCGCAGATCTGCTCGATTGTCGCCTGCCGGAGCCGCTTCACCGAGCCGAAATGCTTGATCAACGCCTGTTTGCGGGTATCGCCGAGGCCGGGGACCGCGTCCAGGGGGCTGCTCCGGACCCGCTTGTTCCGCTTCGAGCGCTGGTAGCGGATGGCGAAGTCGTGAGCCGTGTCACGTACCCGCTGAAGGAGGTAGAGACCCTCGCTGGAGCGCGGCAGGACGACCGGGTCGTCGTCGCCGGGCAGCCAGACCTCCTCCAGGCGCTTGGCGAGGCCGCAGACGGCGATGTCGTCGATGCCCAGCTCGTCCAGGGCCCGCCGGGCGGCGGCGACCTGCGGCTGCCCGCCGTCGACGACGACGAGCTGGGGCGGGTACGCGAAGCGCTTGGGGCGACCGTCGTCGACGGGCACCTCGCCGGAGCCGTTCACGGGCCGGTCGGCGGCGTCCGTGCTGTCGGCGGTGTCGGCGGTGTCCACCGCATCGCCGTCGGCGTCGACGGCCACGCCCTCCTGGCCCCACTCCCCCGTCTTCTCCTTCTCGGCGAGGTAGCGCTTGAAGCGGCGGCTGATCACCTCGTGCATCGAGCGGACGTCGTCCTGGCCCTCGAAGCCCTTGATCTGGAAGCGGCGGTACTCGCTCTTGCGCGGCAGCCCGTCCTCGAAGACGACCATGGACGCCACGACGTCCTGCCCCTGGAGGTGCGAGATGTCGAAGCACTCGATCCGCAGCGGCGCCGAGTCCAGGTCCAGGGCCTCGGCGATCTCCTCCAGGGCACGGGAGCGGGTGGTCAGGTCGCTGGCGCGCTTGGTCTTGTGCAGCACGAGCGCCTGCTGGGCGTTGCGCGCGACCGTCTCCATCAGGTCCCGCTTGTCCCCGCGCTGCGGGACACGCAGGGAGACCTGGGAGCCGCGGCGGCCGCTCAGCCACTGGGCGACGGCCTCGGCGTCCTCGGGCACGGCAGGGACGAGGACCTCCTTGGGGACCGCGTCGCCGCTCTCCTCGCCGTACAGCTGCTGGAGCGCGTGCTCGACGAGGCCGGCCGTCGAGACGGCCTCGACCTTGTCCGTGACCCAGCCGCGCTGGCCGCGCACCCGGCCGCCCCGGACGTGGAAGATCTGGACGGCGGCCTCCAGCTCGTCCTCGGCGAGGGCGATCAGGTCGGCGTCGGTGGCGTCGGCGAGGACGACCGCGTTCTTCTCCATGGCGCGCCGCAGCGCCCCTATGTCGTCGCGGAGCCTGGCGGCCTTCTCGTACTCCATCTCCTCGGCCGCGGCCATCATCTGCTGCTCCAGGCGGCGGATGTACGTGCCGGTGCGGCCGGCCATGAAGTCGCAGAACTCCTCGGCCAGTTCGCGGTGCTCGCCGGGGGTGACCCGGCCGACGCAGGGGGCGGAGCACTTGCCGATGTAGCCGAGGAGGCAGGGGCGTCCGGCGGAGGCCGCGTTACGGAACACCCCGGCGGAGCAGGTCCGTACGGGGAAGACGCGGAGCATCAGGTCGACGGTCTCGCGGATGGCCCACGCGTGGGCGTACGGGCCGAAGTAGCGCACGCCCTTCTTCTTGTGGCCGCGCATGACCTGGACGCGGGGGAACTCCTCGTTCAGGGTCACCGCGAGGTAGGGGTAGCTCTTGTCGTCCCGGTACTTGACGTTGAACCGGGGGTCGTACTCCTTGATCCAGGAGTACTCCAGCTGGAGCGCCTCGACCTCGGTCGAGACGACGGTCCACTCGACGGAGGCGGCCGTCGTGACCATCGTGGCCGTGCGCGGGTGCAGGCTCGCGAGCGGCTGGAAGTAGTTCGCCAGCCGCTGGCGCAGGGACTTCGCCTTCCCGACGTAGATCACCCGGCCGTGCTCGTCGCGGAATTTGTAGACCCCCGGCGAGTCGGGGATCTGCCCCGGCTTGGGGCGGTAGCTGGAGGGGTCGGCCATGTTCCCCACCCTACTGGCGGGGGCCGACACTCCGACCGCGCGCGCTCGTTGGCCGGGCATGACGACGGAAGCGCGGGGACGGTCGACGGCGGGGCGGGCGACGGGGACGGCGGGGCGGCTCGCGGGCCGGGTGTGCGTGATCACGGGGGCGGCCAGCGGGATCGGGCGGGCGACGGCGCTGCTCTTCGCCCGGGAGGGCGCGCGCGTGGTCGCCGCCGACCTGGACGAGGAGCGGCTCGCGACGCTGGACGAGGCCATGGTGCGGGTGGTCGGCGACGTCTCCCGGGAGGAGGACGCCCGCCGGATGATCGCGACGGCGGTGGAACGGTTCGGCCGGCTCGACGTCCTGGTGGCGAACGCCGGCCTCATCCCGCTGTCCGACGTCCTGGAGGCGACCGGGGAGGAGTGGGACCGGGTCATGGCCGTGGACGGCAAGGGCACGTTCCTGACCTGCAAGTACGCGATCGAGACGATGGCCGGGCAGGAGGGCGGCGGGGCGATCGTGTGCACCTCGTCGATCTCCGGCGTGGCCGGGCAGGCCCGCCAGGCGGTCTACGGCCCGGCCAAGTTCGTGGCCTCGGGCCTGACGAAGCACCTGGCGGTCGAATGGGCGGACCGCGGGATCCGGGTCAACGCGGTGGCCCCGGGCACGATCGAGACGGAACGAGTAGCGGCGGCCAGAACGGAGCCGGGCGGCCCGGAGTACCTGTCGGAGATCGTCGCCCTGCACCCCATGGGCCGCTTCGGCACCCCGGAGGAGGTCGCGGCGGCCATCCTCTTCCTCTCCTCGGACGAGGCGTCCTTCATCACGGGGGTGGTGCTGCCTGTGGACGGGGGGTATCTGGCGCGGTGAGCGGGGGGCGGCGGGGAGGGGGCGGGTACAGGGGGCGCGGACCGATACCCAGAGTGCAGGCCGATACCCGGGTGGGGACCGGGTACCGGCCTGCGGGCGGTGTCAGGCGGGGTGACCGGGGGTGCGCCCCGGTACGCCGCCTGCGGCGCCGTGTCAGGTGGGGTGCCTGGGGGTGCGGCCCCGGGTACCCCGCCTACGGCGCGGTGTCAGGCCGTTGGCCTGTGGCGGCGCCATGTGCGGGTGGCGATGAGGGCGAGGGCCAGGGCCGCGCCCGCGCCCGCCGTGCCGGAGGCGACCGTGACGAGGGGCTCGTCGTGGGCCGCGGCCGGGGTGTCGTAGCCGCCGGCCGTGCCCTTGCGGGCGTACGCGGAGCCGGGCAGCTTGTCCCCGTAGGCCCGGGCGACCCGGTCCCGGTACGCGGTCAGGCTCGTCCCGTTCTTCCCGACCGCCCGCACCGCGTCCTCGTCCAGCGGGAGCACCTTCGCGCCCTTCTGGACGTACCACGCGTCGATCTGCGGCTCGCGGAAGACGATCCCGCCGGGCAGCGCCCTCACGCCCTGCGCCGCGTAGCGGATCTCGTCGTCGCCGGTGGCGATGTTCACCACCTGCCAGCCGCCGCCCGCCTGCCGCACTGTCCACAGGGACGCCGTCTGACCGTCCGAGGCGACCGCCTTGCTGGCGTGGAACTCGACCCGGGCGACCGGCGCGCCCGCCTTCCCGGCCACGAAGTCCGGCGAGAGCACCCGCACCGGGACGGACGCGCCCTCGACACGGGGCTGCGCCGCAGAGCGGGCGACGGCTCCGTCGCGGGCGAAGAACCGGGAGAGCGTCTCCAGGGTCTCGGGGGCGGACGCCGCCTTCTCCGGCGTCGCGGCAGGGGGCGGCACGTCGGCCGCGGTGGCCGCGGCGGCCGGCACCGCGCCCAGGCCGACGAGAGCGACGAGCGCCGCGAGGGCGGCGGCGGACAGGAACCCGGCTCTGGTGGCACGTACGTTCATCGTCGTCACGCCCCTATCCGGTAGAGCGAGTGCGTCCACGAGAAGGAGCTGTTGTCCACGTACCAGGCGTGCGAGGCCCAGTTGTAGCGGTCGCTGGAGGGCCAGGGGTCGCCCCAGTAGACCCAGCTGTCGGCGTCGTCGTAGCCGTAGATCACGTGCATGTGCCCGCCGCCGCTCGACCACTGGATCCGCGTCTCGATCGGGCGGTCCGCGTTGATCTCGGTCTGTACGGTCGGGTAGCGCAGCCAGCCCGTCACGTACGAGCCGGGGTTGACGCCCGCCCAGCGCAGGCCGGTCTGCACATTGCCGAGCGTGGCCTGATTGTTGGGGCAGTCGTAGCCCTGCTGGCGGTTGAAGGCGGCGTTGCAGAACTGGTTCTGGCTGTAGTTCCGGCCGAACCAGGTGGCGATCGTGTTGCCGGCGGCGGCCCAGCACCAGTTGGTCTTCTGCTGCGCCTGCATGGTGATGTTCAGCCGCTTGTACCCGAGGACGGAGACGTCATCGGTGGTCGGCGCGGCGGTCGCCGACGACATGGGGAGCAGGAAGAGGGCGGCAGCGGCGAGTGCCGCCAGGGACAGCTTTCTACTGCGCATCGCGTTCCTCCCGAGGCGGGGGGTGGGGATGTGGGGAGTCGGAGGAGCGCGTCCGGACGCTGCTGAGGAGCATCGAACGTTGTCCGGATCCGGTCAACACGCTTCAATGCGGGATGACGGCGGGCTGTGAACGGTGTGACCCGGGTGTGAACGCACCCCCTCGCGCCATCTGCGGGCCCGCCCCCGGCGCCGCGAGGGTGCACCGGCGTGGTCGTGAACGTTCACTGAGGAGTCCCGTGGGGCACACCGAGGCCGATCTGGTGCAGTTGCTGCACACCGGACCGTTCCATCTGGCGCTGCGCACGGCCTTCGCGGTGCGCGGCCTGCCGCTCCAGCGGGTGCAGCACCATCTCGCCCACCGGGGCGTCAAGGTCGGGGTGACCAGCCTCAGTTACTGGCAGCAGGGCGCCCGCCGCCCGCAGCGGCCGGAGTCGATGAAGGCCGTCCGCGCGCTGGAGGAGGTGCTCCAGCTGCCGGACAACTCGCTGATCCGGCTGCTGACGGAGGACACGGTGGCGCGCGGCGACGTGGAGCGGCCGGCGGCCCGTTCGTACCGCTCGCTGGTGGAGGCCTCGGGGGCGGTGGAGGCGCTGCTCGCCGAGCTGGAGTCGCCCGTGGACGGCGGGCTGCACACGGTCGGCCATCACGAGCGGGTCCGGATCGGGCCGGGGCGGGAGCTGGTGGGGCGGGAGTCGCAGCACGTGGTGCGGGCGCACCGGGACGGCATCGACCGCTATCTGGCCATCCACCACGGCGACCCGGGCTGTGACCCCGCGCGCGTGGAGGTCCGGGCGACGGAGAACTGCCGTACGGGGCGGGTGCGGTGGCACGCGGAGACCGGGGTGGTCGTCGCGGAGCTGCTGTTCGACGCGCGGCTGCGGGCCGGGGAGACGTACCTCTTCGGCTACGGCTTCGAGGACGGGACCGGCGGACCGAGCGGCGAGTACGTCCGGGGGTTCAGCTTCGGGGGCGGACAGTACGTGCTGCAGGTGCGGTTCGACGAGGCGGCGCTGCCGGTACGGTGCCGGCGCTTCGCGCAGGCGTCGGCGGGGGCGCCGCGCGGTGGCCGCTCGGACCTGACACTGAGCGGCCGGCACCGCGCGGTGCATGTGGTGGAGCAGGGGGTACGGCCGGGAATCCTGGGAATCGACTGGGACTGGTCGTAGGCACGCGCGCGTGGGCTACGCCTCCGGCTCACGCTTCCGGGCCTTATGCTTCCCGGCTCTACGCCTCCGTGCCCTACGCCCCCGGGCTTACGCCTCTGGTCCCGCGACGAGCTTCCCGCCCTCGACCCGGACGGGGACCTCGGGCAGCGGGACGGTCGCCGGGCCTTGGAGGGCCTTGCCGGTGGTGACGTCGAAGCGGCTGCCGTGGCAGGGGCAGTTGCCCTCGTTGTTCTCGATCTTGTCGAGGACGCAGCCGGCGTGGGTGCACTGGGCGCTGAAGGCCTTGTACTGGCCCTCGGCCGGGCAGCTCACCAGGACCCGCTGCTCGCGGTAGAGCCTGGCCCCGCCGACGGGCACGTCCTCGGGGGCGCCGAGGGTCACCGGGGCGGTCGGGGTCGGGACCTGGGCGTGCCCGAGCTTGGAGTCCGTGGAGCAGGCGGCGACACCCAGCCCGGCGGCACCGGCGAGGGCGGCGCCTTTCAGTACGGTGCGGCGGGCGGACTGGCCGGACATGTGCGCTCCACGGTGGGATCGGGGCAAGGGGTGACCGAACCGACGATACCGGCGCCTCCTCGGGGGCCTGCGCGGGGGCTGTCGTGGCCGGTGGGGCATGGGTTACGTTCACGGCGTGATCGTCGTCGCCGGTGAGTCCTTGATCGATCTGGTCCCGGACGGGGCCGCCGGGCCGCTGCCCGCGCTGGTTCCGCGGCGGGGCGGGGGCCCGTACAACACGGCCGTGGCCCTCGGCCGGCTGGGAGCCCCGGTCACCTTCTGCTCACGGGTGTCGACGGACGCGTTCGGCGAGGCGCTGATGGACGGGCTGCGGGCGGCGGGGGTGGGGACCGGGCTCGTGCAGCGCGGCCCGGAGCCGACGACGCTCGCGGTCGCCTCGGTGGGAGCGGACGGCTCCGCGGAGTACGGCTTCTACGTCGAGGGCACGGCCGACCGCCTCTTCGCCCTGCCGGAGCGGCTGCCGGACGAGGTGCGGGCGATCGCGTTCGGCACCTGTTCACTGGCCCTTGAGCCGGGGGCGAGCGCGTACGAGGCGCTGCTGCGGCGGGAGTCGGAGCGGGGCGTCCTGACGCTCCTGGACCCGAACATCCGGCCGGGCCTGATCCCGGACGCGGCCGCCTACCGCGAGCGCTTCGCGTCCTGGCTGCCGTACGTCTCGCTCCTGAAGCTCTCGGAGGAGGACGCGACGTGGCTGGGCGGCACCCCGGCGGAGTGGCTGGAGCGGGGTCCGTCGGCGGTCGTCGTGACGCGCGGCGGGGCGGGCATGACGGTGCACACCCCGACCGCCGAGGTGTCGGTACCGGCGGTACAAGTCGAGATCAAGGACACGATCGGCGCGGGCGACACCGTGAACGCCGCACTCCTCCACGGCCTGTCCACCCGCCCCCTACCGACCCTGACCCGAGAGTCCTGGTCCACCCTCCTGACCTACGCGGCCAAGGCCGCAGCCCTCACCTGCACCCGCCCGGGCGCGGAACCCCCGTACGCGAACGAGCTGGGGTAGACGGGCCACGCGCACACGGCGAGGCGCGTGTCGGGGCTCTGCCCCCGGCTACGTGTGTCGGGGGTCCGGGGGCTGGCCCCCGGTTTCGGGGAGGGGCGGGGTGGGGGTAGGCCCGCCGCCGGGGCCGACCTGCCGCCCGGGCGGCCCCCCCCCCCCCCCGCCCCCGCACCCGGGGGGGCGGGGCCCCGCCCGGTGGCTGGTGGGGGGGGGGGGGGGGGGGGGGGGGGGGGTTGGGGGGGGGGGGGGGGGGGGGGCACGGCCCGCCGCAGGCGCCGACCTCCGCGCCGCCCTCCCCCACCCCACCCCGGCCCGTCACGCCTTGCGGGCCCGCGCCGCCGTCTTCTTCGCGGGCGCCGCCTTCTTCGCGGCCACCTTCTGCGCGGCCACCTTCTTCACCGGCGCCTTCTTCGCGGCCCTGGACGCGCCCCGCGCCGCCGGCACGCTCGCGTCGCTGATGCGGTCCGCGCCCAGGATCTCGCGGAGGAACTTGCCGGTGTGGCTCGCCGGGACGGACGCGACCTCCTCCGGCGTGCCCTCGGCGATCACCAGACCGCCGCCGCTGCCGCCCTCCGGGCCCATGTCGACGACCCAGTCCGCGGTCTTGATGACATCGAGGTTGTGCTCGATGACGATCACCGAGTTCCCCTTGTCGACCAGACCCGACAGGACCTTGATCAGCTTCGAGATGTCCTCGAAGTGCAGACCCGTCGTCGGCTCGTCCAGGACGTAGACCGTGCGCCCCGTCGACCGCTTCTGGAGCTCGGAGGCGAGCTTCACGCGCTGCGCCTCGCCACCGGAGAGCGTCGGCGCGGACTGGCCGAGCCGGACGTACCCGAGGCCGACCTCGTTGAGCGTGCGCAGGTGGCGCGCGATCGTCGGGACCGCCTCGAAGAAGCCCAGGGCCTCCTCGATCGGCATGTCCAGGACCTCGGCGATGGACTTGCCCTTGTAGTGGACCTCCAGGGTCTCCCGGTTGTACCGGGCACCGTGGCAGACCTCGCACGGGACGTAGACGTCCGGCAGGAAGTTCATCTCGATCTTGATCGTGCCGTCGCCGGAGCAGTTCTCGCAGCGGCCGCCCTTGACGTTGAAGGAGAACCGGCCCGGCAGATAGCCGCGTACCTTCGCCTCCATCGTCTCGGCGAACAGCCTGCGGACGTGGTCGAAGACTCCGGTGTACGTCGCCGGGTTCGACCGCGGGGTGCGGCCGATCGGCGACTGGTCGACGTGCACGACCTTGTCGACGAGGTCGTCGCCGTCCACGCGCGTGTGCCGCCCGGGCACCGACTTGGCGCCGTTCAGCTCGCGCGCCAGGTGGGTGTAGAGGATGTCGTTGACCAGCGTGGACTTGCCCGAGCCGGAGACGCCGGTGACGGCTGTGAGGACGCCCAGCGGGAACGAGACGTCGATGTCCTGGAGGTTGTTCTCCCGGGCGCCGTGCACGGTGAGCCGGCGCGTGGGGTCCACGGGGCGGCGGATGTCCGGCGTCCCGATGGCCCTGCGCCCGGACAGGTACTGCCCGGTCATCGACTCCTCGTTGGCGAGCAGCTCCTTCAAGGGGCCGGAGTGGACGACCTTGCCGCCGTGCTCACCCGCGCCGGGGCCGATGTCGACGACCCAGTCGGCGACCTTGATGGTGTCCTCGTCGTGCTCGACCACGATGAGCGTGTTGCCCATGTCCCGGAGCCGGACCAGGGTCTCGATGAGCCGGTGGTTGTCGCGCTGGTGGAGGCCGATGGACGGCTCGTCCAGGACGTAGAGCACGCCGACCAGACCGGAGCCGATCTGCGTGGCGAGCCGGATGCGCTGGGCCTCGCCGCCGGAGAGGGTGCCGGCCGCGCGGTTGAGGGAGAGGTAGTCGAGGCCGACGTCGACCAGGAACCGCAGCCGCTCGTTGACCTCCTTCAGGACCCGCTCGGCGATCTTCTTGTCGCGGGCGTTCAGCTTCAGGCGGCCGAGGAAGTCGGCGCACTCGCTGATCGACATCGCGGCGACCTCGGCGATCGACCGCTCCATGACCGTGACGGCCAGGACGATCGGCTTCAGGCGCGTGCCCTCACAGGTGGGGCAGGGCACCTCGCGCATGTAGCCCTCGAAGCGCTCGCGGCTGGAGTCGCTCTCGGCCTCGCTGTGCCGCCGCTTGACGAAGGAGACGGCGCCCTCGAAGGCCGGGGTGGTGTACGCCCGCTCGCGTCCGTACCGGTTGCGGTAGCGGACCTCGACCTGGGTCTTGTGGCCGTGCATCAGGGCCTTCTTGGCCCGGGCCGGCAGCGCGGCGTACGGCAGGTCCGTGCGGAAGCCGAGCGCCTGGGAGAGGCCGCCGATGAGCCGGCCGAAGTACTCCTTGGTGTGGCCGTGGGACCAGGGGTGGATGGCGCCCTCGTCGAGCGAGCGGTCCTCGTCCGGGACGATCAGCTCGGGGTCGACCTCCATGCGGGTGCCGATGCCGGTGCAGTCCGGGCAGGCGCCGAAGGGCGAGTTGAAGGAGAAGGAGCGCGGCTCCAGCTCCTCGAAGGAGAGGTCGTCGTACGGGCAGTAGAGGTGCTCCGAGTACATCCGCTCGCGCTCGGGGTCGTCCTCGGCGAGGTCGACGAAGTCCAGGACGACCATGCCGCCGGAGAGCCCGAGGGCCGTCTCGACGGAGTCGGTGAGCCGACGCTTGGCGCTGTCCTTCACGGTGAGGCGGTCGACGACCACCTCGATCGTGTGCTTCTCCTGCTTCTTCAGCGTGGGCGGCTCGGTGAGCTGGATGGTCTGCCCGTCGACCCGCGCCCGGCTGTAGCCCTTGGTCTGGAGGTCGGCGAAGAGGTCGACGAACTCGCCCTTGCGCTCGCGCACGAGCGGCGAGAGGACCTGGAAGCGGCTGCCCTCGGGCAGCTCCAGGACCTTGTCGACGATGGCCTGCGGCGACTGGCGGGAGATCGGGCGGCTGCACTCGGGACAGTGGGGCTTGCCGATGCGCGCGAAGAGCAGCCGGAGGTAGTCGTAGACCTCGGTGATGGTGCCGACCGTCGAGCGCGGGTTGCGCGAGGTCGACTTCTGGTCGATGGAGACGGCGGGCGAGAGACCCTCGATGAAGTCGACGTCCGGCTTGTCCATCTGGCCGAGGAACTGCCGGGCGTACGACGAGAGCGACTCGACGTACCGGCGCTGCCCCTCGGCGAAGATCGTGTCGAACGCGAGGGAGGACTTGCCCGACCCCGACAGCCCGGTGAAGACGATGAGGGAGTCGCGGGGGAGGTCGAGCGAGACGTTCTTGAGGTTGTGCTCGCGAGCGCCACGAACGATGAGACGGTCGGCCACGCCGGTCCGCACCTTTCTTGAGAGAGCGGAGGCACAGAAGTGCGGGTCGCAGATATGCCTGGAAGTACCTGGATGTGCCTGAGTACCCAACAACCAAGGATGCCGGATGCTTCCACCGAGCCTATAGCACGCACATTCGATTTCCGGCCGCACTCCGACCGCTTCACCCGAACGAGTGGCGGCGCTAGGGTCGGCCCCATGATCGACCACGTGCGTGACCTGGCCTCTGTACGCGAAGCGACCGAACGACTCCTCGACGCGGCCGCCTCCCTGGACAACGCGGCGCTCGCCGAGCCGTCACGGCTTCCCGGCTGGACACGCGGCCATGTCCTGGCCCACATCGCCCGCAACGCCGACGCCCTGGTGAACGTTCTCCAGGGCCGCCCCATGTACGCGGACGGCGCCACCCGCGACGCCGACATCGAGCGGGACGCCCCGCGCGCCCTGGCCGCGCAACTGGCCGACGTCCGCGAGACCGCAGACCGCTTCCAGGCCGTGGGCGCGGAGCCCGCCGACTGGGAGCGGACCGTGGAGCTCCGCAACGGCGTCACCGACCGGGCCGCCCGCATCCCCTTCCGCCGCTGGGTGGAGGTGGACCTGCACCACGTCGACCTCGGCATCGGCTACGAGCTGGCGGACCTGCCGGAGGAGTTCATGCTGCGGGAGATCGACTTCCTCGCCGACCGCTGGTCGGGCCGCCCCGACGTCCCGCCGGTGACGCTCCGGCTCGGGTACGAGGAGAACAGCCCCAGCTGGCACACCGGCGGCGACAAGGGCGACCCCGTCGTCCTGGGCGGCACCCGCGCCGATCTGCTCGGCTGGCTCTCCGGCCGCGGCGAGAAGGGCGCCCACCTCGCCGTCCTCACGGGCGACCACCTCCCGGAGCTCCCGCCCCTGTAGTCCCCGCCGTTGGGCCCCCGCCTGTCGGTGCCCGGCGATAGGCTGAGCCCATGACGTACAGCGGAGCTGTGAAGGTCGGCGGGCCCGCCGATGTGCACGAGCTGACGGACCTGATGATCTCCAAGGTCGCCGTCGGCCCGATGGACAACAACGCGTATCTGCTGCGCTGTCGGGCGACCGGCGAGCAGCTCCTGATCGACGCGGCCAACGAGGCCCACACGCTCCTGACGCTGATCGGTGACGACGGCATCGCGTCCGTCGTCACCACCCACCAGCACGGCGACCACTGGCAGGCACTCGCCGAGGTGGTCGCGGCGACCGGGGCGCGGACGTACGCGGGCGCGTACGACGCGGAGGGCATCCCCGTCCCGACGGACGTCCTGGTCGAGGACGGCGACACGATCACGGTCGGCCGGGTCACGCTGACCGCCCGCCACCTCGTCGGGCACACGCCCGGCTCGATCGCGCTCGTCTACGACGACCCGCACGGCCACCCGCACGTCTTCACCGGCGACTGCCTGTTCCCCGGCGGCGTCGGCAACACGTGGAAGGACCCGAAGGCCTTCGCGAGCCTGATCCAGGACGTGGAGACCAAGCTCTTCGCGGTCCTGCCGGACGAGAGCTGGGTGTATCCCGGCCACGGCAAGGACACCACGCTCGGTGACGAGCGGCCGAGCCTGCCCGCGTGGCACGCGCGCGGCTGGTGACAGCCCCCGGGCCGGTCTGACCGGCGGAGGCGCACGGTCGATCACCGCGTGCTTCCGCGCGCCCCCGTAACCGCTGCGGACGCCGGGTAGTTGGCGCGACATGCGCCACAGTCACTCTCCGCGTCCGTCCCCGGACCCGGACTCGCCCGCCGATCCACACGCTCCTGCCGCTCCGGACTCTCCCGACGGCCCGGACTCTCCCGACGGCCCGGACGCTCTCGACGGCCCAGATGGTCTCGATGGTCCGGGCGCGCTCGATACTCCGGGCGCGCTCGATGTTCCCGGCGCTCGGAGCGCTCCGAGCGCTTCGGACAGCAAGGGCTCCCCGGCCTCCCCCGCCGCGCCGTCCATGGCGCGGCTCGCCGCCGCCTCGCTCGTCGGGACGGCCATCGAGTTCTTCGACTTCTTCGTCTACGGGACCGCCGCCGCGCTCGTCCTCGGGCCGCTCTTCTTCCCGACCTTCTCCCCCGTCGCCGGGACCCTCGCCGCCTTCGGCACCTTCGCCGTCGGTTTCGTGGCCCGGCCGCTCGGCTCCGTGCTCTTCGGCCACATCGGCGACCGGTACGGACGGCGCCCGGTCATGTTCGCCTCGCTGGTGCTCACCGGCTGCGCCACGGTGGCGGTCGGTCTTGTCCCGACGTACGCGACCCTCGGCATCGCCGCCCCCGTCCTGCTGCTCGTCCTGCGCTTCCTGCAGGGGCTCGGCCTGGGCGGCGAATGGGGCGGTGCCGTGCTGCTCACCGCCGAGCACGCGCCGGAGCGGCGCCGGGGGCTGTGGGCGAGCTTCCCGCAGGTCGGCCCGCCGGTCGGCTTCCTGCTCGCGAACGGCGTGATGCTGGTGCTGTCGGCCACGCTCACCGACGCCCAGTTCCGGGACTGGGGCTGGCGCGTGCCGTTCTGGGCGGCCGGGGTGCTCGCGGCGGGCGGGCTGCTGCTGCGCTCCTCGCTCCACGAGACCCCGCAGTTCGAGGAGCTGAGCAAGACCGGGCGGCGGGCGAACGCCCCACTCACCGAGGTGGCGCGCGACCACTGGCGCCTGGTTCTGCTCACGGCGGGGGCGCTCGCCGTCGGGTACGCCGTCTTCTACACGGTCTCCACCTGGGCCCTGGCCTACGGCACCGAGCGTCTTGGGGTCAGCCGTACGACCATGCTGGTCTGCATCATGGCGGCGGTGGCGATCTCGGGGATCGTGACTCCGCCGGCGGCGATGCTGGGCGACCGCTACGGCCGCCGCCCGCTCTGCCTGTTCGGCTGCGCGGCCTCGGCGGCGTGGATGTTCCCGATGATCGCCCTGCTGCACACGGGGCGGCCCCTGCTGATGTTCCTCGGCTTCGCGGGCGCGCTGCTGGCCTTCATCACGATGTTCGCGGTGGTCGCGGCGTACCTGCCCGAGCTCTACGAGCCGAGGGTGCGGTGCACGGGCGCGGCCGTCGGCTACAACCTGGCGGGGGTGCTGGGCGGGGCACTGACGCCGATCCTGGCGACGGCGCTGTCCGGGGGCGCGGGCCCGCCCTGGGGCGTGGCGGCGTATCTGACGGTGGTCGCGCTGGTGAGCCTCGGCTGCTTCGCCCTGCTGCCGGAGACCGCGCCGACCCGGTCGAAGGTGCCGGAGCCGGAGCCGGTTACCGCGTAGGGCTTGCCCTAGCCGGTTCCCGCGTAAGGCCTGCCCGCGTAGCACCGCGGCCGGATACGCGACGCGGCCGGTGCGGGCGGTGGTGTGGACCCCCCCCCCCCCCCGGGGCTGTGCAAACCTCGACGAACCCCAAAGGCGCCCTAC
>NZ_JBHXPI010000031.1:21332-69293 GCF_042718575.1 Streptomyces sp. NPDC058579
GGGCGGTGGTGAGCCGCCCGCACCGGCCGCGGTGCGTTCCTACGGTGCCGTACGCCGTCAGGCGCCGACGCTGTCCTTCTCGGTCTCGCCGGCCTCGGCGGCCGGGCTCTCGCCCTTCGCGGCGGCCTCGACGGCCTCGCGCTCCGCCTGCCTCTTGGAGGCGATGAGGCTGGTGATCGTGGTGATGACCAGGACACCACCGATGACGGCGAGGGAGAACGGGATGGAGATCTCGGGAACATGGACCCCGGACTCGTGCAGTGCGTGCAGCACCAGCTTCACACCGATGAAGCCGAGGATCACCGACAGGCCGTAGCTGAGGTGGACCAGCTTCTTGAGCAGTCCGCCGATCAGGAAGTACAGCTGCCGCAGACCCATCAGGGCGAAGGCGTTGGCGGTGAAGACGATGTACGGGTCCTGGGTCAGGCCGAAGATCGCCGGGATCGAGTCGAGGGCGAAGAGGACGTCCGTCGTGCCGATGGCGAGCATGACGACCATCAGCGGGGTCAGCACCCGCTTGCCGTTGACCTTGATGAAGAGCTTCGTGCCGTGGTACTTGTCCGCGACGCCGAACTTCTTCTCGACCGACTTGAGGAGACGGTTCTCCTCCCAGTCGTCCTCGTCCTCTCCGGCGCGCGCCTCCTTGATGAGCTTCCACGCGGTGTAGATCAGGAACGCGCCGAAGATGTAGAAGACCCAGGAGAAGCTGGCGATGATCGTGGCGCCGGCGGCGATGAAGATCGCGCGCAGGACCAGGGCGATCAGTACGCCGACGAGCAGCACGCGCTGCTGGAGGTGCGAGGGCACCGAGAACTTCGCCATGATCAGGACGAAGACGAAGAGGTTGTCGACACTCAGCGACTTCTCGGTGATGAATCCGGCGAAGAACTCGCCGGACGCCTGACTGTTGCCGAAGACCGCCAGTCCGATGCCGAAGAGCGCGGCCAGCGCGATCCAGACGATCGTCCAGATTCCGGCTTCCTTGACCGACACGTCATGGGGCTTGCGCCCGATGAAGAAGTCGATCGCGATGAGGGCGCTCAGACCGAGAATGGTCAGCACCCAGAGAGTCGTCGAAACGTCCACTGCGCCTCCGGCGTCGTACGGCTACTTGATCAGCGTCGTCGCTGCCGGAGGTCTCTTCCACCCGGGCCGTACAGGACAGGCCGGGCCGACGCCCCGGGATCGACCCCCGGTCGGGGGTACGTCCGTATTGACGGGAACGCCGCGCTAGGGGAGTACTCCCCTCCGCGCCAAGAACACTACCCGAAGAACCAAGAAAAGGTAAAGGCAAGGGTAAAGGCGACCCAAAGGGCCAGGTCAACGGCGTTTCAGGTCAGCCTCCCTCGGCTCAGCCGCCCCACTGCCGACGGGACTCCGCGACCCGGGCGAGGACCTGGGACAGCACCCGGCTGCCGGACGGGAAGAGCGGCGGCTCGTACATCCATGCGTGGCCGACCCACGGATCGGCGAGATGGTCGTCCGGTACGGGGGTGATCCGCATCAGCGAGCGCCACAGCGGGTCGAGCACCGGGCCGTACGCGGAGGCGTCCTCGCGGTCCGCGACCATCATGAGGTGGACCCCGACCGCCGGGCCCTCGTCCGCGAGGTACCGGAGCCTGGTCACCGCCCGGTCGTCGAAACCGTGCGGGAAGTCATGGACGATCAGGAGCTGCTCGGCGGTGTCCAGGCCGGGCGGCAGCGCGTCGGGCGCGCCCGCCCGCAGCGCCATCTGCACCAGGTCCACCCGCTCGATGAGCCGGCCGAGGACGTCCTGCACCCCGGTGGCTCCGGCGGCCGGCGGGCCCGCGAGCACGCCCGCCTCGACCAGGGGCGCGAGCGCCGCGGCGGCCGTGCCCGCCGGGTCGATGACATGGACCGTGAACTCGCCGGGCGGGTACACCGCGAGCAGCCGGGCCGCGTGCGCGACGGCGGTGTCCATCGCGAGGCGGCGCAGCTCGGCCTCGTCCAGCAGGCCCGCCGCCTCGGAGTGCTCGCACCCCATGTCGACCCAGAGCCCGCGCTCCAGCGGGAGCCGGACGAGCATCGGGATGCGCAGCTCGGTCCGCTCGGGGAGGTGGAGGTCGCCCAGGCGGACGGCCATCGGGGCCTCCATGGGGACCCGGTAGGCGTGCCAGACGGGGTTGTCCCAGCGGGCGTAGGCGGGTGGCAGGGCCGGTTCGACGACATCGGACTCGGCGGTGAGCTGGTCCAGGTCCCGGTCCAGGACCTCCTGGGCGCGGGCGGTGAGCTCGTCGTGCCGGGCGCGGGCGGCGGCGCGGGCGGCGTCCCCGGCGCCGCCGATGCGGCTCCGGGGGTCGGAGAGCAGGCCGTCGAGCTCCTTGTCGAGCCGGGACTCGGCGAACTCGCAGGCGCTGCGGTACGCGGCGGTCGTACGGGCGAGGTCCTCGAACATGCCCCACACCTGGTTGTAGAGCCGCTCGTCCATGGACCAGCCGCTCGCGTCCCCCGCGACAGGGACGGGCGGGGCCTGCCGGGGCGGCTCGGGGGCCGCCTGGCGACGCCGGGGGTGGGCGTAGTCGATGGGGCCGCCGGCCGTGCTCGTGGGCACGGGGGTGGACGGCGGGGGCAGCGGGGTCGCCGGGGGCGGCTGGGTCACCGGGGACGTCTGGGTCACCGGCACGGTGGGCGTCGTCGGTTCGGCGGCGGTGGCCTGCGACTCGGGCGCCGTCGACGCCGACTGGCGTACGCGCTCGGCCTCGGGGACGCGCGGCGGCGGGGCGGAGACCGAGCGGGCCAGGCCCCGGGAGACGGCCTCCAGGATCGTGGCGGCCAGGTCGGCGGGGCGCTGGAGACCCTGGTCGCCGAGCATGGCGGCGAGACCGCCCTCGTACCCCTGGCCCATCGCGCGCACCTTCCAGGCGCCCTGACGGCGGTACAGCTCCAGGGCGACGACGGCGGATTCGCGGTCCAGGCCGGTGATCGTGTACGTGGCGATCTCGGCGCCGTCGAGGCCGGTGACGGCGACGAAGGGCGCCGCGGCCGCGCCGAAGCGGGTCGGTCCGCCGACGCCGACGGGCAGCGCGAGGAGGACCGACAGGCGGTGCGCGGTGGCCGGGACGGCGTCCAGGTCGACGGCGAGGCGGTGGTCGGCGGCGGCCTGCTGGGAGACCTCGACGCCGGGCAGCGAGGGCGAGCCGGGGTGGGCGATCCACTCGACGCCCGCGACCCGGCCTCCTTCGTCCGCGAGGGTGGCTCCGGCGACGACCGGATGACCGGCCGCGACCCGGATCTCCAGTCGGGTGTCGGGCAGCGGGTGGTTCTGTCCCCGGACCAGCTCGGCCGTCATCGTCTCTGTCCCCTCGGATCCGATGGTGATGCGGGACAGCTCCCGGTGGCCTGCTGCCTCCGGGAGCTGACGGTGTGTGGTGCGGTGCCGGACTACAGGTGCGGCAGGATCGCGGGCATGAGGTCCTGGAACGTCCGGCCGTTGGCCGGGTTGCCCAGCGCCGTCATCTGCCATCCCGAGCCCGCCCGGTGCACCTTCGCCATGATCTGCGCGGTGTACTGGCCGCCGCCGTCCAGGGTGAAGCGCGCGAGCTCCTCGCCGTTGGTCTCGTCGACGATCCGGCAGAAGGCGTTCTGCACCTCCTGGAAGGTCTGCCCGGTGAAGGAGTTCACCGTGAAGACGATCTGGTCGATGTGGACGGGGACGCGCTGGAGGTCGACCAGGATCGACTCGTCGTCGCCGCCCGAGCCCGCGCCGCCCACCAGGTTGTCGCCGGTGTGCCGGACCGAGCCGTCGTCGCTGACCAGGTGCCGGAAGAAGACCACGTCGACCGGCTGCTTGTCGGCGAAGAGCACCGCGGAGGCGTCCAGGTCGACCTCGCGCGTACGCGAACCGAACAGGCCGCGACGGGGCGCCGCCCGCCAGCCGAGTCCCATCCGTACGGACGTCAGGCTGCCGCCGCCCTGCTTCTCCAGGCTGATGGCCTGACCCTTGGTCATGTTGACCGTCACGCGCTGTCCCCTCTCTCGCGATCCCCGCCGCCGCCTCCGCTGTGCGCGCGGTTGTCCAGCACCCTACGCAGGGGCACTGACAGCGCAGCAGAGAGGGAGCGGTTTTGTGTCGGTCTTGCAACACACCGGGCACTCCGGACGGGCAGCCCGCCGCACCACCGACCACCTGCCGGTCACCCGCCGTCCACGGCCCGTCCGCCCGCTGTCCGCCCGTCGTGTCAGGCGAGTCCCGCCTCCTTCATCTGGCGCAACTCCTTCTTCAGCTCTCCCACTTCGTCCCGGAGCCGGGCGGCCACCTCGAACTGCAGCTCGGCCGCGGCGGCGCGCATCCGGTCGGTCATCTCCTCGATGATCGCGGCGAGTTCGGTCGCCGGGCGGTCGCCGAGCTCGACCGTGGAGCCCGCCTTGCCGCCCTTGGGCTTGCCCTTGGGGGCGTGCGCGGTGAGGGAGGGCACGGGGGCCTTGGCGCCCTTGCCGTCCTTCCCCTGGCGGTAGCCGGTGCCGAGGAGCTGCTCGGTGTCGACCTCCTCGCGGGCGATGGTGGCCACGATGTCGTTGATCTTCTTGCGGAGCGGCTGCGGGTCGATGCCGTTGGCCGTGTTGTACGCGACCTGCTTCTCGCGGCGGCGGTTGGTCTCGTCGATCGCCTTCTCCATGGCGGGCGTGACGGTGTCCGCGTACATGTGGACCTGTCCGGAGACGTTGCGCGCCGCGCGGCCGATGGTCTGGATCAGCGAGGTGCCGGAGCGCAGGAAGCCCTGCTTGTCGGCGTCGAGGATGGCGACGAGCGAGACCTCGGGCAGGTCGAGTCCCTCACGGAGCAGGTTGATGCCGACCAGGACGTCGTACTCGCCGGCCCGCAGCTCGCGCAGCAGCTCGATCCGGCGCAGGGTGTCGACGTCGCTGTGCAGATAGCGGACCTGGATGCCGAGCTCCAGGAAGTAGTCGGTGAGGTCCTCGGACATCTTCTTGGTCAGCGTGGTGACGAGGACCCGCTCGTCCTTCTCGGTGCGCAGCCGGATCTCGTGGACCAGGTCGTCGATCTGGCCCTCGGTGGGCTTGACGACGACCTCGGGGTCGACGAGGCCGGTGGGGCGGATGATCTGCTCGACGAAGCCGTCGCCGCGCGACAGCTCGTACGTGCCGGGGGTGGCCGAGAGGTAGACGGTCTGGCCGATCCGCTTCTGGAACTCCTCCCACTTCAGCGGGCGGTTGTCGAGCGCGGAGGGCAGCCGGAAGCCGTGGTCGACCAGGGTCCGCTTGCGGGAGGCGTCGCCCTCGTACATGGCGCCGATCTGCGGGACCGTGACGTGCGACTCGTCGATGACGAGGAGGAAGTCCTCGGGGAAGTAGTCGAGGAGCGTGTTGGGGGCGGAGCCGGGCTCGCGGTCGTCGAAGTGCATCGAGTAGTTCTCGATGCCGGAGCAGGAGCCGATCTGGCGCATCATCTCGATGTCGTACGTGGTGCGCATGCGCAGCCGCTGCGACTCGAGCATCTTGCCCTGCTTGTCCAGCTCGGCGAGGCGGGACTCCAGCTCGCGCTCGATGCCGTTGACCGCCTTCTCCATGCGCTCGGGGCCCGCCACGTAGTGGCTGGCGGGGAAGACGTACAGCTCGTGGTCCTCGCTGATGATCTCGCCGGTGAGCGGGTGGAGCGTGGAGAGCGCCTCGATCTCGTCGCCGAACATCTCGATGCGGACGGCGAGCTCCTCGTAGACGGGGAAGATCTCGATGGTGTCGCCGCGGACCCGGAAGGTGCCCCGGGTGAACGCCAGGTCGTTGCGCGTGTACTGGATGTCGACGAAGCGGCGCAGCAGCTGGTCCCGGTCGATCTCCTCGCCGACCTTGAGCGGGACCATCCGGTCCACGTACTCCTGGGGGGTGCCGAGACCGTAGATGCAGGAGACGGACGCGACCACGATGACGTCCCGGCGGGTCAGCAGCGAGTTCGTCGCGGAGTGGCGGAGCCGCTCGACCTCCTCGTTGATCGAGGAGTCCTTCTCGATGTAGGTGTCCGACTGCGGGACGTACGCCTCGGGCTGGTAGTAGTCGTAGTACGAGACGAAGTACTCGACCGCGTTGTTCGGCAGGAGCTCGCGGAACTCGTTGGCCAGCTGGGCGGCCAGCGTCTTGTTCGGCGCCATCACGAGCGTGGGGCGCTGCAGCTTCTCGATCATCCACGCGGTGGTCGCGGACTTTCCGGTGCCGGTCGCGCCGAGGAGGACGACGTCCTTCTCGCCCGCGCGGATGCGCCGTTCGAGCTCGGCGATCGCCGCGGGCTGGTCGCCGCTGGGCTGGTAGGGACTGACGACCTCGAAGGGCGCCACCGTACGTTCGATCTGGGAAACGGGCCGCATGGAACCACCGTACGACCCCCCACTGACAGTCGGGCCTCCCCCGGCTCACCGGGCGCTCGGAAACCCCGGTCTCACCACTCCTGGGAGCGGTGCGCGCCCCGGCCGGCGGTCCGGCCGGCGCTCCTGCGGCCCGCGCGTGTGCCGCGCGCTCCGCGTCCGGGGGGCTGCCGGGAGGACCAGTTCGCGGGCTCGCCGTAGGCGGGGGCACGGCGCTGGGCGGGCACGCCGGGGCGGTACGGGCCGTGGGTGGTGGGGCGCTGCCAGTCCGGGTCGCCCATCACGAGCAGCGGGTCGAACATGACGACCACGGCGGCCAGGAGCAGGAAGACCGCCGGGCCGATCAGCATCGGCAGGAGGAGCGAGGTGGCGGAGTCACCGCCGCCGGTGGCGCCGCCCATGCCGTGCACATGGACGTTGACGGCCGCCATGGCCGTGTAGTGCATGCCGCTTACGGCGAGGCCCATCACCATGCTTGCGCCGACGCTGGCCAGGAAGCCGCGGACCGAGACGGCCGCCCAGAGGGCGGTGGTGGCCGCGACGACGGCGATCACCACGGAGAGGGCGACGGTGGGGGTGTCGTAGTCGATGGTCCCCTGGAACCGCATTCCGGCCATGCCCAGGTAGTGCATGGTCGCGACGCCCAGACCGGTGATGGTGCCGCCGGTGACCAGGGTGAGCGCGGTGGCGCCGCGGTAGCCGACTATGAAGATGCCGATGCCGACCATCAGGATGGCGACGCCCAGGCTGGCGAAGGTGATCGGGCGGTCGTAGCTGATCGGCGCCCGGTCGACGGAGAAGCCGATCATCGCGATGAAGTGCATCGTCCAGATGCCGGTGCCTATCGAGGTCGCGCCGAGGGCGAGCCAGCCGGCCTTGAAGGTGTCGCGGTGCCGCAGGGATCTCGTGGTGCAGCGCAGGCCCAGGGCGCCGCCGAGGCACGCCATGAGAAAGGCGGCGACCGGTGTGACGAGGCCGTAACTGAAACCGTCGACCGTGCCCTGCATGAGCGTCTGCCCTCCACCCCGTGGTGTTACGTCTGGTGTCACGTCTGGTGTCACGTCGTCCGAAATCAGTCGGTACCGCTGAGTAGTCCTACCGGGGCGAGATTATGGCGCGCCGAGGACCGTACGACCACGAGGTCCGGGAATTGGCGACGGTGAGACCGAGACGAGACCGGGCCGTGACGACCGCGATGTCAGTGGCCGGCCGTACGGTGAGGTTCATGGACACCACGGTGGAATGGGCGGTCGTGCCGAGCGACATCGGCCCGCTGCTGCTCGCGGCGACCGATCGCGGCCTGGTGAGCGTGGTCTTCCACGCCGACCAGGCGGTACGGGAGGCGGCGGTCGGCCGGCTGGCGGGGCAGCTCGGCGCGGAGCCGGTGCAGAGCGCCTCGGGCCGGCTCGCCGAGCCGATACGGCAGCTCGCCGAGTACTTCGCGGGCGGGCGGCGCGCGTTCGACCTGCCGCTCGACTGGACGCTGACGACGGGCTTCAACCGCCAGGTGCTGCGCGAGCTTGCGGAGGGGGTGCGGTTCGGGGCGGTCGTCGGGTACGGAGACCTGGCGAAGCGGGTCGGGCAGCCGGGCGCCGCCCAGGCCGTCGGGGCGGCGATGGGCGCCAATCCGCTGCCGGTGGTCGTGCCGTGCCACCGGGTGGTGGAGAGAGACGGCGGGATCGGCGGCTTCGGAGGCGGCCTGGAGACCAAGCGGACGCTGCTCGCCCTGGAGGGCGTGCTGCCGCAGCCGCTCTTCTGAGGCACGGGGCGTTCTCAGGGGTGGGGGCGGCTGGCACACTCACGTCAGTGACCAACAGCCCCGATGCCCCTGACGCCGCCGGCTCTCCTGGCTCCTCCGGCCTCCCTGGCTCCCCCGGCTCGCCTGTCGACGCGCTTCCGACGAAGGCGTCCGGCCCGGTGGCCGACGCCGTGGCGGGCGCATCGGCCGGCCCATTGGCCGGCGCGTCTGACGCGGCCGCCGCCGGCCGAATAGCCGCGCTGCGGCGGCGCATACAGGCCGTGCTGATCGCCGGGCAGATACTCGGCGGGCTCGGCATAGCCACCGGTATCGCCCTCGCCGCCGTCCTGGCCAAGGAGGTGAGCGGCTCGGAGGCCCTGTCGGGCCTCGCCTCGACCGCCTCGGTGGCCGGACCCGCGCTGCTCGCCATGCCGCTGGCCGCCCTCATGGGCGCGCGCGGGCGGCGGCCCGGGCTCGTCCTGGCTTATCTGATCGGGGCGCTCGGCGCCGGAGTCGTCGTCCTCGGGGCCGTCGCCGACAGCTTCCCGCTGCTCCTCGCCGGTCTGGTCGGGTTCGGCGCCGCGTCCTCGGCGAACCTCGCGGCCCGGTTCGCCGCCGCCGACCTGGCCGAACCGGACCGCCGCGCCCGATCCATCTCCACCGTCGTCTGGGCCACGACCATCGGCGCGGTCCTCGGACCCAACATCGCCGCGCCCGCCGGTGAGAGCGTGGCCGGCCTCGGCATCCCGGCGGCGGCCGGACCCTTCGTCTGGGCGGCCGGCGTCTTCCTCGTCGCCGCGCTCGTGGTGGCGCTTCTGCTGCGCCCCGACCCGCTCCTGACGGCCCGCGCCCTGGCGGCCCCCGAGGAGGGCCAGGAGGCCGACGCACGCTCGCTGCGGGCGGGGATCCGGGCCGTACGGGAGTCCTCCGGCGCCCGCCTCGCGCTGGTGACCGTGGCCGCCTCGCACACCGCGATGGTCTCGATCATGTCGATGACCCCGGTGGCCCTGAGCCATCACGGCGCCGGGATCCAGTTGATCGGCCTCGTCATCAGCGGCCACATCGCCGGCATGTACGCCTTCTCGCCCGTCATGGGCTGGCTGTCGGACCGGCTCGGCCGGCTCTCCGTCATCGGGCTCGCGGTCGGCCTTCTCTCCGTGGCCGCGCTGCTCGCCGGCACGGCGGGGCCGAGCCACGGCCAGACCGCCGCGGGCCTCTTCGTCCTCGGCCTGGGCTGGTCGGCGGGCCTGGTGTCGGGCTCGGCCCTGCTCACGGACTCCGTGCCCCAGGCCGCCCGGGCGGCGGCGCAGGGTCTGTCGGATTTCATGATGAACACCGCCGCGGGAGTCGGCGGTCTGATGGCGGGGCTGATCGTGGCCGAGGCGGGCTACGGCTGGCTGAACCTGGTGGGCGCGTGCCTGCTGCTGCCGATGGCGGCGCTGGCGGTACGCGGGGTCCTGCGCCGGACGGCCTGACGGCCCCGCGCGAACATCGGATATTGGATCTTGGATATCGGATCCAAAGATCTGGAAATATTGGATCCGATATCCAAGATCCAATATCCGATGTCGCCCCGAGGCCGGAGCCCTCAGAGGCTGATGTGGTACGCCTTGCGCAGCGTCTCGTGCACCGTCCAGGTGGTCCGGTCGCCCTCCCGCAGCACGCACGCGTCGCCCGGGCCGATCTCGAGCGTGGCACCGCCCTCGACGGCGACGGTGGCGCGCCCGCTGACGACGACGAAGAGCTCGTTGGCCTCTGTGTCGGTCACCACGCCGGGGGTGATCTGCCAGATGCCGCGCACCTGCTTGCCGTCGGCGGACTCCCAGAGGACCTTGCCGGTCACCTCGGGCGTGCCGGAGACGATCTGGGCGGGGTCGAGCGGCTCGGGCTCCAGCTCCGCGTCGGGGATGTGGACGGCGAAGGAGGCCTGGTCATGTGTCGTCATGGCGGGTGACTGTAGCGGGGCCTCCGGGCCGCCCCACGCCCGGGACGGGGTGGAGGAATCGACTCCACTTCCCGCCTGACCAGGAGACTTCACCGGACCGCTCGCCGGCGACGGAATCCGAAGCACGGCCTCGGACCGGCACCCGAACGGCCGCCCGCCCTTCCGCCCGGCCACCGCGGCAGCCCGGCCACTGATTTCGTACACAGTGTCGTACGCGCCCAGTTGGCCTAACTCGGGTCGAAGTCGAGCGGTCCGGCGTCGTATAGGTGACAGATGGACACCTCGGCCCCTTCGGGGGCGGAATGGCTCATACGCGTACGCCGACGAGGGCGGCATCGCGGCGCCGCACGGCCGAAAACCGGGGGTGGCGGGGCAGGTTACGGACCGATGTCCCCGCTGGTCACGGATGGCGCCTTTGGTGCGCCCAATGTTGGTCGGACGGAATCCACCGAGCCCCCTGTCCAGCTTGGCGTGCGCGCGTCAAGCTCCCTCGTGACCTCCTCCCCCACCTCCGACAGGAGAGTGTGATGCCCGCGATATCCATCGCTCCCCGCACCATCCCCCGCACCGCCCGCCGCACCGCGGCCCTCACCGCCGCCGCGCTCCTCGCGGCCGTCTCGGCCGTCACGGCCGCCCCCTCGGCCCAGGCCGCCACCGGACCCGGCGCCTCCGAGCAGCTGGCCCCCGGCGCCTCCTACAAGGCCGCGCACGACACCCTCGGCCCGCAGCGGCTCACCGCGGCCCAGCTGAGACTGAGCGCCGCCAAGGAGGCCGAGGCGAGCAGAGGCTTCGACGGCGTCCGCACCCGGGCCGCGCTCGTCGGCTACAAGGTCTCCGGCGGACTCCACCAGTCGCAGAAGACCTCGTACTGGTGCGGACCCGCCACCCTGGTGATCACCCAGTCCGCGCGCGACGGGGTCGCCGGCCGCTCGCAGCAGGACGCGGCGAACCTGCTCAGGACCAGCACCAGCGGCACGGCCTGGTACGGAATCAACATCAACGTGCCCAACCCGACCGGCTATCCGATGGCCGACGCCCTGAACAGCCGTCTGCCCGGCGCCGGTTACGTGCCCCGGGCGCTGCCGTACACCCCGAGCGCCACCGACAAGGCGAACTTCAAGCAGCACATCACGCACAACACCGACAACGACTACGCGATCGCGGGCAACGCCTGGGAGGTGCCGGGCGGCCCGCACCTCGTCGGTCACCCGAACGTGGAGATATTCCACTGGGTCTCGATCGACGGCTACAACACCGCCAACGCCGCCGGACAGGTCAACTACCTCGACCCGGTGGGCGGGGTGAGCACGAGCGTGATCTCGTGGGCGGGCTCCGTCCCCAAGTCGGCGCGCATCTCGTCCGACACCATCACCACCATCATGGGCGGCCGTGGCTACGTCTGGTAAGACACCCCTGCCGTCCTCCCCCGCCGGGGCCCGCGCCCTCGCGCTGCTGCTGACGGGCGTCCTGTTCGCGGGATGCTCGTCGGCGCGGTCGGGCCCCGAGCCGGTGCCGCCGGACCGGTCCACCGCACCGGTCCCCCGGCCGAGCGCCCTGGCGGCCGCGTGCGAGGTCGGGCTCCCCACCGCCTGGCGCTCCGCGCTCGACGCGGGCGAGCTGCGGACCCCGGCCGGGCAGCGGGCGGTGCTCACCGACACCGGACCGGGCTGGACGGTCGTCCAGCTCACCGGCGGCGACCGCCGCCGGGCGGCACTGATCCGCGCGGGCGGCACGCCCCGCACGCTGCTCGACCTCGCCGACCCCGTCGAGCACCAAGTGCTCGCGGCCGACTTCGACGGCCGCAGATGGGCCGCCTTCGCCGTCCTGGAAGGACGGACCCTGGACAGCCCGTGGAGCCTGTACGTGTGGGACGCCGAGACGGGCGCGTCCCGGCGGCTCGCCCGGGCCGACCGGCCGGGCCCGCTCCCCCAGCCGGTCGTCCGCGACGGCACGGTCCACTGGGCGCAGGGCGTCGGCGACGGCAGGGCCACGGTGTACGCGGCCCCGGCGGCCGGCGGCGCCCCCAGGGCCCTGCGTACGGGCGTGATGGACACGCCGTTCGCCGCGGGCGGGCTGCTCGTGTGGCGCGAGTCGGCGGGCTCCAGCACCCGGCTCGCCGCCGTCTCCCTCGCGAACGGCCGGCCGGCCGCGCTGCCCGGCTCCCTGGCCGGGCTCCGTGACATCCGCGCGGCGGTCTCCGACGGCGGCACCTGGGCCTGGGTGGAGGGCGAGTCCGCGCCCCGGCTGATGGTGTGGCGTCCGGGGGACGCGCGGGCGACGGCGGTCGTGACCACCTCGCCGGCCGTCGACGGCATGGACCAGTTGCGGATCAGCGGCCGTCTGGTCACCTGGCGCACCCCCGAGACCTCGTACGCCCTGGACCTGAGCTCGGGCTCGTACGCGCGGATCACGCCCGCGTACGGCTACGCGCAGGCCAGGGGCGGCGCCTTGGCGGTCGCGTACAGCGTGGGCAACGCCAAGAACGCCGACGCCCGACCGGTGATCCAGGTGGTCGACGCGGGCCGGCTGCCCGGGCTGCCGCGCTGTGGCTGAAGCACGCCACCGAGGTTTGAGGGGCGTGTGGTCGGCCAGAAATGGGACATGTCCACACAGGTGTCCGAAGAGGTACGGGAGGCCCTTCGCGAGGGCCGGCCCGTCGTCGCGCTGGAGTCCACGATCATCGCCCACGGCCTGCCGCGCCCGCGCAATCTGACCGTGGCCCGGGAGCTGGAGGCCCTGGTGCGGAGCGGGGGCGCCGTGCCCGCGACGATCGCGGTGATCGACGGCGTCGCGCATGTCGGGCTCGACGAGGGCGGGTTGACGCGGATAGCGGAGGACCCGACGGTCCGGAAGCTGGGCCACCGCGACCTCGCGCCCGCGCTCGCGACCGGGGCGACCGGCGCGACGACGGTCTCCGCGACCGCGTGGCTGGCGGACGCGGCCGGCATCCGGGTCTTCGCGACCGGCGGGCTCGGCGGGGTGCACCGGGAGTGGACCGAGACGCAGGACGAGTCGGCCGATCTGCGGCTGCTCTCCCGGGTCGGGATCACGGTGGTGTGCGCGGGCGTGAAGTCGATCCTCGACGTCCCGGCGACCCTGCAACGCCTGGAGACCCTGGGCGTGACGGTGGTCGGGTACGGGACGGAGCACTTCCCCGGGTTCTACCTGGCCTCCTCCGGGGAGCCGGTCGACTGGACGCTCCGGACCCCCCAGGAGGTGGCGGGGGTGATACGGGCGAAGGACGGGCTCGGCGAGCCGTACGCGGCGCTGGTCGTCGCCAACCCGGTCCCGGTGGCCGAGCAGTTGGATCCGGCCCTGCACGACCGGGTCCTCGCCCAGGGCCTCGCGGCGGCGAAGGAGAAGGGGATCGGCGGCCAGGCCGTCACCCCGTTCCTGCTGGAGTATCTGATGGTGCACACGGACGGGGCGTCCCTGGAGGCGAACCTGGCGGCGGTGCGCGGCAATGTGCGGCTCGGGGCGCGGATCGCCGCCGCGTACGCCGGCGTCGGCGCATGAGCGGTCTCCTGGTCGTCGGCGACGTGGTCACCGACATCGTGGCCCGGCACCGGACGCCGCTCGCTCCGGCGACCGACACGGCCGCCGAGATCCGCCGGCTGCCGGGCGGAGCCGGGGCCAACGTAGCCTGCTGGGCGGCGCGTTCGGGCTGCGCGTCGGTGGCGCTGCTCGGCCGGGTCGGCGCGGACGAGGCCGTGTGGCACGACGCGGCGCTCCGCCGGGCGGGCGTGCGACCGCTGCTCGTCGCGGACGGCGAGGTCGGTACGGCGACGGTGATATCCCTGGTCGACGCGGGCGCCGAGCGCACGTTCCTGACCGACAGCGGCGCGGCGCTGCGCATCTCCCCCGCCGACTGGTCCGACGCGTTCCTCGACGGGGCGGCGCGCCTCCATCTGTCGGGGTACCTCTTCTTCGCCGACTCGAGCCGTGCCGCCGCGCTGCGGGCGATGCGCGGTGCGCGGCAGGCGGGGATCCCGGTGAGCGTGGACCCGGCGTCCGCGGGGTTCCTGAAGCAGCTGGGCGTGGAGAGGTTCCTCGCGGCCGCGCGAGGGGTGGAGGCGCTGTTCCCGAACGCCGACGAGGCACTGCTGCTCACGGGATGCGCCGATCCAGCCGAGGCGGCGAAGACCTTGAGCCGTACGTTCCCGCTGGTCGCGGTCACCCTCGGCGCCGGGGGCGCGCTGGTCGCCGAGGCGGACGCGGTGACGGGGCGCGTTCCGGCCCCGGACGTACGGCCGGTGGACTCCACGGGCGCGGGCGACGCCTTCACCGGGGCGTTCCTCGCGGCCCTGCTGGCGGGCGCGGACGCCCTGGAGGCGGCCGAGGCGGGCTGCCGGGCGGGCGCGGTGGCCGTGACGGTGGTGGGCGGGCGCCCGCCGGCGACGCGCCCTTAGGGCCCGTCGCCGGGCAGGCCGGTCCAGGCGGGGTGGCGCGGGTCGTCGGCGCGGACGACCACGTCGGCGGCGTCGGACGGGCCGACCTCCTTCTCGTACCGTTCGAAGGCGGGCAGGGTCCAGGGCTCCTCGGTGCGGCGCGCGAGGGCTCCGGGCGAGAGCCGCAGATGCGCGGTCGTGTCGAAGGGGAACCAGTGCCCGAGGAGGAACGGCCCGTGCACCACGAGGACTCCGCCCGGCGGCAGTTCCGTGTAGGGGCTGCGGGTGGCGCGGTCGGTGACGGGGTCCCACAGGTCGGGCAGGACGCGCCCGCTGCCGCCCGCCTCCAGCGGCCCGAACACCTCGCGCCAGAGCGCTCCGGTGTCGAACCAGCCGCTGTAGTACGAGTCGGGGTCCTGCTTCCCGTACTCGTAGCGGAGCGACGCGGGCCGCAGGAACCCTCCCGTGCCGACGACGAGCACGGACCGGCCACGCACCCGCAACGCCTCGGCGATCCGCTCGGCGGTCTCCCGGGTCGGGGCCGCGGGCGCCCCGTCGATGCCGACCTTCAGCCAGGCACTCCCGTCACCGGGCATCGCGCCGTCGATGTGCGCGGCGAGCGCCTCGGAGAGGCGCTCCCAGGTGATCGCTTCGAATCGCACGGGCTTGACCTTGTCATGGGCGTCAGGGTTCGAGCATCGAGTCTATGAATCGCGGCGCGGACCGCTGCCCGGGACCGGCCGGCCGCCGCGTCGGCCGCACACCGCTAGGTGAGGCGGAGCGCGCAGTCCGGCGCTTCCGCCTCGATCGCGAGCGGCGCGCCCTGGGGCAGCAGGCAGGTCATGTAGAGCACGACGGGCTCGGTGCCGAAGTTGTGTCCGATGTGCCGGTTCCTGCGGCCCGCGAGTTCGACGAACGCCTCGCCCGCGGACACGGTCTCGACGGAGCAGTCGTGCAGGAAGCGGGTCAGCGTGCCCGACTGGACGACGGCGATGATCTGGCCGGGGTGGTGGTGCCAGCCGGTGGAGTCGCCGGGGGCGAGCGTGACGGTCCGGAAGACGACGTCCGTCCGGCCCTTGGGCGGCTTGATCCGGAGCGTTCCGGCGGAGGTTCCCTTCGCGAGCGTGCCGCGGGCCTCCTCCCGCGTGCCCGCCCGCTCGACCACCAGGGTCTCACCGGCCGGTGTCCCCCGGTCGGTGCGGACGTCGATCACCATGGAGCAGCCCCTCCCGCTTCCCCGCGGCCCTCGTCTCCAGGCCGCCAAACAGCCCTACGCTACCCGTAAGGGTGATGAGCCGGACGGGGATTGACGATCAGTCGATCGCCACCGACAGGAGCCGCTCCCGCAGTTCACCGGCCGAAACGCCGTCTCCGGTCACCTCGATCCGACCGTCCCGCACCGCCCGGGTGAGCGTCGTCTCCCCGCCCGCAAGGGCTCGGCAGGTCGCGGAGTCCGTCCGCAGCACGACGTCGGCGGGATCGACCGGCGGTCCGTCTCCATAGGCGGGCGGCCCGTCACCCCCGACCCGTACGTGGAACGTGCCCTCGCCCAGGGTCATTTGGACGACTCCCGTCACCGCGCCCTCCAGGGCGCCCATCAGCGGGACGGCGAACCAGTGGGCGCGTACCGCGTCGGTCGGCCGGGGCTCCTCCAGGGCGGGTGCGCCCCACTGCGCCAGGGCCCGCAGGACGGGGAGCAGTTCGCGTCCGCGGGCCGTGAGCTCGTACACGTACGCGGAGACGGGCGCGGGCAGGCGGCGGCGCGTGACGAGTTCGGCGCCCTCCATGTCCTTGAGGCGGCCGGCCAGCATGTCCGTACTGACTCCGGGGAGGTCGGCGTGCAGGTCCGTGTAGCGGCGCGGCCCGGCGAGGAGTTCACGGACGATCAACAGGGTCCAGCGGTCGCCCACGGCGTCGAGGGCACGGGCGGCGGCGCAGTACTGGTCATAGCTTCGACGACGTGGCATGCGACGCAGTCTAGACAAGTTGTTGGACTTTCCAAGCTTGAACTTGGTAAAACCAAGCAGCACCATTACGTCTGGGGAGGTCGTCGCATGGAGTTCCGGCAGTCGAGCAAGCTGAGCGAGGTCTGCTACGAGATCCGGGGCCCGGTCATCGAGCACGCCAACGCCCTGGAGGAGGCGGGCCACAGCGTCCTGCGCCTCAACACGGGAAACCCCGCGCTCTTCGGGTTCGAGGCGCCCGAGGAGATCGTCCAGGACATGATCCGGATGCTCCCGAAGGCCCACGGCTACACGGACTCCCGCGGCATCCTCTCCGCCCGGCGCGCGGTCGCGCAGCGCTACCAGGCGATGGGCCTGCCGGAGGTCGACGTCGACGACGTGTTCCTCGGCAACGGAGTCTCCGAGCTGGTCTCCATGGCCGTCCAGGCGCTCCTGGAGGACGGCGACGAGGTGCTGATCCCCGCCCCCGACTTCCCCCTGTGGACGGCGGTGACCACCCTCGCGGGCGGCAAGGCCGTGCACTACCTCTGCGACGAGTCGGCCGACTGGTACCCGGACCTGGACGACATGGCCGCGAAGATCACCGACCGCACCCGCGCCGTCGTCATCATCAACCCCAACAACCCCACGGGCGCGGTGTATCCGCGCGCGATCGTCGAGGGCATCCTCGACCTCGCCCGCCGCCACGGACTGATGGTCTTCGCCGACGAGATCTACGACCAGATCGTCTACGACGAGGCCGTGCACTACCCGGCCGCCTCCCTCGCCCCCGATCTCGTCGTCCTCACCTTCGGCGGGCTCTCCAAGACCTACCGGGTCGCGGGCTTCCGCTCCGGCTGGCTGGTCGTCAGCGGACCGCAGCAGCACGCGAAGAGCTATCTGGAGGGCCTGACCATGCTGGCCTCCATGCGACTGTGCCCGAACGCCCCCGCCCAGTACGCCATCCAGGCCGCGCTCGGCGGCCGGCAGTCGATCCACGAGCTCACCGCCCCGGGCGGCAGGCTCCACGAGCAGCGCGACAAGGCGTGGGAGAAGCTCAACGAGATCCCCGGCGTCTCCTGCGTGAAGCCCAAGGGCGCGCTCTACGCCTTCCCGCGGCTCGACCCGAAGGTGCACAGGATCCACGACGACGAGAAGTTCGTCCTCGACCTGCTGCTGCGCGAGAAGATCCAGGTGGTGCAGGGCACCGGCTTCAACTGGCCCCGCCCGGACCACTTCCGCATCCTGACCCTGCCGTACGCCGACGATCTCGACGCGGCGATCAGCCGCATCGGGCGCTTCCTCAGCGGCTACCGCCAGTAGACGGCGAAGACGGGGGAAATGGAGCGGGTCCGAGGGCGTAGCCTGCCCCCGGACCCTGGTCGATGCCGCTCACATCACACGCCGGCACACTTAAGAGCCCGGGTCAGTCGTCATTGCGTCGCGTCCTGCCGTTGGACCACGGCCGATCGAGCTCGGCCGACCAGATTCGAACTGGCATTTCGACGCACCAGGGCCCGGGCCCGGTCGATCCGGCGATGAGCGGCGCATACTGAATCTGGAGCAATAGTCTGAGTTTGAACGCGACCCTTCTCAGAAGGGCCGCGCATTCACGACAAGGCTCAGCTTCAGCTTTGCGCTCCTCGCGCACCCCGACCGTGTTCTGTGGCCGGGGAGTTCATGGGTTGTCCCGTGTCCCGCTACCCGAAGAGGTAGCCGAAGACGGCGTCGCCGACCCGCTGGTCGGTGACCTCGGCGCTGTTCGCCTCCTCACGGGCGTACTTGACCGCCTGCTGGAGCTTCTCCACCCGCTCCAGGAGTTCGTTCACGCGCCGGGCCGGCAGGGCGCCGGAGAACTTCACCGTGGTCCAGTAACCGACCGGCACGTCCTCGTAGTACACCTCGACCTGCGCCGGGTGCTTGTCGGTCGCCTCCGCCTTGACGTGGTTGCGCGGCACCTTCTTCGTCCGCACCGTACGGACGACCTCGGTCTTCCACGCGTCGGTCGACGGATCCTGCGTCCACGACTCGGCCGCGTCGAGGATGGGCAGCTTGCGGACGAAGGTGTGGATGTCCGTCAGCTGCTTCTCCAGGAACAGGAGGTAGGCGACGGGCACCTGGCCCACCAGCACACGTCCGTCGACGGTGATGTCGGCGCGCGCCTCGCAGTTGGACCAGTCCTTGGTGGCGGTCACATCGAAGAGCCGCGTCAACGCCCGCGCGGTGTCGCGCAGCACGTCCTCGGCCTTCACCTGCACCAGCGTGGACTCGGGCGGAAGCTGCTCGCCCTCCTCGTCCTTGGGCTGGTAGGTACGGGAGATACCGGCGAGCAACGCGGGCTTCTGCAGCCCGTGATGTGCCGCCGTCAGGTCCTGCTGCGCCCTGGACTTGACGCCCTTCTCCACTGCGATGATCTGATTGAGTTTCGTTGCCACGCGACAGACCCTAGAGGGTGATGGGGCGTGAAATCGAACGAATATCAAGCACCGAACATCTTCGCGGCGTCCGCGCCGGGGTGCGCTGAGGCTGAAGCCGAGACCGAGGCTGAGGAGGCCGCCGTGGACCTGGTCGCACCCGTCGTCGTCGAACCGCTCAAGCGCCGCCGCTGCTCGGAGTGTTCCCAGGGACCGCTGGAGCGGATGATCGTGGAGTTCAACGCTCCGGTCTGCCTGGACTGCGCCGACCTGGGCCATCTGGTGTTCCTGCGGCGCGGGAACACCGCGCTCACCCGGCGGGCCCGGGAGGGCAGCGCGCTGTGGGCGGTGGTCGTACGGCACAACAGGCGCCGTACCCGGTACGAACGTCAGGGCCTCCTCGTCGAGGAGGACGCGCTCGCCCGGGCCGAGGCGGCCTGTCTCGCGGACGCGGAGGCGCGGTCGCGGCGGCGGGCGCGGGACGCGGCCCGCCGTGCGGAGCGGGACGCGGCGGTCACGGTCGCCCTCGAGGCGGAGATCCTGCGGCTCTTCCCGCACTGTCCGGTGGACCGGGCGGCGGAGATCGCGGCTCACGCCTCCCACAAGGGCAGTGGCCGGGTGGGGCGTACGGCGGCGGGGCGCGCGCTCGACCGGGGTGCGGTCACGGCCGCGGTGCGGGCCGCCGTACGGCATGTCGACACCGAGTACGACACGCTGCTCATGCGCGGGGTTCCCCGGCACCAGGCCCGGACGAACGTCGCACCCGCCATCGAGGCGGTGCTCCGGGCCTGGCGGCCCGTGTGAGGCCGGGAGGTACCGCGCGGGGGGTCTCAGACCTGGGCGCCCGTGCGGCGCGAGCGGCGGTAGAGGAGCGCGCCGCCGAGCAGCATCGCGGCGGCGGCCGGGGCGGCGTAGCCGACGACGTCCGAGCCGGTGCTGGCGAGCTCGACGGAGTCGCCCTGCGGACCGGGCGCGGGGGCGGGGGCCGGGACCTCGGCCTCGTCGTCGACCGGGGCGGGCAGCGGCTTCGGCTCCTCCTTCACCGGCGGCTTCGGCTCCTCGACGGGCGCCTCGGGCTCGCCGGGACCGTTGACGGCGGTGTTGCCGATGGCCGGGTTGCCGATGCCGACGACGTTGACGGAGTTGCCGCTCACGTTGACGGGGAGGTCGATCGGCAGCTGGAGGCCGTTGCCGGAGAGCACGCCGGGCGAGCCCTCCGCGATCCCCTCGGCGGTGGCTCCGCCGCCGTTGGACGAGCCGCCCTGGTGGGAACCGCTCCCGTGGGAGCCGCCGCCGGGGTGGCCGCCGCTGCGCGGGGTTCCGGGCTGGTCCTTGTGGTTGCGGCCGCCGCCCTCGGCGTCCGAGCCGTACCCCTCGGACGCGCTCGTGTTGGCGCAGCGGTTGCCCGCGGCCGGGTTGAGCAGTCCGACGACGTTGACGGTGTTCCCGCAGACGTTGACCGGGACGTGCACCGGCAGCTGCAGCGTGTTGCCGGAGCCGACGCCCGGCGAACCGACCGCGGCGCCCTGTGCGCCGGAGTCGGCGTGCGCTGCGCCCGCCGAGAGCGCGAGCGCGCCACCCGTGACCATCAATGTGGCCAGACCACTTCGGCGAATCTGCCTCATGGCTTCCTGCCTTCTGGAGGTGTTCACGGGCATTCGCCCGTACCGCAATTAACGCGATCCTGGCGAGGCCGGATCAGGCCGTTGGCGGGTTTCACTCCATCGAGTGGGATTGACCTCGAACGGACGGGGTAAACGCTGCCGTTCGAACGACAAGCGACACGCAGCCCCGAAGGGGGCGACCGGTGGTCAGCGGCCCAGCAGGTCGGTGAGTGCTCCGACCGGGTCGGCGTCGGGGGTGCCGCGCGGCCACCAGTCCTCGCGGTCGGCGTCCGACTCGTAGCCGTACCAGAGTCCGTCGCGGCCGAAGCGGAGTTGGAGCGAGCGGGTCGACAGGTGGTTGCGCCAGGGGCGGAAGGCCGGGAGGTCGGCGGCGAGCAGGGCGGGTCGGGCCCGGTCGAAGGGGCCGGCGGGCGGGTCCCAGGGCTCTTCGAGGACGGTGAGTCCGGCGAGGCCGCCCTGCCGCCAGGCGGCGACGGCGCGGGCCAGGTCGGTGGGGGTGCGGTCGAGGGCGTGCGCGAGGTCGCGGTAGAGCGCGCGAGTGGAGGCGGTGAGTCCGGAGCCGGGGTGGGCGGCGGCCAGCCGGACGGCGTCCTGCCAGGGGGTGAGCGCGGCGACGGGGTCGTGGCCGGTGGCGAGAAAGGCGTGGGCGCGGGCGGCGGCCTCCGACGCGAGCAGGTCCAGGGCGAGGGGGTCGGGGGCGTGCGGGTCCGGCGGGTAGACGGGCGGGCGGCCGGGCTGGGCGGGCAGGGGGAACGGCGGCGGCAGCGAGGGCAGGGCGTGGCCCGTCAGCGGGGCGAGGGCGGTGCGGGCCGGAACGGTCGCCATGGGCGGGGCGGTCGCGCTCTTCTCGGCGGCGGAGCGGGCCGCGTTGCGGTGGGTGAGGGCGGCCAGGATCTCCTGCTCGCCGCGCCCCCGCATCAGGAAGAGGACGAAGGGGTCCTCGTCGAGGAGCCGGGCCGACTGGTAGCAGAGGGCGGCGGCGTGCTTGCAGGGGAAACCGTCGTCCGGGCAGGAGCAGTCGGGGACGAGATCGCCGGGCGCGGGCAGCAACCCGGTGACGGCCTCCAGGGCGTGCGGAACGTCCTTGTCGAGCAGGGCGGCGATGTGGTCGGGGCGGGCGGCGACCTCGTCCAGGAACCGCTCCCAGCCGTCGTCGCCGAGCGTCCGCAGACGGATCTCGGTGCGGTACGGGCGGGGGCGGGTGCCGTGGACGTACGCGATGACCCGGCCGGGCGTGACCGTGATCGCGTCGACGTGGCCGCGCCCCGCGTACGCCTTGCCCCGGGCCAGCCGTGCCGGGTCGAGGGCGGTGTCCTCCAGGGCGTCCACCCAGGCGTTGCCCCACCAGGTGGCGGCGAACCGGCCGTCCGGTGCCTCGCGCGGGGCGAGGGCGGGGAACGTACGGCGCAGGTCGTCGTGGCGCGGGCCCCCGAACCTCCCGGCACCGGATCCGGCCCCTGCCCTTGCCCCGGTTCCGGGGCGGGCCGCGACGGGGCGCGGCGAGGCGCCGGAGCGGCGGTTCATGACGGCCTCCTCAGGGACACGAGGTCGGCCAGCTCGCGGTCGGTCAGTTCGGTCAGCGCGGCCTCTCCGGAGCCGAGGACGGCGTCGGCCAGGGCGCGTTTGGCGCGGAGCATCTCGGCGATGGTGTCCTCCACCGTGCCCTCGGCGATCAGCCGGTGGACCTGCACCGGCTGGGTCTGGCCGATCCGGTACGCGCGGTCGGTGGCCTGCTCCTCGACGGCCGGGTTCCACCAGCGGTCGAAGTGGACGACGTGCCCCGCCCTGGTGAGGTTGAGGCCGGTGCCGGCCGCCTTCAGCGACAGTAGGAAGACGGGCACGTCACCGGATTGGAAGCGGTCGACCATGCGCTCGCGCTCGGCCACGGGCGTTCCGCCGTGGAGCAGTTGGGCCGGGATCGCCCGGGCGGCCAGGTGGTCGGCGAGCAGCCGGGCCATGGAGACGTACTGGGTGAAGACGAGCACGGAGCCGCCCTCGGCCAGGATCGTGTCCAGGAGCTCGTCGAGCAGGGCGAGTTTGCCGGAGCGGCCGGCGAGCCTGGCGGTGCCGCCGCCCTTGGCCGTCTGCTCCTTGAGGTACTGCGCGGGGTGGTTGCAGATCTGCTTGAGCGAGGTGAGCAGCTTCATGACGAGCCCGCGGCGGGCGATGCCCTCGGCGCCCTCGATCTGCGCCATGGTCTCCCGGACCACGGCCTCGTAGAGCGAGACCTGCTCGCGGGTGAGGGCCACGGGGTGGTCGGACTCGGTCTTCGGTGGCAGTTCGGGGACGATGCCGGGGTCGGACTTGCGGCGGCGCAGCAGGAAGGGCCTGACCATGCGGGCGAGGCGGTCGACGGCCTCCTGGTGCTCGATCTCCTCGTTGTTCTCGACGGCGCGCGCGTGGCGGGAGCGGAAGGCCTTGAGGGGGCCGAGGAGGCCGGGGGTGGTCCAGTCGAGCAGGGCCCACAGCTCGGAGAGGTTGTTCTCCACGGGCGTGCCGGTGAGGGCGACGCGGGCGGCCGTGGGGATGGTCCGCAGCGCCTTGGCGGTGGCGGAGAAGGGGTTCTTGACGTGCTGGGCCTCGTCGGCGACGACCATCCCCCACTCCTGTTCTGCCAGGTGGGGGGCGCTGGTGCGGAGCGTGCCGTAGGTGGTGAGGACGAAGCCGGCGAGGCCGGAGTCCGGGGCGAGTCCGTCGAGGGAGCGGTCGGCGCCGTGGAAGCGGCGCACGGGGACGCCGGGGGCGAAGCGCTTGATCTCCCGCTGCCAGTTGCCCAGCAGGGAGGCGGGGCAGACGACGAGGGTGGGAGCGCGGCGGGCCCGGCGCAGGTGGAGGGCGATGAGGGTGACGGTCTTGCCGAGTCCCATGTCGTCGGCGAGGCAGCCGCCGAGTCCGAGCGAGGTCATCAGATCGAGCCAGGCCAGTCCGCGCAGTTGGTAGTCGCGCAGGGTGGCGTCGAGCCCGGCGGGTGCCTCGATCTCCTCGGGGCCGGCGACGAGCCGGTCCCGGAGCGTCGCGAGGGCGCCGACGGGCACGGCGCGGACGGTCTCGCCGTCGACCTCTGCAGTGCCGCTGAGGGCGACCGCGAGGGCGTCGACGGGCTCCAGCAGGCCGAGTTCGCGCTTGCGGGCCTTGCGGACCAGGTCGGGGTCGACGACCACCCACTGGTCGCGCAGCCGCACGATGGGCCGGTGGGACTCGGCGAGCGCGTCCATCTCGCGCTCGGTGAGCGGGTCGCCGTCGAGCGCCAGCTGCCAGTTGAAGCGGAGCAGTTCCTCGCTGTCGAAGAACGCCGTGCCGTCGGTGGCGGAGCCCGGGGCGGCGAGGGGCGGGCGGACGACGGCGGAGGCGCTGAGCGAGCGGGCCAGTTCGCGGGGCCAGTGGACGGCGACCCCGGCGTCGGCGAGGCGGGCGGCGGCGGGGCCGAGCAGCTCGTACAGCTCGTCCTCGGTGACGGCGAGGACATCGGGGACGTCGCGCTCCAGGAGCCTGCCGAGCGGTGGCCAGACGCGGGCCGCGCGGCGCAGCGCGAGGACGGCGTCGATCCGGGCACGCGGCCCGAAGAGCTCGTCGCCGTCGCCCGCCCAGAGGGCCGCGGCGTCGATGACGAGGGTGGGGTCGGCCAGGCTGTGGACCTGGAGCAGGGCCGCGGCGGCCTGCCGCTCGTCGCCGCCCTCCTCGGCGATGTCGAAGAGCTCGTACCCGGCGAGGTCGAGGCGGAGCGAGACCCGGACTCCGGCGTCCATGCCGGCGGCGGCCTCGGCCGCCCAGGCACGCGCGCGGGGCAGGTGCTGGGCGGCGCGCGCGGCGAAGGGTGCCCCGGCCGCGTGGGCGGCGGCGGGGGTACGGGGCAGGGTGTCGGCGACCGCGTCGAGGAAGGCGCGCACCAGCGCCTCCGGCTCGGGCAGCTGGAGCGGGCTGCGGCCGGGCACGGGCACCGCGTGGGCTTCCTGGGGCATGGCGGCGGCGACGGCCCGCAGATGCGCGATGTCGTCGGCGTCCAGCGGCCCCGCCCGCCAGGCGTCGAGGTCGTCGGCGGTGAGCCCCGGCAGCAGCCGGCCCCTGGCGGCCAGGTGCAGGGCGTGCAGGGCGGCGGCACCCCAGCAGGCCGCCGCGGGGTGGGCGCCCGGCCGGTGGCGGGCGGCGACCAGCTCCGGGAGCGCCTCGGCGACGCCGAGGGCCATGGCGGGGACCGTACGGCTGCGGACTCCGGCGCCGTGTCGTCGTACGACGGTGAGCTCGGTCGGCTCGGCGCCCGCGACGACGGGCAGCGGACCGCCGTCCGGGGACCAGAAGGCGACCCGCCCCTCCCGGGGCAGCGCGGCCGGGAGGAAGACGGCGGCGCAGGTCTGCGCGCTGTGCTGGGTCACGGTCCCGCTCACCTCCCGTTCCTCGACGGATTCCGACTGGATCTCCGACCTTACGGGTGGGGTCTGACAACGGGCCCTCGCGCCGCTTCGCCCGGGCGGCCCAGCACCGGATGACAGCCCGGGCGGCAGGCGGCAGGGTGACGGGGAACAGGGCTTCTGCCGCCTTCGCCCGACAGACGAGGACCCGCCATGTCCGTACACCGGCGTCTCGGCACCGCCGCCGGGGCCGCGCTCCTGACGCTCGCCGTCGCGGGCTGTTCCGGCCTCGGCCGCACCGCGGTGGGCCCCGTGACCTACGAGACCGAGCGCGAGGTCGTGATCTCCGTGACGAGCCCGTCGGTGAAGGGCTGCCACCGCCTTGCGCCGTCCGGCGTGACGGCGATCGAGAACGGCACGCTCATCGACCTCAAGGCGTACCGGAACCGGAACTGCCAGGGCGACTACATCTACGTGGCCACCAACACGAGCAACAGGATCGCGCCGGACACCCTCCCCTGGCGCAGCTACAGCTTCGTCCACTAGCGACGCCCCGACATGGAGCCCGGCCCGGTCCTTCTCCCGCCCCTTCTCCTGCCCCTTCTCAGCGGGGCGTGGGGCGGGCCCTGACCCAGGTGCCGTCGTCCGTCAGATAGGCGTCCACGGCGAGCCCGGCCTCGCCCAGATACCGTTCGAAGTCCTCCTTGCTCAGGGGGCGCGAACGGAAGGTCTGGGTCCAGCGCAGGTCCGGGAAGACGTACTCGGCGACGACCGAGTTGACGCCGTCGCCGACCGGGTCCGCCGAGAGGATCCGTACCGTGCAGCCGCTCGGGTCCCGGCGTTCGCGCGGCACGTCCCGGTGCCAATACTCGCCCTCACGCTGGATCAGGACGCAGCCGTCGTCCCGCACATGATCTCTGCAGGTCTCAAGGAGCGCCTGGCGCTCGCTGTGCTCGGCCGTGTGCACGAGGTACGAGGCGAGCGTCACCACGTCGAACCGCCGTGCCAGGTCGAGCGATTCGATCGGGCTGCGCACCGTCTCGGCGCCCGGTACGCGCTCCCGTACCGCGTCGAGCATCTCCTCCGACTCGTCCACCGCCGTCACGGCGAAGCCACGCTCGACCAGGGGTCGCGTCACCCGCCCCGCTCCACAGCCCAGTTCGAGCAGCGAAGCGCCCGGTGGCACGGCCGACTCGATCACATCGGGCTCGATCCCGACCCCCAGACGCAGATACACGTCGACGGCGCAGCCGTCCGGGGTGATGGCTCCGGGCCCTGTCCCTTGGTGTCCCTCACGCATCCGTACGCTCATGCACGGGAGAACGAAGGCGCCCGGAGGGCCGTTCCCTCCGGCGCTCCGAAGGGCCGCACACCCCTCGTTCGAGTGATGTTCGCCCGCGCGCGCCGGGGGTAGACCCTCCGGCCGGGGGTAGACCCTCTGTAGGAGATGCGACCGCCATGCGTACGGGCAGTGAGCCGGCGACCGCACGCAGTGCGCTGCGGTTGCGGTTCTGGCTGAGTCTGTGGGGTCTGCTCTGGGCGGCCTTCGGTACGACCGTGTTCGCCCTGGTCGGCAGGCCGGGGTGGGCGGTGGCCTGCGGCGTGCTGTTCCTGGTGGCGGCTGTCGACATGTCGATGGTGCTGCACCACCTGCGTCAGGGGCCGCACTGGCAGCCCGGACGCGACATCCCACCGTACGAGCCGGACCACGGCGGCACGGGCCGCCGCTGAGAGTCGGCCGACGATCCCCTCGCCGCCGGGACCTCGACGCCGAGCCGAGCCGCTTCGGAGTGCCGAGCCTCCTCGGAGAGCCGAGCCGTCAGCCTTCCACGTCGAAGCGGGCCGCCTGGAGGTACTCGGGCTTGGGGTCGAGCGCGGCCGCGAGCCGGAAGTGCCGGGTGGCCTGGTCGGGCCGGCCCGAGCGCTGGAAGGTGCGGGCCAGGGCGAAGTGCGCGAACGCGTTGTCCGGCTCGCGCTCCAGGACCAGCTCGAACTCCAGCTCCGCGGGACGCAGTTGCGCGGCGGCGAAGAAGGCGCGGGCGCGCAGCAGCCGCGCCGCGGTGTTCTCGGGGTGGGCGGCGATCACCGAGTCGAGCAGTTTCACGGCACCGCGGGGGTCCCGCGCGGCCAGCAGGTGCTCGGCTGCGCGGAAGTCGATGACGTGGGTCTCGGGGTTCCTCTCGGCCACGGTGGCATCCTTCCCTTTGCTCCGGCGGTTCAACATCGGGTGCTGCGGGGCTATTCCGCGCCTGCGCGTTCCCTACCCAGCCGGAGGCACGGCCGATCGGCGCGGACGCCCCCGCTTTGGGCCGGGTTACCGCTTCCCTTCGGCCGCCCGCCGGGTCAACTGCTCCCAGACCGCGCGCACCTGGGGTTCCAGCGCTTCCAGCGGCCCGTCGTTGTCGATGAGGAGGTCGGCGATCGCCCGGCGCTGCTCGCGCGTGGCCTGGGCCGCCATCCGGGCGCGCGCCTCGGACTCGGCCATGCCCCGCAGCCGCACCAGCCGGTCGAGCTGGGTCTCGGCGGAGGCGTCCACGACCACGACCAGGTCGTAGAGGGGCGCGAGGGCGTTCTCGGTGAGGAGGGGGACGTCGTGGACGACGACGTCGTCCGGTCCCGCCGCACTCTCCAGTTCGGCGGAGCGGGCGCCGACGAGAGGATGGACGATCCCGTTCAGGGTGGCCAGGCGGTCGGCGTCCGCGAAGACGATGGAGCCGAGCTTCGGCCGGTCCAGCGTGCCCTGCTCGGTCAGGATCTCCGGCCCGAACGCCGCCACGACGGCAGCGAGCCCGGGGGTCCCGGGCTCGACGACCTCGCGCGCGATCTTGTCGGCGTCGATCAGCACGGCCCCGTACGAGACGAGGAGCCGCGACACAGCACTCTTGCCGGCGCCGATACCGCCGGTCAGGCCCACCTTCAGCATGAGCGGCAGCCTATGACCCCCGGTCCGGCCGCTACGCGTCGCCCTCCCGCTCGGCGAGGAAGCGCTCGAACTCGCGGCCCAGTTCGTCCGCCGACGGCAGATCGACGGGCTCCGCGACCAGGCTGCCCCTGGTCTCGGCGCCGGCGACCGCGTCGTACTGGTGCTCGAGGCCCTGGACCAGGGCCGTCAGCTCGTCGTCGCCCTCGCCGATCTGGCGCTCGATCTCGGTCTGGGTGCGCCGCGCCTCGGTGCGCAGCGTGTGGGCGACCCCGGGCAGGACGAGACCGGTGGCGGCCGTGATGGCTTCCAGCGCGGTCAGCGCGGCGTCGGGGTACGAGGACCGGGCGACGTAGTGCGGGACGTGCGCGGCGACGCCGAGGGTGTCGTGGCCGGACTCGGTGAGCCTGAACTCGACGAGCGATTCGGCGCTGCCGGGCACCTGGGCCTCGTCGAAGGGGCTCTTGTGGCCCGGCATGAGGTCCGTGCGGTTGCCGTGCGGGGTGAGGCCGACGGGGCGGGTGTGCGGGACGCCCATCGGGATGCCGTGGAAGTTGACCGAGAGCCGTACGCCGAGGCGTTCGACGATCTGGCGGACGGCGACGGCGAAGCGCTCCCACTCCACGTCCGGCTCGGGGCCGGAGAGCAGCAGGAAGGGCGCGCCGGTGGCGTCCTGGACGAGGCGGACCTCGATGGCGGGCGTTTCGTACGCCGTCCAGCGGTCGCGCCGGAAGGTGAGCAGCGGTCGACGGGCTCGGTAGTCGACGAGCCGGTCGTGGTCGAAGCGGGCCACCACCTGGTGGGGCAGCGTGTCGAGCAGTCGGTCGACGATCTGCTCGCCGGCCTCACCTGCGTCGATGTAGCCGTCGAAGTGGTAGAGCATGACCAACCCGGCCGACTCCTGCGCCAGGGCCACGTCCACCACGGCCAGGCCCTTCTGGTCCCATTCGTACAAATCCTGGGGATCAAGCACGATTACCGCTCCTCCTCGCGTTCCTAGGAAAGAACGCTCACCGGCCCACGAGCATTCCCCGAGTCCCGGCTTTCGTGAGCGGAGTGTCAGCGCGCGAGCACGCGCACGCGCCCCCCGGCGTGATCACGGGGGCGTACCGGGAAACGACTGAGGCCCGCTCCCCCGAAGGGGAGCGGGCCTCAGTCGTTGGCTAGCTAGTGCCTAGCAGGACCGGAGCTGATTCAGCTCTGGCCGCCGGCCAGCTTCTCGCGCAGGGCAGCCAGGGCCTCGTCCGACGCCAGGGCGCCGGAGTTGTCGTCCGACTCCGAGGAGTACGAACCACCGGAGACGCCCGCCGGGGCACCGGCCGGAGCGGCGGTGCCACCCTCGGCAGCGGCGGCCTCGTCGGCCTCGCGGGACTTGATGACCTGAGCCTGGTGCTGCTCGAAGCGCTGCTGCGCCTCGGCGTACTGGCCCTCCCAAGCCTCACGCTGGGTCTCGAAGCCCTCGAGCCAGTCGTTGGTCTCGGGGTCGAAGCCCTCGGGGTAGATGTAGTTGCCCTGGTCGTCGTAGGACGCGGCCATGCCGTACAGGGTCGGGTCGAACTCGACCGACGCCGGGTCGGCACCGAAGGACTCGTTGGCCTGCTTCAGGGACAGCGAGATCCGGCGACGCTCGAGGTCGATGTCGATGACCTTGACGAAGATCTCGTCGTTGACCTGGACGACCTGCTCCGGGATCTCCACGTGGCGCTCGGCCAGCTCGGAGATGTGGACCAGACCCTCGATGCCCTCGTCCACGCGGACGAACGCACCGAACGGAACCAGCTTGGTGACCTTGCCCGGGACGACCTGACCGATCTGGTGCGTGCGGGCGAACTGCTGCCACGGGTCTTCCTGCGTCGCCTTCAGCGACAGGGAGACACGCTCGCGGTCCATGTCCACGTCGAGAACCTCGACGGTGACTTCCTGGCCGACCTCGACAACCTCGGACGGGTGGTCGATGTGCTTCCAGGACAGCTCGGAGACGTGCACGAGACCGTCGACGCCACCGAGGTCCACGAACGCACCGAAGTTGACGATCGAGGAGACGACGCCGGAGCGGACCTGGCCCTTCTGCAGGGTCGTGAGGAAGGTCTGACGGACCTCGCTCTGGGTCTGCTCCAGCCAGGCACGGCGGGACAGGACCACGTTGTTGCGGTTCTTGTCCAGCTCGATGATCTTGGCCTCGAGCTCCTTGCCCACGTAGGGCTGGAGGTCGCGGACACGGCGCATCTCGACGAGGGAAGCCGGCAGGAAGCCACGGAGGCCGATGTCGAGGATGAGTCCACCCTTGACGACCTCGATGACGGTACCGGTGACGATGCCGTCCTCTTCCTTGATCTTCTCGATGGTGCCCCAGGCGCGCTCGTACTGGGCGCGCTTCTTCGAGAGGATCAGGCGGCCTTCCTTGTCCTCCTTCTGGAGAACAAGGGCTTCGATCTCGTCGCCGACCTTGACGACCTCGTTCGGGTCGACGTCGTGCTTGATCGAGAGCTCGCGGCTCGGGATGACACCTTCGGTCTTGTAACCGATGTCGAGCAGGACCTCGTCCCGGTCGACCTTCACGATGACGCCGTCGACGATGTCGCCGTCGTTGAAGTACTTGATCGTCTCGTCGATCGCGGCGAGGAAGGCTTCCTCGTTACCGATGTCGTTGACCGCAACCTGCGGGGTGGTGCTGGTGGCGGTGGTCTCGGTGCTGCTCGTCATGTGGGAAAGGGCTCCGGTTACGGACAGAAAGTCGTAGGTACTGCTACGCCGAGAGCCCGTATCGCACCGAAGAAGCCGGACAGCCTAGGAAGCGCCGTTCCCTATGAAGGGGGGCGCCTCGTGAGCCGAGGGGACATACAACCGTGCGAGCGCGGCCTGCTCCGTCTGAGGCGCGCAGGCCCGCAGCGCAACCTTTAGCATACGGGGGCAGCCGGGAAGGGTCAATGCGCGAAGCGCGCAGGCGGGGCGGATCACCACATACCCGGCACAACTCGATTCTCCCCAGGCCATCATGGCCTCGGGGTCCGCACGGCGACGCTGTGCGCAAACTACAACGACGGGCGAGATGAACCAAGAGCACGGACACGAAGTCGACCCCGTGAACAAGGCCGCCAAGGCCGAAGGGGCCGACGGGGCGGATGGGGCCGACGAAGCGGAGGCGACCCGCCGTGCCGCCGGGGACTCCGAGAGCAGCCGGGCGAGCCGGGGCTGGTGGGACCGGAACGCCGACGAGTACCAGAGCGAGCACGGGGCCTTCCTCGGGGACGACCGGTTCGTCTGGGGACCGGAGGGGCTCGACGAGGCCGAGGCGGGACTGCTCGGACCGGCCGAGGAGCTGAAGGGGCTCGACGTCCTGGAGATCGGCGCGGGGGCGGCGCAGTGTTCGCGCTGGCTGGCCGCCCGGGGCGCGCGGCCGGTGGCCCTGGACCTCTCGCACCGCCAGCTCCAGCACGCGCTGCGTATCGGCGGGGACGTGCCGCTGATCGAGGCGGACGCGGGCGCGCTGCCGTTCCGCGACGGCTCCTTCGACCTGGCGTGTTCGGCGTACGGCGCGGTGCCGTTCGTCTCGGACCCGGTGAAGGTGTTCCGCGAGGTGCGCCGGGTGCTGCGGCCGGGCGGCCGGTGGGTGTTCTCGGTGACGCACCCGATCCGCTGGGCCTTCCCCGACGAGCCGGGCCCCGAGGGCCTGTCGATCGCCGCCTCCTACTTCGACCGCACTCCTTATGTAGAGCAGGACGAGCAGGGCCGGGCGGTCTACGTCGAGCACCACCGGACGATCGGCGACCGGGTACGGGACGTGGTGGCCGGCGGCTTCCGGCTGATCGACCTCGTCGAGCCGGAGTGGCCGGCGTGGAACAGCCAGGAGTGGGGCGGCTGGTCCCCGCTGCGGGGGAACCTGATCCCGGGCACGGCGATCTTCGTGTGCGAGCGGGACGGATAGCCCGGACCGATGGCCCGAGCGCCAGCCCGGGACGGACGGCCGCCCAGTACGGACGGCCGCGGTGATCCGGATAGTCACATGAACGGACAGGGCCTGTGGACAGCCGGGCCCGCCGTCGGCGGTGACGTACGAGACTGAGTGCGTGATCCGAAACGACGCACTCGACCGTCTCCCCGTCCGCCATGCCGTCCCCGAGCTGCTGACCGCGCTCGAGGAGCGCGGCACGGCGGTGCTGTACGCGCCTCCCGGCACCGGCAAGACCACGCTGGTGCCGCTCGCGCTCGCGGGACTCATAGGGGACGGACCCCGGCGGCGGGTGCTGGTGGCCGAGCCGCGCCGGATGGCGGTGCGGGCGGCCGCCCGGCGGATGGCGTGGCTGCTGGGCCAGGAGGTCGGCGAGGCCGTCGGCTTCTCGGTGCGCGGCGAGCGCCGGACCGGTCCCGCGACCCGCGTCGAGGTGGTGACGACGGGCATCCTCCTCCAGCGCCTCCAGCGTGATCCGGAGCTGGCGGGCGTGGACGTGGTGCTGCTCGACGAGTGCCACGAGCGTCATCTCGACGCGGACACGGCGATGGCGTTCCTGGTGGACGTCCGGGCGACGCTGCGGCCGGAGCTGAAGCTGATCGCCGCGTCGGCGACGAGCGACGCCGAGGCCTGGGCGCGACTCCTCACGGTCCTTGACGGCAGCGGCCCGGCGCCCATCGTGTGGGGGAAGGGCGAGGGGCACGGGTACCACGTGCACTTCGCCGCGCCGCCCGCCGGGATCAGGCCCTCCCACGGCACCTGGGTGGATCCAGCCCTCCTGCGCCATGTCGCGGCGACGGTCCGGCTGGCCTGCGAGCGGCACGCGGGCGACGTCCTCTGCTTCCTGCCCGGTACGGGGGAGATCGCGCGGACGGCGGGGATGCTGGCCGGCCTGGACGCGGAGGTCCTCCAGTTGCACGGGCGGGCCCCGGCCGCGGTGCAGGACGCGGTCCTGAAGGGGGCGGAGCCCGGCGGGCGGCGCAGGGTGATCCTCGCGACCTCCGTGGCGGAGTCGAGCCTGACGGTCCCGGGGGTGCGGATCGTCGTGGACTCGGGCCTGGCCAGGGAGCCGCGGATGGACCACGCCCGGGGCCTCGGCTCGCTGGCGACGGTGCCGGTGTCGATCGCGAGCGCGACCCAGCGCTCGGGCCGCTCCGGGCGGGAGTCCTTCGGTGCCGTCTACCGCTGCTGGGCGGAGGCGGACGACGGGCGCCGGGCCCGCTTCCCCTCCCCCGAGATCCAGATCGCCGACCTGGCCTCGTTCGCCCTGCGGGCGGCGTGCTGGGGCGACCCTTCGGCGGAGGGCCTCGCCCTCTTGGACGCACCGCCGGCCGGGGCGCTGACGGCGGCCCGTTCCGTCCTGACGGCGATCGGCGCGGTCGACGAGAAGGGCCGGGCGACGGGGAGGGGCGTACGGATGTCCCGGCTCGGGGTGCACCCCCGGCTGGCCCGGGCTCTCCTGGACGGCGCGCCCGAGGTCGGCGCGCGACGGGCGGCCGAGGTGGTCGCCCTGCTGAGCGAGGAGCCGCCCCGGGAGTACGGGGACGACCTGGCCGCCGCCTGGCGCGCCGCGCGGCGGGGCGCCGACGGGTACGGGGCGCGCTGGAAGGCGGAGGCACGGCGCCTCGAACGGGCGGCGGGCGAGGAGGGCGCCGGAGGCCGGGGGGCCGAAGAGCGGGGTGCCGGGGGCCGGGGCGCCGTAGAGCGAGGTGGCGAAGGCCGGGGTGCCGCAGACCAGGGTGCCGGGGGCCGGGGTGCCGCAGAGCGGGGTGCCGAAGGCCGGGGTGCCGGACGCCTGGCCGGGGGCGGTGTCCTGGCCGGGGGCGGGGAGGACGTGGTGGCCGGGCTTGTGACGGCGTACGCGTTTCCGGAGCGGGTGGCGCGGGCGCGGGAGGGGAGCGGGTTCCTGATGGTGTCGGGGACGGGTGCCGAGCTCGCCGAGGGCTCGGGGCTCGGGCGGGCGCCCTGGCTGGCCGTCGCCGTGGCGGACCGGACCGCGCGGAGCGCCACGGCCCGCGTGCGACTGGCGGCCGTGGTGGACGAGGACGTCGCCCGGGCGGCCGCCGGGCATCTGCTCGCCTCGGGCGAGGAGGTGCACTGGGAGGACGGGGACGTCGTCGCCCGGTCGGTGTCCCGGCTGGGCGCCGTCGAGCTGGCCGCCCGTCCGCTCAGGGACACGGCCGACCCCGCGCTCGTCCGGGCGGCGCTCCTGGACGGGCTGGGGCGGGAGGGGCTCGGGCTGTTGCGGTGGAGCCGCGAGGCGCAGGAGCTGAGACAGCGGCTCGGCTTCCTCCACCGCGTGCTCGGTGATCCGTGGCCGGAGGTCTCGGAGGAGGCACTGCTGGACCGCGCGGACGAGTGGCTGGAGCCCGAGCTGTCCCGGGCCCGGCGGCGTGCCGACCTCGGTCGGATCGACGCCGGGCAGGGGCTCACGCGGCTGCTGCCCTGGGCGACGGGCGAGGCGGGGCGGCTCGACGAGCTGGCGCCCGAGCGGATCGAGGTGCCCAGCGGGTCGCGGATACGGGTGGACTACAGCGGCGAACAGCCGGTCCTCGCGGTGAAGTTGCAGGAGATGTTCGGGCTTGCCGAGACACCGAGGGTGGCGGCCGGGACGCCGGTCGTGGTGCATCTCCTGTCCCCCGCCGGGCGGCCGGCCGCCGTCACCGCCGACCTCGCCTCGTTCTGGCGCGACGGTTACCGGGCGGTGCGGGCGGAGCTGCGCGGGCGCTATCCGAAGCATCCGTGGCCGGAGGACCCGGCCGGGGCGGCGCCGACGCGGCACACCAGCGCGCGGCTCAGGAGGGAGCGGTAGCGGGGCCGTCCGGGGCGGGGCGCCGGCCGCGCGCCTCCAGCCAGAGGGAGAGCGCGAGCAGAAGGAGGGAGAGGGTGAGGAAGGTCCAGGGCAGATAGGAGGTGACGAGCAGGATGACGGTCCGGTTGGAGTCGACCAGCTCGACGGTGTCGCGGATGTAGTCCTCGCGCATCTTCACGTGGCCGGAGAACGCGGTGACCTTCCAGTCGGTCTTGTCGTTGCGGAGCTCCTCCTCGTGGATCTCCTCGCCGTTGACCGGGGCGCCGGTGACGGGGTCGACCCAGAACATCCGCTTGGTCGTGTACCAGATGGACATGCCCGACTGGCTGATCATCTCGGGGGTTATGCCCTTGACCGGCATCGTCTTCGGCATGGGGACCTTGGTCCAGGGGATGGTCTGCTCGAAGTAGTAGACCTCCATGCCGCGGAAGGTGCGGGTGCCCTTGTAGTGGATGGGGGAGGTGGTGCGGGAGCGGGCGTCGAAGTACTGGTAGTCCCGCTTCTCGGTGAGGAAGGGCCACTTGAACTCGATGCCCTCGCGCCGGACGGCGTCGCCGTCGACCGTCGCGCCGGTGGCGTTGACCGGGTCCTGGGTGTGGGCGTCGAAGACGTACCGCTCGGGGATCTGGGAGACCATCTTGCCGTCGGGGCCGGTGATGTAGGTGAGGGCGTCCCAGACGACGACGTCGCGGCCGGCGGAGCGTTCGATCCGCTTCGACTCCTCCACGTTGCCCTTGAGGGTCTGGATGATGGTGAGTTTCTCGACCTTCTTGGCCGTGAGGGTCGAGTAGTCGACGAGGGTCGCGGGCTTCGCCTCCAGGACGATCTCCTGGTACTGGTTCGGCGGGATCTTCGCCACGCGTGGGAAGACGTACCAGCGGAGGGTGGGGGCCATCGCGGCGAAGAAGACCGCGAAGGCGAGCAGGACGAGGCTGGCTCGGCGGCGCATGGACGGAGCTCCTCCTACTTCTTGGGGCCGGGGTCGGCGGTGAGGAGGGGCTTGGGCGAGGTTGGCCCGTCGGGCGGCAGGTCGACCACGGAGACGAGGAGGATGACGAGGAGGACTGGGACCAGCCCGATGGCGGCGGCTACGAGGGCGCGCATGGTCGGCCTCCCGGGTGCTCGATCTGATGCGGCGTCAGGGCGGGGGCACCGTAGCAACGCGGGCCCGAGATGAGAACACGTTGCACTCAAACGCAGAGCGCCGCCTCCTCGTCCGGGGTGGACGGGAGGGCGGCGGACCGACTGACCGTGCGGCGTGGCGCCTGTTCGGGGGCGCCTGCCGGGCGGTACCTCAGGACGTAGGCGAGGAGGACGGGGTCGGCGTCGGGTCGGGCTCCGGGGTCGGGGCGGTGACCTTGAGCTCGATGGTCACGGAGCCGCCACCGGGCGCCGTGAGCCGGAGCAGGAAGGTGCCGGCCTGGTCGTCGGCGAAGACGTCGGGGAGGGTGACGAGTCCGAAGGCGTCCGTCTTCAGGCCTGTGAGGGTGCGGACGGGGTTGCCGTCGGCGTCCTTGAAGTACGGGCCCTTGCTGTTCTGCTGCGGGTCCTCCGCCGAGTTGATCATGGTGGCGGTCAGGCCCACCGAGGAGGCGACGGCGCCGTCGAGGGTGGCCTTCACCAGGATGCGGTCGGCGAACCGGCCGCCCGTGGTGGCGGTCAGCTCCGTGGCGTCGGCGCGGACCAGCGCGTCGGCCTGCCGCTCGGTGACGGTCGCGGAGAACGAGACGGACGCGGTGTTGCGGCCAACGGCCGTGGCCCGGACCGTGAAGGTGCCCGTCTGCTCGCCTGCCCGGACGTTCGGCGCGACGGCCCGGCCGTTGAGGCCGGTGAGGACAGTGACGCTCTTCGCCACGCCACCGAGGTTGGCGTCGGTGGAGCCGACGATCTCGAAGCGCACGCCCACTCCGGCGACGGGCTTGCCCGCGGCGTCCAGCGCCTCGACCGTCGGTCGCTCGGCGAAGACGCTGCCGACGGTGGCCGTCAGGGTGCCGGTGCCGGCGTCCTTGAGCGTGGCGACCTTCGGGGTGGTCGGCGGGGTGACGGGCGGTGTGACCGGCGGAGTGGTGCCGGGCTTCGTCGGGTTCGGCTTCGGCGTGGTCGGGCCGGGCGACGGGGTGACGGGCGCAGTCGGCGTGGGCTTCGACGAGGGGCCGGTGCTCGGGGTGTCGCTGCGGTCGACGGGCAGCACGCCCGTGCCGTCCGGGACCTGGTGGGTGCCGCGCTTGTAGTACTCGAACCAGGAGAGCACCGTGCGCAGGTACTCGGTCGAGCGGTTGTAGCTGAGGATCGCCCGGTCCAGGTCCGCCTTGACCGCGAGGTCGCGGTTGTTGGCGCACAGGTACATACCGGCGGCCTGGGCGGCGTCGTAGATGTTGTTGGGGTCCTTGCGGCCGTCGCCGTTGGCGTCCTGACCCCAGGTCGCCCAGGTGGAGGGGATGAACTGCATCGGGCCGACGGCACGGTCGTGCGTCGTGTCGCCGTCGAAGGCGCCGTTGTCGGTGTCCGAGATGTTGGCGAAGCCGACACCGTTGAGCTTCGGGCCGAGGATCGGCGAGAGGGTCGTGCCGTTGGCGTCGACCCGACCGCCGCGCGCCTGTCCGGACTCGACCTTGCCTATGCCGGCGAGCAGCTGCCACGGAAGGTTGCACGTGGGGTCGCTGGACCGGATCGACTGCTCGGCCCGCTTGTAGGCGGCGAGCACGGACGCGGGTATGCCGGCCTCCGCGGGGCCGGTGATGATCGGCAGGTCTATGGAAGTGCCGGGCTTGTTCGGCGTGTTCAGCGGAGGCAGGTCGGTGTAGTACGGCGAGTCGCCGGTGGCCGAACCGTCGGGCGGGGTCGGCGTCGCGTCACCGGCGCCGACCGGCCGGTCCCCGGCCGCGCTGTCCGAGGGCGGCGGCACCACGCCGGGCGCCTGCGAGGCGGCCAGCGCCGCCACCGCCGCCGCTACGACGGCACCGCTCGTGGCTCCCCTGCGAAGACGGCGGCCGAATTGCGCTGCCATACGTATTCCCTCCCCCTCGACTGCACCCGCGCTCCCCGCGCATGGCCTCAGGAGACCCTATGACACCGACCGGCGCCGGGACACCGCGCCCTGACCGTGTTTCACGCTTTCGTCACCTCTTGGTCGCCCACGATCCGGGCGGAGATCGCTCCCGCATACTGGCGTGACCGCCGACCGCCGACGTGAAGGACGTCCGGGGCCGGCGCGGACACGAGGGGGAAGTTCCGATGCCGTTCACGCTCAGCCATGCCGCCGCGGTGCTGCCGGGCATCCGCCGCGACGGCACCGGACGCGGACCGCTGATCGCCTCCGCGCTCGTGGCAGGGTCGTTCTCGCCCGACATGACCTATTTCGCGGCGACCGCGGTGCCGGGCGCGATGCTCTTCGGGAGCGTCACGCACTCCCCCGTGGGGATCCTGACGGTCGATCTGCTGATCAGCGCCGCGCTGGTGGCCGTGTGGCTGATGGTGCGTGAGCCGCTGGTGGCCCTGCTGCCGGCCCGACGGCAGAGCCGGGTGTACGGCTTCGTCCGGGGCGGCTCCTGGCGCGGCCGGCCGGTCCTGCCGCTGGCTACCTGGTTCTGTCTGTCGGCGGCGCTCGGCGCCTCGACGCACGTGGTGTGGGACTCCTTCACGCATCTCGACCGCTGGGGCACCCGCGCGCTCCCGTTCCTCGGCGAGATCATCGCCGGTTTCCCGGTCTATCTGTACTTCCAGTACGGAGGGTCGGCCCTGGCGCTCGTGCTGCTGGTGTGGTTCACGGTACGGGCGCTGCGGGCCGCGCCCGGCGGGGCGACGCCGCCCGCCGAGGTGCCGGTCCTGACCCGCCGGGGCCGCTGGCTGGCCGGCGGGCTCGTCGGCGCGTGCGTCCTGGCCGGGATCGTGCACCGGTGCCTGCGCTGGTACACGTACTGGGGGCGGATCGAGACGCCCCTGGACATCATTCCGACGGCCTGCTTCGGCGGCGGCGCGGGGCTCGCCGTCGGCCTGCTGCTGTACGGGGCGGGGATGCGGCTGCGCGGAGCGCGCCCGCGTCCGGCGGCGCCCCATGAGGCAGCGGGTCGTGAGCCGGAGCGCTCCCGTCCGGGATCTCGCTGATCGCGCTGGTCCGCTCGGCGCAAGCGCCGGCGCGCCCGCTCACGGCCCCGGCGGCGCGCCGGGGGCCGTGAGCGATCCGGTCCGTCAGTGGGCCGCCGACTCCCAGTCCTCGCCCACGCCGACCGAGACGTCGAGCGGGGCCCGCAGCGAGGCGGCCGCGGACATCTGCTCGCGGACCAGGGACTCGACCTTCTTCCGCTCGCCCGGGGCCACTTCGAGGACGATTTCGTCGTGGACCTGGAGCAGCATGCGGGAGGCGAGACCCGCCTCGGTCAGTGCACGGTCCACCTTCAGCATCGCGACCTTCACGATGTCCGCCGCCGTGCCCTGGATCGGAGCGTTCAGCGCCATCCGCTCGGCGGCCTCACGGCGCTGACGGTTGTCGCTGTTCAGATCCGGGAGGTACCGGCGGCGGCCCAGCATCGTCTCCGTGTACCCCGTGGCGCGCGCCTCGTCGACGACGCGGCGCAGATAGTCCCGTACCCCGCCGAAGCGCTCGAAGTAGGTGTCCATCAGGGCCCGGGCCTCGCCCGCCTCGATGTTCAGCTGCTGGGAGAGGCCGAAGGCCGACAGGCCGTACGCCAGGCCGTACGACATGGCCTTGATCTTGCGCCGCATCTCCGCGTCGACGGCGGACCGCTCGACGCCGAAGACCTGCGAGGCGACCGTGGTGTGCAGGTCCTCACCCGAGGCGAACGCCTCGATGAGGCCCTCGTCCTCGGAGAGGTGGGCCATGACCCGAAGCTCGATCTGGCTGTAGTCCGCCGTCATCAGGGACTCGAAGCCCTCGCCCACGACGAAGCCGTGCCGGATCGCCCGGCCCTCGTCGGTGCGCACCGGCACGTTCTGCAGGTTCGGGTCGGTGGAGGAGAGCCGGCCGGTGGCGGCCACGGTCTGGCTGAAGGTGGTGTGGATGCGGCCGTCGGCGGCGATCGTCTTGATCAGGCCCTCGACCGTGGACCGCAGCCGCGCCTGCTCACGGTGACGGAGCATGATCACCGGCAGGTCGTGCTCGGTCTGCCCGGCCAGCCAGGCCAGCGCGTCGGCGTCCGTGGTGTAGCCGGTCTTGGTCTTCTTCGTCTTCGGCAGGTTCAGCTCGCCGAAGAACACCTCCTGGAGCTGCTTGGGCGAGCCGAGGTTGAACTCGTGCCCGACCGAGGCGTGCGCCTCCTTCACGGCCTGCTGCACCGCGCCGGCGAACTGCTGCTCCATGGCCTCCAGATGGGCCCGGTCGGCGGCGATGCCGTGCCGCTCCAGGCGGGCCAGAAGCTCGGACGTCGGCAGCTCCACCTCGTGCAGCAGCTCGCGGGCACCGACCTCGCCGAGCTTCTCCTCGAAGGCGCCACCGAGGTCGAGGACGGCCCGGGCCTGCGTCATCAGGGCGTCGGCCTCCGCCGAGTCGTCGGCGCCGAACGCGAGCTGGCCGTCGGCGGCGGACGCCGGGGCGAGCTCACGGCCGAGGTACTCCAGGGAGAGCGCGTCGAGCGCGAAGGAGCGGCGGCCCGGCTTGACGAGGTAGGCGGCGAGCGCGGTGTCCATGGCGACACCGGCGACGCTCCAGCCGTGCTCGGGGAAGACCCGCATCACGCCCTTGGCGTTGTGCAGCACCTTGGGCCGCTCCGGGTCCGCGATCCAGGCGGCGAAGGCCTGCTCGTCGGCCTCGTCGAGCTCGGTCGTGTCGAACCAGGCGGCGGCGCCGTCGCCGGCCGCCAGCGCGATCTCGCCGACGTTCCCCGTGCCCAGCGCCCAGCTGTCGACCGTGGCCACGCCCAGCGGCTTCGTGCCGTGCTCGGCCAGCCAGGGGGCGAGCTCACCCGCGCCGAGGACCGAGCCGTCCAGCTCCACACCGGCGGCGGGCGCCGGGGCCTGCTCCTCGGCGGCGCCCGGGTCGACGGCGAGCAGCCGCTCGCGCAGCGAAGGGTTACGGATCTCCAGCGTGTCGAGGACCATCGCGACGGCCGTGCGGTCGTACGGAACGCGCTCCAGGTCCTGGACCGTGCTGGGCAGCTCGACGTCCCGCACCATCTCCGTCAGGACGCGGTTGAGCTTGACCGCATCCAGGTGGTCCCGGAAGTTCTGCCCGGCCTTGCCCTTGATCTCCTCGGCGCGTTCGACCAGCTCCGCGAACGAACCGAACTGGTTGATCCACTTCGCCGCGGTCTTCTCACCGACACCCGGGATGCCCGGCAGATTGTCCGACGGGTCGCCGCGCAGCGCGGCGAAGTCCGGGTACTGCTGCGGCGTGAGGCCGTACTTCTCCTCGACCTTCTCCGGGGTGAACCGGGTCAGCTCGGAGACGCCCTTCGTCGGGTACAGCACGGTCACGTGGTCCGTGATCAGCTGGAAGGAGTCCCGGTCGCCGGTGACGATCAGGACCTCGAAGCCGGCCGCCTCGGCCTGCGTCGCGAGCGTGGCGATGACGTCGTCGGCCTCGAAGCCGTCGATCGCGAACCGCGGCGCGCGCATCGCGTCGAGCAGCTCGCCGATCAGCTCCACCTGCCCCTTGAACTCGTCCGGGGTCTTGGAGCGGTTCGCCTTGTACTCCGGGAACTCCTGCGACCGCCAGGTCTTGCGGGACACGTCGAACGCGACGGCGAAGTGCGTGGGCGCCTCGTCGCGGAGCGTGTTCGCCAGCATCGACGCGAAGCCGTAGATGGCGTTCGTCGGCTGTCCGGTCGCGGTCGTGAAGTTCTCCGCGGGCAGCGCGAAGAACGCCCGGTACGCCAAGGAGTGCCCGTCCATGAGGAGCAGGCGCGGACGGGTTTCTTCGGTCTTCTTCGATGCTGTATCAGCCACGGACACGATCCTGCCACGGACCACTGACAATCCCGCCCACAGCAGCCCTCGGGCACACGCTGTCGGTGGCCCGTGACAGGATCGAAGACGTACGCCACACGATGACCGCTCAAGGGAGAGCGCGATGGTCAGCAAGCCCCCCGCAGGCGACCCGGTCCAGGACGCCCCGCAGGTCGAGCCGCCGCGGCACACCGCCGCCGGCCTCGCCGCCGTCGCGCACACCCTGAGGATCTCCCAGGCACAGATGGGCGTGCGGCGCACCGCGCGGACCCTGCTCAAGGTCAACCAGAAGGACGGCTTCGACTGCCCCGGCTGCGCCTGGCCCGAAGGCGACAAGCGGCACGTGGCGGAGTTCTGCGAGAACGGCGCGAAGGCGGTCGCCGAGGAGGCGACGCTGCGCCGCGTGACCCCGGACTTCTTCGCCGCGCACCCGGTGGCGGACCTCGCGAACCGCAGCGGGTACTGGCTGGGCCAGCAGGGCCGCATCGCCCAGCCCGTCTATTTGGCCGAGGGCGCCGAGCGGTACGAGGCGGTGACCTGGGAGCGGGCGTTCGCGATCATCGCCGAGGAGCTGACCGCCCTCTCCTCCCCCGACGAGGCCCTCTTCTACACCTCGGGCCGGACCAGCAACGAGGCCGCGTTCCTCCTCCAGCTCTTCGCCCGCGAGTTCGGCACGAACAACCTGCCGGACTGCTCCAACATGTGCCACGAGTCCTCCGGTTCGGCGCTCAAGGAGACCATCGGGATCGGCAAGGGCAGCGTCTCCCTCGAAGACCTGCACCAGGCCGACCTGATCGTCGTCGCCGGACAGAACCCGGGCACGAACCACCCCCGGATGCTCTCCGCCCTGGAGAAGGCCAAGGCGGCCGGCGCGAAGATCATCTCCGTCAATCCGCTGCCCGAGGCGGGCCTGGAGAAGTTCAAGAACCCGCAGACCCCGCTGGGCCTCCTCAAGGGCGCCTCGCTCACCGACCTCTTCCTCCAGATCCGCATCGGCGGCGACCAGGCCCTCTTCCGCCTGCTCAACAAGCTGGTCCTGGAGACCCCGGGCGCGGTCGACGAGGAGTTCGTACGGGAACACACCCACGGGTACGAGGAGTTCACGGCCGCCGCGCGCGCCGCCGACTGGGACGAGACGCTCGCCGCGACCGGCCTCGACCGCACCGAGATCGAGCGGGCCCTGGAGATGGTCCTCGCATCCGAGCGGACCATCGTCTGCTGGGCGATGGGCCTCACCCAGCACAAGCACTCCGTGCCCACGATCCGCGAGGTCGTCAACTTCCTCCTGCTGCGCGGCAACATCGGCCGCCCCGGCGCCGGCGTCTGCCCCGTGCGCGGCCACTCGAACGTGCAGGGCGACCGCACCATGGGCATTTTCGAGCGGCCCGCGCCCGCCTTCCTGGACGCCCTGGACAAGGAGTTCGGGATCGTCTCGCCGCGCCACCACGGCTTCGACGTGGTCCGCTCGATCCAGGCGCTCCGCGACGGCGAGGCGAGGGTCTTCTTCGCCATGGGCGGCAACTTCGTCGGAGCCACCCCCGACACGGACGTCACCGAGGCGGCGATGCGCCGCGCCCGGCTCACCGTCCACGTCTCGACCAAGCTGAACCGCTCGCACGCGGTCACCGGCACGCGCGCGTTGATCCTCCCCACGCTCGGCCGCACCGACAAGGACGTCCAGAGCAGCGGCAAGCAGTTCGTGACCGTCGAGGACTCGATGGGCCAGGTGCACGCCTCGCGCGGCAACCTGCCGCCCGCGAGCCCGCACCTGCTCTCCGAACCGGCGATCGTGGCCCGCATGGCCCGGGCCGTCCTCGGCGCCGGATCGGCCACGCCCTGGGAGGAGTTCGAGAAGGACTACGCCACGATCCGCGACCGCATCGCGCGCGTGGTGCCCGGCTTCGACGACTTCAACGCCCGCCTGGCCGCCTCCCCCGGCGGCTTCGCTCTCCCGCACGCACCGCGCGACGAACGCCGCTTCCCGACCGCGACAGGCAAGGCCAACTTCACCGCCGCCCCCGTCGAGTACCCGACGGTTCCGGAAGGCCGGCTGGTCCTGCAGACCCTTCGCTCGCACGACCAGTACAACACCACGATCTACGGCCTCGACGACCGCTACCGCGGTATCAAGGGCGGCCGCCGGGTCGTCCTCGTCCACCCCGAGGACGCGGCGGCCCTCGGCCTCGCGGACGGGGCGTACACCGACCTCGTGAGCGAGTGGAAGGACGGCGTCGAACGGCGCGCGCCCGGCTTCCGGGTCGTGCACTACCCGACGGCCCGCGGCTGCGCGGCCGCGTACTACCCGGAGACGAACGTCCTGGTGCCGCTGGACTCCACGGCGGACATCAGCAACACCCCCGCCAGCAAGTCCGTGATCGTCCGGCTGGTGCCGGCGGCGGGGGCGGGGGACTGACCTCGCGGAGGCAACGGCTCGGCAGAGTGACCGGTTCCGCTCTGCCGGGGGTTCCGGGGCGCTCTGTATCCTCCACTCCCATTCACGGACGCAACGGGGGCTCGTGTTGTCCACTCCACCCTCTCCGCCCTCCCCGGAGCCGCCACCGCCTGATCGCCCACCGGTGGCGCCGGTTCCGCCCGAACCCCAGGGGCCGTCCCTGAGCGATCTCGCGATGGAGCGGATCGCTCCAGGCGCCGAGGTGCCGCCCTCCCGGCGGACGAAGGTCCTCGTGCGCGGGCTCGTGGTGATCGCCCTGGGGATCCTGGCCACGGCCGGCCTCGGTCAGGTCGTCACGTACGTCTACGACACCCTCTCCACGGAGTCCCGGCTGCGCGCCGAGGACGATGCCCAGAAGCAACTGGACAAGGAGGAGGCGCCGTTCACGACCGCGACGGACCCCGACAACTCCGCGCTCGACAGCGACGACTGGACTATCGTCCTCGACCGGACGATCACCCCGGCGGAACAGCGCGAGCTGGCGGCCCTGGACATCGCGGCGCGCGACTACGGACGGAACGCGTGGCGGATCCTCGGGCCCCTCGGCGGGCGGGTCATCGGCGCGAGCCCCCACCTGACGGGCGAGACCCTCATGCTCGGCCCGACCACCGTCGTCAAACTCAACCTCTTCAGCGACCGGACCTCCCAGCTGTCGATCACCGACATGCGCGCGGTCGACGTCACCTGCGCCCCCTCGACCGCCCGCTTCGTCCTGCGACACCCGGCCCAGGGTGAGGCGCCGTACCCGGGGGTCCTCTTCGATCTCCGGACGCCGAACCCGGTTCCGCTCATCACCGACGAAGGCGACGACCAGGGGCAGCCTTACTTCGACCACCGGAAGATCGATCTCGGCGGCGGCAGCACGCCCGGCGGCCTGCGGGTGGCGGCGACCGTCACCGAGCGTGAGAGCTGCGACTGGGAGATCGCGGCCGACTACCGGGATGCGGCGGGCACCCGCGGCGAGCTCCGGATCAGGAACGACGACGGCAAGCCGTTCCGCGCGGAGGCGCCGCCCGTGGCGCCCGACCAGTACTTCCTTCTCCAGGTCCGTCCCTACCGGCTCGTCCCCTGCCACGAACCGCAGCACGCGAACGACCCGCTCTGCCGGCTCTTCCTCCCGAGCCGACCGAAGAGCCGACCGACGAGCTGACCGGGGGTGACCGCCCCACCGCCCGGGTCCGTCTGGAACAATCGCCACGCGCCTAAGCGTTTGCTCAGGCACGCACTGACGACGTACGCAGTACGAAGACGAACGGAGCCGGGCCGATGGGCGAGCAGCAGCACGTGAAGTTCCCGCAGGAAGTCCTCGACGAGTACGCCGCGCTCGGCGTCGACCTGCCCGCCCTCTTCTCGGCGGGCCACCTCGGCAACCGCATGGGTGTACAGATCCTCGAGGCGTCGGCGGACAAGGTCGTCGGCACGATGCCGGTGGAGGGCAACACCCAGCCGTACGGCCTGCTGCACGGCGGCGCCTCCGCCGTCCTCGCCGAGACCCTCGGGTCGGTCGGCTCCATGCTGCACGGCGGCATCTCCAAGATCGCGGTGGGCGTCGACCTGAACTGCACCCACCACCGCGGCGTCCGCAGCGGCCTCGTGACGGGTGTCGCGACCCCGGTGCACCGCGGCCGGTCCACGGCGACGTACGAGATCGTGATCACCGACGAGCAGGACAAGCGGGTCTGCACGGCCCGGCTGACCTGCCTGCTCCGCGAGGTCACCGCCAAGGACGCCGGCAACGTCCCGAACACGGGCGGCAGCGGCGCCGGGGCCTGAGCAGCCCGTACCTGAACCCCCAGCCCGCGAAGGGCTTCCGGCGCGGCCCGGGACGGTCATGACCGTCCCGGGCCGTTCCCATGCCACTCCATGCCGCTCCATGCCGTTCCATGCCGTTCCATGTCCGAGCAATGCCCCCGAGCAAAGTCCAAGCAGGTCCGGACAACTCCAACTCGCCCGGCATCAAGGCCCGTTGTGTCGAGCAAGGGCCATCCACTAGCGTCGCCGTCATGGGGCTTCCGGCGCGCACGACGGTCACGACCGCCCTCCGCGTCACCCTCCGCACCGCCCTCGCCGCGTGCGCCCTCGCCACGCTCCCCGGCTGCGCCGCCGGCGACCCCCGCGCGGGCCCCGACGCCCGCCCCTCCGCCACCCCATCACCCACCCCGTCGCCCACGTCGCCGACCGCCAGATCCCCCGTGGACCTGTGCGTCGATCTCGTCGCGTACTGGGTCAAGGAAGCCCTGGTCGGGAGCAAGTGGGCGGGGCTCGACTGGGAGCAGAAGGGGCTCTCCAACGAGCAGTTGGTGATCCACGACGAGGTCCTCGCGCTCGCCCGCGCGAAGGAGCGCGCCGCCGGGCGCGAGGCGGCGGCCTCGTTCGCCGACGAGGAGACCCGAAGACGGTGCGCGGCGGCGAACGGCGCGACGGGGAGTTCGGAGAACTGGAAGCCGCCTCCGTAACACTCCGTGACGTCGACGCGAGGGGCAAGCGGAGCGCTGCACTCAGCGTTCCGTCCGCTGACGTTTGAGTGACTGTCCGATATCCGGAGACCTCCGCGGGCGGGTCGACAGGAGCATGATCCGCTCAAGCCCCTTAGCGGAACTGGGCGTTCTCACTATGTGAACACCCACATGCTGACCGATTTGCCCGAGTTTGCCCACCCGCCGTCCACCTCCTCTCCCCCTCGCGATAACAAGACAGTCACATCCTGACCTCGCCGCTCCCCACCTCCTCCACCTGCGCTTAGAGTCACGGCCAGTTACCGCGCCGCCGGGCGTGTCCACTGCACGGCCCTGCACCACCCAGTCATCCCCAGTACGGCCCGGCATTCACAAACGGCACCTCCAGCTTCATGCTTCACGGCACCGCCTCAGCTCGAGGGGGCCGCGCCAGGGAAAGGATTCATCGTGCGCAACCGTTCCTTGCTCATCCTCACCACCGTGGTCACCACGGGAGCACTCACCCTCACCGCCTGCGGTTCGCGCGACGACAAGGGCGGGTCCGACAACACTGCCGGCGGCACGACCGTCGTCATCGGTGTCGACGCGCCGCTCACGGGCTCGCTCTCGGCGCTGGGTCAGGGCATCAAGAACTCCGTGGACCTGGCGGTCCAGACCGCCAACAAGAACAAAGAGGTCCCGGGCGTAACCTTCAAGATCGAGGCCCTCGACGACCAGGCCGTCCCCGCCACCGGCAAGGCCAACGCCACCAAGCTCGTCGGCATCAAGGACGTCCTCGGCGTCGTCGGCCCGCTGAACTCCGGCGTCTCCCAGTCGATGCAGGCCGACTTCGACAAGGCCAACCTCACCCAGGTCTCCCCGGCCAACACCAACCCCTCGCTCTCGCAGGGTGACAACTGGGGCAAGGGCGAGTTCAAGCGCCCCTTCAAGACCTACTTCCGTACCGCCACCACCGACGTCATCCAGGGCAAGTTCGCCGCGAACTACCTGTTCAAGGACGCCGGCAAGAAGAAGGTCTTCGTCGTCAACGACAAGCAGACCTACGGCGCCGGCCTCGCCGCGATCTTCTCCGACGAGTTCAAGCGCCTCGGCGGCACCGTCGTCGGCACGGACTCCGTGACGGTCAAGGAGACGGACTTCTCCTCCACCGCCAACAAGATCAAGGGCTCGGGCGCCGACTCCGTCTACTTCGGCGGCCAGTACCCCGAGGGCGGCCTGCTCTCCGACCAGGTCAAGAAGACCGGCGCCAAGATCCCCACCATGGGCGGCGACGGCATCTTCGACCCCGAGTTCATCAAGGCCTCGGGCGAGGCCAACGACGGTGACCTGGCCACCTCGGTCGGCTTCCCCGTCGAGAAGCTCCCCTCGGCCAAGAAGTTCATCGCCGACTACTCGGCGGCCGGCTACAAGGACCCGTACGCGGCCTACGGCGGCTACTCCTACGACGCCGCATGGTCCATCATCCAGGCCGTCAAGGCCGTCGTCGCCGCCAACAACGGCAAGCTCCCCGACGACGCCCGCGCCAAGGTCACCGAGGCCATGTCCAAGGTCTCCTTCGAGGGTGTGACCGGCAAGGTCGCCTTCGACCAGTACGGCGACACCACCAACAAGCAGCTGACCGTCTACCAGGTCAAGGGCGCCGACTGGGCCGACGTCAAGTCCGAGACCTTCAAGGACTGACCCCCGCACCGCCCCGCACACGCACCACCTGAACCAAGCCGCGCGAGGGCGCAAACAG